>CALWON010000065.1 GCA_944383165.1 uncultured Oscillospiraceae bacterium
GTAAGCAGCAATGTGGCAACTTCTGCGGCAGGGAATGACAGCCAAACCCCGTTGATGCCAAAGAGATGGGACAGAAGAAAGGCGAATACAGTAATGGAAACCACACCTCTGGACAGGGCAATGGCAGAGGATGCCACACTGTTTCCAATGGCACTGAAAAAACCTGCATGGATGATATTGATCTGAGCCACCAGAAAGCCAAGAAAATACAGGCTCAAACCGGGGACGGCATAGGCTGCCAATGGTTCAGACTGTTCACTGTTGAACACAGAAACAAGAGTTTCAGGGAAAATCAATGTGATGATAACCAAGAAACAGGCAATGGCTGAACCAATCTGGATGGAATGGCGAAGAATTTCTTTTTCCCCCTGTGTGTCTCCCTGCCCATGGACTGCACTGGCTAAGGGTTGTAAACCAAGAGAGACACCATTGAACAGGGCAACCCCCACCAGTGCAAAATTTGCCACAATGCCATAGGCTGCCACTGCAAGATTGCCACCCAGTCCCAGCAGAAGAAAATTGAACACCATTGTGGTGATACTGTTGGACAGTTCTCCGGCAAATGCCACAACCCCCAACTTACAGCTTGCCAACAGTCTAGGCAGAGAGGGAAGCTGTTTGGAAAAGAGAATGGTATTCCGTTTTGACAGATAATGCACCATACAGATAGACATACTGACAATGGGGGAAAATCCTGTGGCTAGGGCAGCACCTACCATTCCAAGCCCAAGAGGAAACATGAGAATGTAGTCGAAGGCAATGTTGAATAGACCGCTACATAGGGTGGCAGCCATTGCCACATTGGGGGCGTGGTCGTTACGCACAAAGGCGGTCATGGTGTAGTTGAGCATAAAACAGGGTGCAAAACATAAAACAATGCGTGTATAGTTGAACCCAACAGACAGGATGGTTTCATCTGCGCCCAGACAGGTCAGCACCCAGCCAGGGCAAAAGATACCAGCAAGCACAAAAGGAATACTGACTAGCAGTGTGAACCAGATGGAGTTGGAAAAATAGCAATTTGCATCGGGATGCCCAATGGATGTTTGCAGGGCGTACCGTGTGGCAGAACCTACCCCAATCATGGACCCAATGGCATAGATGAGACCATAGATAGGCAGCACCAAATTCAAAGCAGTGATGCCATTGGCACCTTCTGCCAGAGAAATAAATAGGGTATCTGCCAGTACATAACAGGATGTACCCATCATGGCAAGGATATTCGGGATGATATAAGCCCTCAGTTGTTTTTTCATGAAAGAACACTCCTTCTCAAAAAAACAGCATCTTTTTGTTACGACTTCTCAGACCTAATGCCGTAACAACAAGATGCTGTTTCATCTTTCTACCCGGTGGCAGATTATATATTTGATTTGTACAGATAAGGGACAGTATACCACAGTCTGTTTGTTCTGACAAGATACCAGTGAGGGCAAAATACAAATAATAATAATTTTTGTTACTTAAGATAGAGAAGTAAAAATTCACAGAATCATTTCCATACAATCCTAATAAATTATAAATTTGAGACAAAATGGGAGTTGACAAAATCATAGTAAACAAGTATCCTGTACACAAGAAATCCCTAAACTTTATATGAAGTGAGGTTTTGAAATATGAAAGTCGTTGTCGTAGGAGCCAACCACGCAGGCACCGCCGCCATCAACACCATTTTGAATGAATATCCTGAGAATCAAGTGACTGTATTTGACCAGAATTCTAACATCAGTTTTCTGGGCTGTGGCATGGCACTGTGGATTGGAAAGCAAATCAGCAGTGCACAGGGGCTGTTCTATTCCTCCGCAGAGGCAATGGAGGAGAAGGGAGCCACTGTCCACATGAATACAGAAGTCACAGAAATTGACTATGAAAATCGTGTGGTACATGCAAAGGGAGCAGATGGGACAGAGTATGCAGAGCCATATGACAAGTTGATTCTTGCTACCGGTTCCAGACCCATTTGGCCAAACCTGCCCGGCATGGATTTGGAGAATGTACAGGCTGTAAAGCAGTTCCAACATGCCCAGGAAGTCATTGACAAGCTAGAGAGTGACAAAATCCAGCAGGTAACCGTTGTGGGCGCAGGCTACATTGGGGTTGAGCTGGCAGAGGCATTTGTGCGCAACGGAAGAAAAACCCGTCTGGTGGACTGTGCAGATACCTGCCTGTCTGGCTACTATGATTCCGATTTCTGTCAGCGTATGGCAGACCATATGGCAGCCCACGGGGTTGAGATGTGCTTTGGCGAAAAGGTGCTGGAGTTACAGGGTGAAAATGGTGCAGTGAAAAAGGTTGTGACCTCCAAAGGAACCTATGATACCGACATGGTGGTTTTCGCCATTGGCTTTGTACCCAACTCTGCACTGGGTGGGGAGCATTTGCAGCTGCAAAGAGGTGCTTATCTGGTAGACCGCACCCAGAAAACCAGCGACCCCAATGTGTATGCAGTGGGTGACTGTGCCACCATCTACAACAATGCCAAGGAGAGAACCGACTACATTGCACTGGCAACCAATGCAGTGCGCTCTGGTATTCTGGCTGCCCACAATGCCTGTGGCACTGTTCTGGAAAGCCCAGGGGTGCAGGGCTCCAATGGTATTTCCATCTGGGGTCTGAATATGTTCAGCACTGGTTTGACCAAGCAGAAGGCAGAGGCAGAGGGCATGGATGTACTGACAACCGAGTGCACAGACTGGCAGAAGGCTGCTTTTATGGAGCATGGCAACACCAAGACAACCGTACGCATTGTCTACCGCAAAGATACACGGGCGATTGTGGGTGCACAGTTGGTTTCTGACTATGATGTGTCTATGGGAATCCATCTGTTCTCCCTTGCCATCCAGCAGAAACTGACCATTGACCAGTTAAAACTGTTGGACCTGTTCTTCCTGCCCCACTTCAATCAGCCCTATAACTACATCACCATGGCAGCACTGAACGCAGAATAAACGATACATCATTTGCAGGTCTCCCCGTATTTTGTGGGAGACCTGTGTTTTTATGCCTTTTTATCTTTACTTTTTCTGGTCAATCGGGTATAATAGGTTGGTTCAATCAAAATTCAATTTATTTTTTGATAAAGAGAGTGAGGAACCTATGCTTCAATTCGACGAGTACAAGGTCAAGCTGAATAATCTGGCTCCCACACTGGAGAAACTGGGAGCGGCTTTGAATCTGGATGCAGCAGAGCAGGAACTGGACATGTTGCAGGCAGAGTCTGCTTCTGACGGATTTTGGAACAATCTGGACAAGGCACAGAAGGTACAGCAGAGAATCAAAGTATTACAGAGCAAAGTGGACAGCCAGAAAAAGCGTCAACAGCAGTGGGACGACTTGATGGCACTTTGCGAAATGGGCAACGAGTTTGAGGATGAGAGCCTGATTCCTGAACTAGAGGAGGGCTTTGCAGAGCTGGAAAAGAACATGGAGGAAGCACGGCTTCAGACCCTTCTGACTGGGGAGTATGACAGCTCCAACGTGATTCTCACCATCCATCCCGGTGCAGGTGGCACCGAAGCCCAAGACTGGGCACAGATGCTCTACCGTATGTATACCAGATGGGCAGAGCGTCACGGCTTTACCTATCAGATTATGGACTATCAGGACGGGGATGAGGCTGGTATCAAGTCCGCTACCATTATGATTGAAGGGGAAAACGCCTATGGCTATCTACGTGGAGAACATGGCGTTCACCGTCTGGTTCGTGTGTCCCCCTTTGATGCCAACGCACGCCGTCAGACTTCCTTCTCCTCTGTAGAGGTTATGCCCGATTTGCCAGAGGATGTGGAGATAGACATCCGCCCTGAGGATATTGAAATGCAGGTGTACCGTGCCTCTGGTGCTGGTGGACAGCACGTCAATAAAACCTCCTCTGCGGTGCGCCTCATCCACAAGCCAACGGGAATTGTGGTGGCAAGTCAGCAAGAGCGTTCCCAGTTCCAGAATAAGGACAACTGTATGAAAATGCTCCGTGCAAAGCTGGTGGAGCTGCAAATGCAGGAGAAGGCAGAGAAGATTTCCGACCTGAAAGGGGTACAGATGAAAATTGAGTGGGGCAGCCAGATTCGCTCCTATGTGTTCATGCCCTATCAGATGGTCAAAGATAACCGTACCGCCTATGAGACTAGTGCCATCAACAATGTGATGGATGGGGATTTGGACGGCTTTATCAATGCCTACCTGACAGCTGAGGCAACCGGAAACTGGGCAAGTAAATAAAGCAGATGTACGGACAGTAATGTGCTGTATGACAGGGACATCAGGTTCCTTTTGATAATTTGCCTGCCCATTTGCAGTGTAATCATACACAACCCAAACAATAAAATGACTGTAAACTGAAAAATTCCAATAGGATGTTATCTGTTCCTATTGGGATTTTTCAGTTCTTTTTGTTTTGTGCAGAGTGCATGTATCTGTTTTGCTTGTATTGCATAGAATAATATGGTACAATAAATTGTACAGAATAGAGTTGTGAGACAGTAGAAAGGGTGTTTGCTATGTTGGCAGTGAATTATAGTACCATTCGCAGTAAATTAAAGGAATATTGTGATCAGGCAACAGACAGACACGAAACAGTGATTGTCACAAGAAAAAATGAAAAAAATGTGGTTCTGTTAAGTCTGGAGAAATACAATGAGTTGGTGAGAGCTTCTCACAATGCGGAATATTTAGACAGAATAGATAAAAGTTTAGAACAAATTCAACAGGGAAAAATTGTGGTAAAAAGCATGGAAGAACTTGAGGGTATGGCAAATGGGTAATTTGTCATTTTCAGAAAAGGCATGGGATGATTATCTTTACTGGCAGTATACAGACAAAGCAATGCTCAAAAAAATCAATGAACTTTTAAAAGATATTATCAGGAATGGCTGCTCTGTTGGAATTGGAAAACCAGAACCACTTAAATACAGAAAGGCATGGAGCAGACGGATTAACCATGAGCACAGAATTGTGTACTACACTGCTGAAAATGATACAATCTATATTTTATCTTGCAAAGGACATTATGAAGATTGAGTATGCCTATAACACCACAGGTACAGGCTTGTCTATGGTGATGGAATTGGGTGTGACTGTACAGGACAGGGCAGCAATTTCCACACCGGCAGCCTGTGCCTGTTGCAGTGCCTGGGCAAATTGTGGGTGTGTCTGTCCGTTTGGTTCAAAAAAGCGGACAGGGGAGAGCTGGACAATAAAATAGATGGCAGCCTGATAGCCCGCCTGTTTTGCGTTCATCAGCTCATGAATATGTTTTACACCACGTTCTGTTGGTGCATCGGGGAAGCGTACCACCCCATGTTCTTCCAATGTGACCCCCTTTACCTCTACAAATCCCTGTTGTGTGGAAGTCTCCCAGTAAAAGTCAAACCGTGAGGACTGGTAGACCGTTTCTGGTTTGAATGTCTGCAAGTCAGAACGAAACTTTCCAGCCTTTGCCCATTCTGCAAACACAGCATTGGGAGCCTGTGCATCCATATTGATGAGCAGTCCACTTTTTTCCACTGCAATCAGGTCATACTGAGTTTTGCGGTTGGGGTTGTCACTGTGGCACAGATACACAGTGGCACCGGAGACCAACAATTCTCTGCATCGACCGGTATTTTTCACATGGCATACCACCTCTCTGTCATCCAGTTCCACCATTGCTATAAAGCGGTTGGGACGGCTGAGAAAGGTGGCTTTTTTTATTTTTTCATACTGCATCTTGTGTTTTCCCCCTGTTTTCTGGTATGATAAAGAGAGTGTGGTCATACTATCTGTAGAGTATATCGGATTATGACCTGTGGGGCAAGAGAGATGCCCAGTTTTCATGAGATTAGGAGGCTGATTCCAATGGCCAATGAACCAAAAGTAGTAGAAAATCCAGATTTAGTGGCGGCTTTGAAAGAGCTACACGAAAACAAAACCCCCGAAAATCAGAACAAGGTGCTGACTTTGATTTTGCACAAAGCCACGTTCCTGGCTCCTGCCAAGGTGCAGAGTGAAGGAGAAGTGGATGAGCAGGGCAGGAAGAAAAGCATGGTCCAGTTTATGCTCATTACCAACAAGGAGGGGCAGAACTATATGCCTGCCTTTACCGATGTGGAAGAACTGAGAAAGTATGTAAAAGAGGACAGCGGTACCCAGATTCTGCCGGTCACCTTTGACCAATATGTGACCATGTTGCAGCGTGAGGGCAAAGTGGCTGGGCTGGTCATCAACCCTATGGGGATCAGCATGACCATGGAAAAGGAGCGGGTTCTGAAGCTGGCAGAACAGAAAAAGATTGTGATGGAAAAAATCGCTACTGCCCAAGGTGTTCCAGGTATGAAGGTGATTGACCAAGACAAGATTCACAATGAAAAACTGGTGCAGGCAATCAAAGAACTGCATGAGAACAAAAATTTGCAGAAACAACAGGAGGTGCTGGACACCCTCATTCATGAGGCAAAACTGCTGGCTCCTGTACAGACAGGAGAGGCGGCAGGAGAAGGCAAACAGAATGTCCGCTTCCGTGTGATTGTCACCAATGAGGGAAAGCATTTGCTGCCTGCTTTTACCGATGTGAATGAGCTGAAAAAGTTCCTGAAAGAGGGAGATGAGCCTCAGATTCTGGTGGTGGATTTTGACCACTATGCCAGAATGCTGGATAACGACCAGGCACAGCCAGAAGGGGTGGTTGTGAATCCAGCGGGTCTGAGCCTGACCTTGAACCGTGACATGATCCGTGCCCTTTCTATGCGGAAACAGGGGCTGTTACAGCGTGAGGAAGGGGACACCGCTATGATGGTGGCAGACCCCCTGCTGGTACCTGTGGAGGCATTGAAGGCGGTCAGTGAACTGGCTGCCCAGCGTGGAGACATTACAACCATGTGGCTGCGCCAGTTGGTACGCCCAGATGGGGTGCAACGTTATATGCTGGTGGTAGACCACACAGGGGAGCAGGCAGAAGTTCTGGCTGCCATTCAGGAGACAGCAGGCAAATTTGAAACCAAATTGCCTCTGGATGCCATTCCCTTTCACAGTGAGTTTGCAAAATCTTCTGTAGAAGACGTGGAGCCATTCTACACCAAAGAGGGCTGATTTCTTTTTGTATCAAAGAGGAGCGGCTTTACAGCCGCTCCAGCTCCTGTAAGGTGTCCTGGATGGTTTTCCGTGGCAACTGTTTGGAGGCAAGCTCCACCAGTTGGGCAAGGGTCAGGGACTGGGCAGCCCCTGCCAGTGGGTGGTTCATCCATTTTCCAAATCGCCGTTGCAAGACTGCTTTTGACTTTGGATTTTCCAGAAGTTCTCTTAATGTAATGGTTCGATGTTTCAAATCCAATGTACTCACCTCTCCCTATCATATGCAGGAGGACAGCCAAATGTGTCAGCAAGTGCTGGCACCAACGGAAAAGGAGTGTTTATGGCAAAAAAGCAAAATTTTCTTGTTACTGCCCACAGAAGCCTGAAAGAAAAGCCTGTGGTGGCTACTGTGTACATCATTTTGCGATTTTTAGTGCTGGGTATGATGGTAGCCCAGTTTTTCAACCGCAATTTTGAGAACGTCTTTCTCTGTGTTCTCACGCTGATTTTATTTCTGTTGCCCACCATTTTGGAAAAACAGTTACAGATTGATTTACCCAATGCACTGGAAATCATTATTTTACTGTTTATTTTTGCGGCAGAGATTTTGGGGGAAATCAGCTCCTACTATACCACATTTGCATACTGGGACACCATGTTACACACTTTGAATGGGTTCCTATGTGCTGCCATTGGGTTTTCGCTGGTAGACTTGTGCAATCGGCACAAGCGGGTTTCCCTGTCTCTGTCCCCCATCTATATGGCGATTGTGGCGTTTTGTTTCTCCATGACCATTGGTGTGCTGTGGGAGTTTTTTGAGTGTGCCATGGATGTCTTTTTCTTTTTGGACATGCAAAAAGATACTGTGGTCAACTCCATCTCCTCTGTGATGCTTGACCCAACCGGCAGTCAGATTCCCGTTGCCATTCACAATATCACAGATGTGATTGTGGTGGCAGATGGACAGGAAATCCCGCTGGGGTTGGGTGGCTATCTGGACATTGGAATTCTGGATACCATGATGGATTTGTTTGTGAATTTTGTGGGTGCCATTGTGTTTTCCATTGTGGGTTATTTTTATGTGAAAAATCGTGGTTCCGGTCGCTTTGCTAAAAGCCTGATTCCACAGGTTTTGAATAAAGAGTAACTTCCTTTTTCTTGACCTCCTTTTTCTTGAAAGAAAAAGGAGGCAAAAAGAACTTTGGGTGTAGCCATCACCCACGTTTTCTGAGGAACAACGTTGAGATTTCCAAGAGTATTGGGTGGAAAAGTGGCTGAGACAAACAGCAAAAGAAATGTAGCCTCAGAAACCTTACAAAATGCTCTTACAGAGTGGAGCAGTTGTTCCTTTTTAAAGGGGTTGCCTGAGAGACCTCACAAAATTTTCTTTGCCCACTTTCTTTTTTAAAAGAAAGTGGGGATATTTTTTCAAATGCTCTTGTTATGATATGGTTTTCCATTGTATTCACTACGCTTTCTTATCAAAATGCGGCGTAAAACCCCTGCCTTTAGGCATGGGGATATAAGCCGCGCCTTGTTCTCCCGCCTTCTCTTGCATTAGATGTCTCCTTGTGGTATAATATTTGCATGGAATATAAAAGCAACTCTAACGTGGTCTATTCCTGCAAATATCATGTGGTTTGGTGTCCAAAATACCGCCGAAAGGTCTTGGTCGATGGGGTAGACGTTCGTCTAAAGTCTCTGGTTCAGGAGGTTTGTGCAGAACGTGATTTTTCTCTCATCGAGATAGAGGTCATGCCAGACCATGTGCATTTGCTAATTGAAGTAGACCCACAGTTTGGTATCCACAAGGCCGTCAAGCTAATTAAGGGAACAACGTCCCGTATATTGCGTCAAGAGTTTCCTTGGTTGCGTTCCCGCATCCCAACACTGTGGACAAACTCATACTTTGTTTCTACTGTTGGAGGCGCTCCGCTGTCTGCAATCAAGAAGTACATCGAGAACCAGAAAACCGTGTAGGGGGTGGTACAATGGAATATTCCTATAAGTTCCGCCTGTACCCGACCAAGGCGCAGGAACAGCAAATTCAGCGGACGTTTGGTTGTTGCCGGTATCTATGGAACCACTACCTCGCCCAGCGCAAGGCAG
>CALWON010000066.1 GCA_944383165.1 uncultured Oscillospiraceae bacterium
ATTTCAATCCACGCCCCCCGTGTGCGGAGCGTCGTGCAGTGGGGTGATTGTGTTCCAGAGTGCTTCAAATTTCAATCCACGCTCCCCGTGTGGGGAGCGACTCAAAAGACGAAGACGAAAACAAGGAGGAAAGCGAATTTCAATCCACGCTCCCCGTGTGGGGAGCGACGTATGCCCGTACGAATTATTGGAGGTGCATCATATTTCAATCCACGCTCCCCGTGTGGGGAGCGACCCCAGCGCACCCCTAGAATACAGACAATCATAAATATTTCAATCCACGCTCCCCGTGTGGGGAGCGACGAGCAAAATTAGCATAAAGAGGATAACTACTTCCTATTTCAATCCACGCTCCCCGTGTGGGGAGCGACCAAAACATTCACTATTCCAACCTCTCCAGACTTATTTCAATCCACGCTCCCCGTGTGGGGAGCGACGTAGTCTGCCACGCTTGCAAGCCGCGTACTGCGTATTTCAATCCACGCTCCCCGTGTGGGGAGCGACTACAACGCTCGCTCAAATCAAAGCTGATCCCAAATTTCAATCCACGCTCCCCGTGTGGGGAGCGACCGTTTCCGCAGCCACAGCCGCAGCCATACCCAAAATTTCAATCCACGCTCCCCGTGTGGGGAGCGACTGCAAAAATACACAAAAAGGAATTAGTATACTTGTTTAATATAGTCAATTTTTAATATCCTTCCTAAAAATCTACTACATTATTAAGTATATTCAGTATCTGTGTATCTCAAAAAATAACTCTAATTCTGGTGCGAACCTCCTGGATATTTTATGTCTGCTACTACTTCGCACCTCTACAAAATCAAAAGTCCCTCTGGTTCATAGGTAGATTTACATCCAAAATGCTCAATCTTATTTTCATAACGTTTTCCAAGATAGTAAAAACGCAGACTATCCTTATCTTGATCCATAATTGATAACAACTTCGCCTGAAGTAATTTACACTGAGCCGCATCCAGTAGGCACTCAAATACCGAACATTGTACTCTCTGACCATAGTTGACACATTGTTTCGCAATTTGACGTAACCGTTTTCGCCCAGCAGCGTCCTCTGTATTCACATCATAGGTAATCAGTACCAGCATGGTCTTCTCATCCTCATTTCCATAAAAAAGGTGGATATGCTTCCAGATCCCCTCTCAAGTGTCGACTCAAAAGCAATGCCTGTAAATACGGTACCAACCCCCATGGCACTTTTTCTCCCAAAAATGGATGGGTTAAGCTATCTTTTTTGCGTTCCTGCCATCGCTTGAGAAATAAATGCCTTCCATACTCACTCAGAAAGACGCCTCCATTTTCACGATATTCAAAGTCAGACTTCTGAAAGATACGGTTGTTGATACAGGATAGAACAAATCGATCTGCAATACAGGGTCGAAATTCCTCCATTAAATCCAATGCCAGCGAACTGCGTCCTGGTCGATCCCGATGAAGAAATCCTACATAAGAATCCAGCCCCACGCTCTCCAATGCCCATGTACAGTCATGTGACAACAGACTGTAAGCAAAGGAGAGCAGTGCATTCACTGGATCTAACGGTGGTCGTCTGCTGCGTGTTTGGAACTGAAACAGGGTGGAATCGCCCAGAATCAACTGATTGAATACCTCAAAATACTCTATAGCTCCAGCACCCTCCAGTCCACGCAGACAGTCCAGGTCTGTCTGTTGTAGTATCTGAGGCAGCAAATTTTTTAACTGTTCAGAGGTTCTTCTCAGGTTCTGATCATCCACCCGAAGCTTGTGGTCTCTTCTGGTGCGTTCAATACTCCATCTGGCATTATGAATTTTTCCGAAAATCATTGTACGGGCAATGGTGCAACTCTGGAAGGGATCATCTGCAATCCGATACTGGGTGCGGCGAAGGAGCACATTTCCATTGTTTTCCCCTGTTACCCGTGCCAGAAATCTTCCTCGTGGTGTGCAGAACGACAGTGAAATACCTCGTTGTGCACAGGCTCCCATCAAAGCTGGTGAAGCACCTGGATAAGAAAAGGACAGAATGGCGGATAATGTATGAAGTGGATAGCGAGCCACTACCATTTTCTCGCGATTGGCTACCACATTTTCTCCATCCAGAGAAAGATAGATGTCCTCTGATGTTACAAATAGTGTATTGAGCAGATGTCTCATGACTCTCCTTCCATATTCTGACGCAAATAGGTGTCTACATTCTTTCCCTTCATTAAAACAGGCAAACAAATCTCTTTCAAAGAACAGGCACCACATCCCTTGGTGGGTTTTGCCTTTGGTGTGTGTCCTCTACGGCTAAACTGATGCATCTCCTCTACCATATTGCACACCTGCTGGCGGAGTTCTGAAGTAAAGGAAACGGAAACCCGTCTACGGGTTTCTCCATAAAAGAGGGCTCCCTCTGAAATGGTACAGCAGAGCATCTCCTCCAAACACATAGCCTGAGCACATAGTTGCAGTTCATCTGCCTGATGAGACTTTGGGGCACCTCGTTTATACTCCACAGGAAAGGGAATCCACAACCCCTCTTCCCCATGAAGTGCAATTCCTTTGGAATTTTTGTAAAATTCCACAACATCACATTTCCCAGAAATGCCCAGTTCAGGTGATACCACAGAAAGCCCACGCAAAATCAAACGATCACCCCGACGCTCCCGTACCTGCTCGTCATGAGCACGTTGATGAAACAAATCGCCCTCTACTGTACGCAAATTTTCCTGCCACTGCTGTTCAATGTGAATTAATGCCCACTGACGTCGGCAGAAGGCAAAATGTTGTAATCCAGAAAGCAGGAGATATTCCTCCTCTTTGTAGCTCATCCCAGCCGTTGACAAGTAACTCCTGTGGGCAGATTTGCTTCATCCACCGTCACCACATAGTCCTGATAGGAACGAGCTGGTGCACAGTCATCTGGGTTTTTTCGTGTTATGGTCACAGCATCAAAGAGTTTCCAAGCAGGTGCACACCCCAGTTCACTGTTGTGCTGAAATACAATCAGTTCACGCACTGCCATTTTACCACGAGCAGCCGAATGGTCATGCTCAAACATATTGAGAATGGCTTCCCATAACAAAGACAGGTCTTCTTCTGAAAATCCGGTGGTTTTCCGTGCCAGATTGGCTGAAACATAACCCTCACAGCGATAGAGACCATAGGGAACGATATATTTTCGTCCCATTTCGGTACCCTTTTTCTCTGCATCTGTTTCTGTGGTAATTGCTACTCTGGTAATTGTAACCTCCTGAGGTACCACAGGCTCCACACTGTGAGCAAATCCCAGCTGAACTGGACCACGCACCTGACCACAGTTCAGCTTTGCTTTCACAAATGTAGTCATGACAGCACCAAAGGTACGAATATCATAAAAGTTGGCACACATCCAATCCCGAATCTTCCGATCCAAATCTGGATCTGCTTTCTTTTTCTCCTGAACTGTCTTTTCTGTCACATCCAGTGCTGTATAGGCTTTCGCATCACTGCGGTTGAGAGGTACACTGTCTTTGACATAAATGGAATAGCCAGTGGCGTCCTCTTTTACCATTTCCACATAGTTGCGAATCTTTCGTTTGAGACACACATCTGTCACAATACCAAGACCAGTTTCTGGGTCCACACGAGGCATATTCCCTGCATCTGGATCTCCATTTGGATTGCCGTTTTCCACGTCAAACAGAATCACAAATTCATACCGATTTTGTATTGGTTGTGTCATATTACTTCTCCTCCTTTTTCTCAAAGCGAGCTTGTGTTTGATGGTAATAACCCAACTGGAAAGAGCCTTGCTGAGGCAGATTCATACGGGTGGGGTAATGATCCCCCAACTTAGCAAGCAAGGCAGCCAGTTGTTTATCATAGTAAATCCGCAAACCTCCATCCAGCTTTCTCAGATGTTTTTGAGCTAAATTCAACAGTACAGGGAAAGCCATGGCTGGTGTTGCTGAAGCAGAATTGAAATATCTGTCTTTGATGGTTGTATTGATTCCTGGATTGGCAGCAAATTGGAGTGCCTCCAATACTGAAAAAAGCCGTCCTAAATTGTATGGAACGTTGGTGCTGTCTTGGTTTAATGACACAGTCAAAACCTCCTTTGGTATGTCTGGATGTGGGTGTTTTAAATAGTACGCCTTTATAATGGCAGCTCTACTACGGGTTATGTGGCGTTCTGCTCGGATTCGCAATGTCACTCCATTCAGTAGTGTAGCTGGATAATATGTATCCATCAAAATTGCCCGCAACACTTCACCAGCCAAATTGGGGGCTGGTTTTTTATCTCGACTGTTCTGATTCACAGTCTCATCCAGCAATTTCCATAGTGGAATGGTATCAAACTTGTCAGAGGCAGGCTTCACAATTTCTAACCGCTGCTGGTGTGCTTGGATGTTGTGCAAAAAGTCACCAAAACTGTTACGGAGAAAGAAACGTACAGACATTCGAGCAGCATTGGGAGAAAGTCCCAAAACATAAAATTCCATATTGGGGTCTAACCGCTTTTCGTCCAGTTCTACCGGGATGCCATGACACAGATTTTTCAGTGCCCCCTGCATATCTGTCAGCGTATAGGCTGGCTCTTGTCCAAACATGGCATATGCAAACATACTCTGGTAAATATCCCCACCCTCTTTTGCCCAACAGACAACTGTGCTATCTCCTATATGGTAGACATGTTCCCAGTCAGAGAGTAAGTGGTTGAGAGCCGTGGTGTAGGCAAAGGCA
Source organism: uncultured Oscillospiraceae bacterium (assembly GCA_944383165.1). Taxonomy (GTDB): domain Bacteria; phylum Bacillota; class Clostridia; order Oscillospirales; family Oscillospiraceae; genus Lawsonibacter. Next base: position 4,702 of record CALWON010000066.1, read on the forward strand.
GCATATTTACTGGTGGGTGCGTTGTAATTTTGTTCCTTGCCATAGGAACAAAAGGCAGGTGCATTGAAGGACACCAATGCAGCACCGCTGGGCTGAGCCCCCTGTACATTTTTAATAGAGGGATGGATACTCTCAACCGTTCCACGTTCTCCAGTGACAAGACAAACCATCTGTGGACCATCTTCTGCACTCTGATAATGGTCATTCCAGGCACTCTGTACCATGGAATCCTCATGCACATATTCTCCATTATACCGAAAGACCAGATTGGCTCCTGCCATCAGTTCCTCCCAGCAGTCAGACAGTGCGGGATGGTGCTGTGCCTGTTCTATCTGCCAATTTTGGAAAAATGCTAATACTGCTTTTGCTGCCTCACACTCCAATCCACCCAGCAATTCCTGATGGAGCTTCTGACAAGCCTGAAAACATTCCAATGTTCTCTGTGGCTTGCCTTTATTGTCCACGCCAAGTAAATAACTGGATGTATCACAGAGGAAATTGGCAGCTACCCCACTGGCTCGCTTCACTGGTGCAGGTAAAGTCATAAGTTGAGGTGCCAGTATAGTCTTTTTCCCTTTTTTCTGTTCTGTTTTGAGAAACTGCACCTGCTCCAATGTCCCATCTGCTCCAATACACAGAGCATATGATACCTTCACCATTCCCCAGCCTGGCAGTGAAATTTCTCCTTTGTCTGCCAGTGTCTGATAATAGTCTGTCAATGCCTGTAAGATCATCGCCGCACCTCCTCACTGTTCCAAGGTGGCACCTCCAGCACTCCATCTCGAAGTACCCCACGGAAAAAAAGAGGTGAAATCTGTTCTGGATCGGTGTAATCCATATCGTAGAGCATCCACCCCAAATCCCGTTCTCCCTTCAATTCTTTTGGACAGGGGGGAATTTCTTCACACCAACCAAACTGTGCCGGAAATTCCCGACAACCAAAGCAGGGTTGATGGTAAAACTGCCCTTTTTGGATGCGTCGCTTTACAATGTCTTGAAACTTTCCGGGATTGTCCCCTGAAGATGCCTTCTCTGTCATTTCAAAGTGTGCTTCTATTACATATCGTACATCCTTTAATAACAAAGATGCTCGTTGTTGAATATCCTCTGAGGTACAGAGATAGAGTTCGCCAGTTCCACGCTCCATTACAGTACGAGCTGTACGGGCAATTATTTTGGATTTGACCTCATTTCGTCGCAGGTTCATAAAGTGGATAGGTGAACAAACATGAATGCGGTCAATATACCAACGCATACCTGGGTGCCAATAAATGGCTTCCACCAATCCCCGTGCAGCAGAAGGAGTCATTACATCATAACTCACTCTCTCCACCTTCATTTCCGGTCGGGTAAAGAGAGCATACTCTCCCCAAACCTCTAACCGTATTGCCATAGGTGTCACTCCTTTCCAAATATTCAAATTCTTTCTTCTCCATGAGAATACCACTGTATTCCCCAAAAGTCAACATCTTTCTTTTCTAATTCAATGAATTTTTTATGTGGTTGCATTCTTAAGCATTGTATGGTATATTGGATATGTCGCATCAATGCGTGGATTGAAACATTGATTTAGATAAGATTTTAGGAACGGGCAGAGGGGAAGTGTTTATGCTTCCCCTCTGCTCTTCTTTTATACGAACAATCCTTTTCCACTGTCTGCTTTCAGAGAAAGACCAGTTTCATTGGAATAAAGTGCGGTATTATATAGAATTGCATTCCCATTTTCCAAGATTTCTATATCTCCAGATTCATTTAAGGCAACAAAGTGCTTTTCATAAATGGATACACCATATTGTCCTAATTGTTGGAACAATCTTCTCCCCACTACACCAGAACGGAGTTGTTCTACTAACTCTGCTCCTTCTCCTAGTGGAATGTATACTGTCCTTGTAGGTGTATCAATAAGTTGAAATCGCTCTGCCACAGTGCGGAACGGAAAAAATTCTGTGCTTAGAAGGGATAGAATCCTCTCTTTATCCTGTGCCGCTTTTCCCTTCAGTTCCAAAAGCTCGTGAAAATAGTCATGAATTGCTTCTGAAGATGTGATGTCCGTATGGTGAATCATCACATGTTTCCCTGCACCAATGGCAGCGGAAAAAAGTGGTGGTACCTTTCCCTCCCCCTCGAATATTGCAACGATACTCTCCTGTACTGACCGTTTTCCCTCTCTATTACAGCGTCCTGCTGCCTGTAAGATAGAATCCAGTCCAGCCAATTCCCGATAGACAGTTGGAAAATCCACATCGACACCAGCCTCTATCAGAGAGGTAGATACTACCCGACAAGGAAGCCCTTCCTTCAGACGATGGCGTATTTCTGCCAGTTGTCTCTTTCTATGGTTAGGATACATAAGAGTGGACAAATGAAAGCTTCCATCCTTGCCCAGCTTCTCAAAAATCTCCTGAGCAGCCTTTCTGGTATTTACAATACATAGAACTTGGCTGCATGTCTGAAGCCGCTCTGCCAACTCATCCCATGTAAGACGTCCCACTTGTTGAATTGTCACCCGACGAAAAAATTCCCACTGGCATGTATCTGGTGGACATAATTCTTTAATCTGAACGGTGGGAAGAAATTCCCGAAAAGCAGGAGCCAATGCAGGTTGCGTTGCAGTACAAAGAACCGCAGAGACATGGTATGACTTCACCAACTGAGAGATTGCCCATACACATGGTCGCAGATATGGAATTGGCAGCATCTGTGCCTCATCAAAAATCACAACACTACCAGCAATATTATGTAGTTTCCGACACTGAGAGGATCGATAGGCATACAAAGATTCAAAAAACTGTACTGCCGTAGTCACAATGACAGGCATATCCCAGTTTTCTGTTGCCTTAGCCATCTGGATGGTTTGAGAATTTGCCTCCTCTATGTCATAAAGTAGATTAGAATGGTGCTCCAATACATTCTCTGCTCCCAATATGGTACGAAAGGTTTCCGCAGTCTGTTCAATAATTGATGTATAGGGAATCACATAAATAATCCGTTGTAGTCCATGCTTTCTAGCATGTGCCAGTGCGAAGGTTAGGGAAGCTACTGTCTTGCCACCTCCAGTGGGAACTGTTAAAGAAAATAATCCCTGCGATTGTTGTTCTCCCTCTTTTCTGCACTGTTCCAAAATCCTACATCGCTGTGTGTTCAATTCTCCTTTTGGTGGAAACCAGTCTGATATGTAGTTCTGTAACTTATCCCATAGCTGTTCTATAGAAGTTTCGTTAACCTGCCGACTCTGCCCATCCATAAAAGTCTCTGTGTCCAAAAAATCCGCATCCACCAAACAGGAGTAGAGCATTCGTGTGTAAAAGACCCATTCTGGTCCAGTACGTTTTTTAAAATCTAGGGCATCCATCTGTGGTAAGGTGATTTCCTGTTCCCAGATTTCATAGGGTTCTAATCGTCCCTCTTCCTTTTTCTTAAGGCGACCAAACAAAGTTGCTTGGTCACTTTTATCTGTCTGACTACCACCATTTGGCAACCCTCCGTGATGACCAGCCACTGCAAATGCAGCAGGGTATTGCCCTCGCTTCCAGCACTCTATTGCACCTGCTGTTGAATGATCCACTTGGATAGCCTCTCCTTGTAATCTCCTCTGAAAAGCCTCTGTATACTTGCCAAGATCATGCGTCATTCCTGCCAGTTCTGCTTGCCCTTCTCCACCAAATGGAACTGCAAATTTTTTTGCCAGGGATGCTGTCCCATATAGATGACTCTGCACCGTTTGCAATTTGTTTGTGTTGGAAGCGTGTGCATAATAGGTAGAATTTTCCATAATGGTGACTCCTTAATTTTTTCTTTATCATACACCTATATACCAGATTTTACAAGTAGAACCATTCATCTGTACAGATAATCTCATCCCTGCTTTGCCTTTCTCTACACCAATCATAATACAGATAGGCTGATAGGTTTACCCCTTCTCTCTTTGCCACATACTCCACCTATTTTTTCTCCTCCTTTGTCACTCGCACCTGTACACCATCTTCTGTTGTCTCATTGCCTTCCTTCGAGGTTACAGGGGCAGAAGCCCCTTTCGGCTCTGCCACAGACTTTGGGTGTGTACACAAAGTCTATGCTCGCTACACCATAGGACAGGGGATTTCTCTCTCCCCTCTCCATCCTCTGCTCACAGAACTGCGCTACACCATAGGACAGGGGATTTCTACACCATAGGACAGGGGATTTTTCTCCCTTCTCGTTCCCCTTTAGCTGCCCTGTTTACTCCTGCTGCCTACCCACATTTCACACACTTCAAAAATCTATTTTACACACATTGGGCAGTTTCCTTGCCCTCTGTGACGGTTGTGACGGTTAAAAATGACACCGCAACCGTCACACCGAACCGTCACACTCTCCCTTGTCCCCTGCTGT
>CALWON010000067.1 GCA_944383165.1 uncultured Oscillospiraceae bacterium
CCCTGTGGTATGGTGATGTAAGATAGTCCTGTACAGCCAAAGAAGGCAAACATGTCAATTTGGGTTACACTTTGTGGAATGGACAGGCTGGTCAGTCTGGTGCAATCAAAGAAAGCAAACTGTTCAATCCTGGATACATGTTCTGGTAGGGTGATACTGGTGAGAGCGGTGCAGCCTCGAAACGCATGGTTACCAATCTCGGTTACACCCTTTGGGATCGTTACACTGGACAGACTGGTGCAGCCTCGGAAGATACCTTCATTTATTTTGGTTACATGGGCTGGCATGTTTACACTGGTGAGAGCGGTGCAGCCACAGAAGGCATATGCACCAATCTCGGTGACACTATCTGGGATGGTGATACTGGCAAGACCGGTACATTCATAGAAAGCAGCCCTGCCAATTTTGGTTACACCCTCTGGAATGGTGATATGGGGTGATGATTCAAATGCAAAGACCACCGTTTTGCGTTTTTTGGAAATAACCATCCCGTTTTCCGTTTGAAACTGCATGTTTTCTGGTGCAATCTCTACATTGGTCAGCTTGGTGCAGCCCTGGAAGGCGGATTCCCCAATCTCAGTGACACTTTCTGGAATGGTCAACTTGCTCAGACCACTACAGTAAGAGAAGGCATATGCTCCAATTTTGGTCACACCTTCTGGAATGGTTACACTGGTCAGGCTAGGACAGCCCCAAAAAGCAGACCTAGCAATTTTAGCCACGCCATCTGGGATGGCTACATCCCCACCAGGACCGGTATACCGCTTTAAAACCATGTTTTCTATCCAAAAATGGCTGTTGTCCATAAAATTGCCCCCTTCAAGTTCCTTTGGTCACAGCATTGTATAGGTACAAGTTAAGTATGGGTCAATGCCTGTTTTGCCACGTCTAGGAATTCCCTGGCCAGAAACGACAGGGCACTTTTTCTCCGATAGCCAATGATGATTTCCATTTCGCTGATGGGGTCATCTAATATACAGTTATAGGTCTGGTTCCTGGTAGTTAGGCGGTTGATGTGGTACTCAGATAAAAAGGTCAGACCATAGCCACAGGCGGCTAAATGGTAGGATGCTTCCAGATTTTTTGTCTCCAAAACCACATTAGGTTTTACCCCGGCTCTGTGAAGGAGCTGCCGTTCAATCTGCCCAGTGTGCTGCCATGGGAGATGCAGTACAAAAGGGGCTGAGGCACACCGCTCCAGAGCGATGTGTGCCTGTCCATTTGCATCGTAGGTGATTTCATTTGCCCAAGGGGTGTCACAGCCCACCACCAACATCATTTTTTCAAAACCGAGAGTCTCATACTCTAAACTGATAGGGAAGCTGGGCTTATTGATAATCACCAAATCACAGCTCCCCACCTGTACCTGGTTGACCAGTTCTTTGGAATACCCTTCCGTCAGGTGGATTTCTGCCTTTGGATACCGCCAGTGAAAGGGTGGAATACAGGTGGGGATGATATGGCTGCCCCGTCCCATTGGAATTGCCAAATGGAGCACACCATATCCGGTTTGATTGACACTGTTGACCATAGAGGACAATTCTTCCCGTTGTCGGAGCAGTTTTTTCCCCTCCTGCACCAGCACTTCCCCCTCTGGTGTCAGTTGGATATGTCGTCCATTTACAAGATAGAGTGTCATACCTAGCCGCTGTTGTAAATTTTTCAAATATTGGCTCAGGGTAGGTTGTGTAATAAAGAGTGCTTTAGAAGCCCTTGTAATGGATTTATGCTGTGCCAAAGCACACAGATATTCCAAATCTTTGAATTCTAAATCCATATGGTATTCCCTTCTGCTAATAAAATTGCACAATAAGTATAGGTCTTCCCTATGGATATTATTATAAAGCATAATTTGATTCTTGGCAACAATGCGGTTATAATGCAAATTAGCTAAAACAGTTGCTAGCCAGTGGTTGTTGAAATTGAGAGAAGCAAATAAAGAAATAGGGGGTACCATACATATGATTGCTTTCGTCGGCTTTGTCATGATTGTTTTAATCGTGGTTTTGCTTTTGAAAGGAAAGATGTCTCCAATTGTTGTTTTGACCTTGATTCCAACCATTGCCGCTCTGGTGCTGGGCTATCATCCCATTGAGATTACAGAGTTTATCAAAGAGGGAATTGGAACCACAACAAGCAATGGAATTTTGTTTATTTTTTCCGTGATTTACTTTGGTGTCATGTCTGACACAGGCATGTTTGATGTGATTGTAAACTTCTTGGTGCGCAGGGCAGGAAATAATGTCATTGCGGTTACAGTAGCCACCGCCATTATTGCGACCATTGTCCATCTGGATGGAACCACTGTCACCACTGTGTTAATCACAATTCCAGCTCTGTATCCTGTCTATAAACGGATGAAGATTGATTCTCGTATTCTGTTGTGTCTCACAGGTGCATGTATGGGTGTGATGAATCTGCTTCCCTGGGGTGGTCCAGTGGCACGGGCTGCCACTGTGCTGGGCATGGATGCCAACGAGCTGTGGCATATGCTCATTCCAATTCAAATTGCCGGTCTGGTCTTTAACGTGGTGGTTGCAGTGTTGCTGGGTATGCTGGCAATCAAACAGGGAGCTGGTGCTGGTGCCGGCGAAGAAGTGGAGATTGACCAGAAGGCAAAGGAAGATGAACTTGCTCTGCGCCGTCCAAAGCTGCTGATTTACAATCTGGTTCTGACCATTGCCCTGATTGCAGTGCTCTCTACTGGCATTGTAACAAGCTATGTAGCCTTCCTGATTGCGCTGTCTTTGGCATTGGCTGTCAACTATCCTGACTTAAAACTGCAAGATAAGTTAATCAAAAAACATGCACCTGCTGCCCTGATTATTTCCGCTACTCTGTTTAGTGCTGGTGCTATGGTTGGTATTTTTGATGGTACTGGTATGCTGACAGAAATGGCAACCGCCATTATGAGCGTCATTCCCTCTTTTATGGGTCAGTTTATCCATATTATTTTTGGTGTGCTGGCATTGCCTCTTGGTCTCTGTGTTGGTACAGATGCTTACTTCTATTATGGAATTATGCCATTGGTCATGGAAGTAGGAGAGACCTATGGGGTTGCCTCTCTCAGCACTGCATTGACTATGGTCATTGGAAAGAACCTGGTCTTGATGGTCAGTCCTCTGGTTCCTGCCACTTATCTGGCGATCGGTTTGACCAATACAGAACTGAAAGATCATATGAAGTTCAGCATCCCAATTTATTGGTTTATTGGGTAGTCAGCCTTTGTATGCTCGTTCTGGGTATCATTTTTGGGATTATCCCCCTATAAAGAGAGATTATAATCGGAAGCAATGCCAGTTTTGGTGTTGCTTCCTATTTAATATTGTAAATATTGTGGTAAGAACATAGGTAAAGAAAAATGGAATTCATAAAGGTTTGAAAAGGGATATCAAGAAGTCCCAAAAGATAAGAGAAAGGGAAAGAATTTGCATTTATTTTCAGGCTGAATGGTTTAACAAATATTCTCCTACTTCACCTCCATAACAATTGGGTCAAAAAAACAGACAGCCCCCGATCAACAAATCAGGAGCTGTCTGTTTATTTTTAAGAATGAATGTTGGTTTTACGCTTGCCAGTCACGAATTTCCAGCAGTCCCTCCACCAATACTTTGGCACTGGTTTTTAAAATGATGTTCCCCTTTTCTGCGGTTGCACCAGAGGGGTCACCGCCAATGCCGATGGGCTTTCCGTCGGCAGTTTTCCAGTCCTCAGAAATCCAGCCAATGGTAACACTGCCGGCTGTTTTCAGGGTTTGATTTCCCACAAATGGGGTGGGAATCCCTGCTTCCGCAGTTTCCAGTTTCACCAGAGCCGGATTCACTGCCATAACCATAGAGGTTTCCATTTCTCCACCGTGAAAATCATAGATATTCCCCTCAGTCAAGGTAGCCTGTACATCAGGATGTGAAAATGCACCACTGGATAAAATAAAGGGAGAAATCCCTAGTTGACTGCGAAGTTCCCGACTGAGGATCTGAACAATGGGAGTGTTGCCACCATGACATACAAGAAAAGCAAGTTTGCGGAACCCGTGGCGGGCTAAACTGGTGCTAATATCATACAACAGGTGGTAGTATGTATCCGGTTGCAGGGTAACAGAGCCACAGAAGTTGCGGTGTTCGGTGCTCAGCCCAATGGGAATGACAGGAAAGGCTAAAATTGGAAAGTTGTGTTCTCCTGCTTCTTCCAAAGCCTGTCCCAGATACTCCACCATTGCTTCAGCAATCATATCATCTGTTCCCAATGGGGCATGGTTGCCATGCTGTTCCAAGGCACCCACAGGAATTAAAATGATGGTTTCTTCTTTGTTGATTTGCTCCATTTCCAAGCGGGTCAGGTCTCTGTAATTGCGAATCATACAGTTACCTCCGTTCTTTGGATTGCAGTGACTGTCTTGAGCCGTTCATACAGCAGATAGCCAACAATATAGTTTAACAGCAGCTTAATCAGGTTAAAGGGAACGGTAGCTAACACCAAAAAGAGCGGGAGATTCTGAATCATAGGATTGACTGTGCCAACCATTAAAACAATATCCTCCAGAGGCATTCCCATAGCTTTGGCATAGAGAGGCAGCGTAATGCAGGCATTGAGCACACAGGAAAAGACAATGCGGATAGGTAAACTTACACCTAGAGCAATAATGCCGGCTTTTGGATGCTTGCCCAGACCACGGAATACCATCCAAAGGGGGAGAATAAAGAGAAAGGTTCCCAGAAGATTTGCCAGTTCTCCCACAAACATGGTGGTAGTACCCACAGTGAGCAGCTTAATCAGAATCTTAACGACCTCAATCGATATTCCAGATACAGGACCTAACAGGAAGGTTCCAACCACAGCAGGCACATCGCTGAAGTCAATTTTATAGAATGGCGGCATCATAGGCAACGGAAACTCAAAGGACATGAGCACGCCAGCGACTGCGGCCAACAAGGCAGTCAGGACAAAGGCTTGGGTCTTTTTTGTGGATTTCATCATACAGATTCCCCTTTTCGGTTCAAGTTTACAAGGTTCATAAACCCTCCGATTGCTGGGGATAAAAAAGACTCTATGCACAGAAAGGGGCATAGAGTCACTATTTTTTCCTCATTCTTCTCTCATCCAGACTGTTACTGTCGGTTTTGGAATTGCACCAAATCAGCCACTTTCGTGGGTCGCGGACTATACCGCCGGTAGGGAATTTCACCCTGCCCCGAAGAATTTATTCTCTTGTGAATTCAGTGTAGCACATATATTTGAGGATTGCAAGATACTATGTGAATTTTTTATGTATCGTTTCAGAACTCATACCAAAGTTCATCTGGAATGATATTAGATGTTGAGATAGCATCTCCACTGGGTTGTATCTTCCATTCACGGATAAACTCGAATAGATATACCACCAGTTCCAATGTATCACTTGAATTTACCATAAAAACCCTTTGTTGATTCAGGTCTTTTTGTATGGATACATCTAACATAAGGTCTCTTTTGATTTGTGTAACAAAGTCAAACATGATGAGTGTCAGAGCAATATTATACTGATTCCATGTGACCCATAGTTCTGATGTTTCACCTAAATTCTTGCATTTGATTTTCAATTCATGTTCTCGAAACCATTTGAACTGCCCTTTTTCCTTTTCCAGCTCCATCATTCATCCCTTTGTAATGTCCAACCAAAGTCGTTGTGGTAAATCATCTGTCTGGTCATACCACCGTCAATGCAAATATTTTCTCCTGTGATAAATCCTGCCTGTTCAGAACAGAGGAATAGAACCATATTGGCAATATCCAATGGATTGCCCACACGACCGGCAGGGTGCTGCATGGCATCGGAACCCTCATATAGTGTGTCAGTGGTATCAATCCAGCCCGGTGAGATGGAATTGACCCGTACTTTCCCACTGAGGCTGACTGCAAGGGCATGGGTCAAAGCAGAAATTCCACCTTTTGCCGCTGTGTAACTCTCAGTTTGTGGCTGGCTCATCCGGTCCCGTGAAGATGAGATGTGAATGACAGAAGCACCAGGGGCAAAATAGGGGCAAAAGAGTTTAGTGAGATAGAAGGGAGCTGTAACACCCACTTGCAGAGCATAGGTAAATTCCTCATAACTGCATTGGTCAATCCCTTTCATCAGTGGCATGGCATTGTGAATCAGAAAGTCCACATGCCCGTAGTCATCAATCACTTTTTTGGTAAATGTCTCTAATACAGTTTGAGAAGAAAGGTCGCCTACAAAGTATTCATTGGGCAGGCGGTCAATGATACATACATTGGCACCTGCTTTTTTGAATTCTTCTGCAATGGCTTTTCCAATTCCCCTTGCACCACCTGTAATGACAGCCACTTTTTGTTGAAACATGTGTATTCCTCCTTAGTTTATGCCTTCATTCTATTCAGTACATCCAAAAGCCCACAGGCAAACTGTTTATGCCCCTGTTCTGTAAAGTGTACACCGTCATAGGTCAATGGAATCTTCCATGTGCCTGCATCGGCAAATAAAATTCCCAGCCGTTGTGCCAGTTCCTGACAGCACTGTGCAAATACCAGAGAACGGTCTACAAGCTGTTGGGATGTGACCCATTGCCCCAAAGAGAGAGGTGGTGGTGCAATCAGTAGAATCTGGTTTGGACACAGGGGTATATGGGTGAGAACATGCTCCAGTTTTTGGGCAGAATGCTCCGGCGTCTGCCCTTGAAGCAGGTTGTTGGTTCCCAGCATTACAATCAACAGGTCCGTGTCATTTGGAATGACAGGAGGGGATAGGGGGATAGTTCTGCCATTTTCTCCCATGTTGCAGATTGCCCAGCCGGTTTTGGCTGCCAAAAGGTCTACCCAGCGGCTTTCTTTGTCGTAACGGCTGCCCAGATAGGAGCGGGGGTCATAGCCGTAGGTGTTGGAATCGCCAAAACAGATGACATTCATGGAATGTTTCCTCCTTGTAACCATAGATAGGTTGAAGAAATTGAGAAACGTAGTATAATAAACCACAGAGAAAGGTTGTGAGAAGGATGGAAAAGGATACAGAAATGCTCCCTCTCATGTGTACATGTATGCAGCCACCACCAGAGGGAACTTTTGTAGTGGAACAGGACTATTTCTTGGAACAGGAAATGGGTGGAGTAAGGGTACTGGATGAGACAGGGCATGTGGTACAATTGTCTGATGAGGTGTTTCAAGCCTGTTTTAATGAATGTGCAGACCCACTCTACCCTGTGACTACCGATATCCCAATTTTACGGGATGAAACAGTTTATACATTATATTTGATATTGGAACAGGGTGCTTGCGAGTTAGAGGCAATCAGAGCATATGCAAAATTACGGAATGTGAACTATGTACAGGCAAAACGTGCCTTGAAAGAAGGTCACAATTTGCTTGTGGCAGGAACCGCCTTTGATATGAGAGAATGGCTGCATCAACTGGCTTCATTTCAAGTACAGTATGAAATTCAACCACCTTATCCATACGAATTTTGAGAATAGACAATCTGAGTTTTATTCTTCATCCAGACAAAACAGAGGTTGATGGATAGGCTTCCCACAGTAGGGGCACTTCTTTTTTTCAAAAAAAGAGGGAATGGGAAAGTTTTCACCTAAGAAATCCGATGCAGGGATGAGAACATGGGGAATCCCATGCCACTGGGGCGGAGTTTTGTACATACAGTTCTGACAAAACCATTCCTGCCGGTATTGAACCAGATGGTATGCCCCATCTTTATAAAAACACAGGGATGGCATCCACTGGTACTGTTTTTGATAGGTTTCAAAGGATACAATTCCCAGAAACAGGGGAAGATGTGCAAATTGTTTTAGGGTGTCAAGGTAACTATGTTGAAAATGTGTCTCATTCCACCCAAGCCATTTGATGATAATGTCCCAGTTACCGTTCCAACCTTCTTTTGGAACTACATAGACGGCATGACCTGAAACCCATTGCTTTTCCATATGGAATCGGTCAATAAGTTCCTCAATCGGCTCCATTCCCTTCCACCTCCTATACAACATCTATTATAACAGAAGCCATGTCGTTCCACAACATTCCCGCCTCATACTGGTTTGGTTCTGTATGGGAGTGGAACAGAAAGGAGAATAAAATGAAACGAAACAGTGATACAGTACAAATAGGTTCTGTGGTGTTTCTGTTGGGTTCATTTCTACTGTGTCGGTATGTGTTTTTTTCCATTCATGGCATGAAGGAATGGCCAGTGATTCTTTTTGTGGTTGGGTGCCTTTGTTTGGGATATTCTATCCTGACAGGAAAGAATAGATTGTCTTTGTCTAGTGCGATTGGCTATCCTATCAGTTTTCTTGTGGGCATATTGTTCCAATCAGATGGCACAGATGCAGGCGGAGGCACCACCAACAACCTGTGGCTCATTTGGGCTGTCTCTTATATTGTGGTGATTGTCTTTGGTTTTGCCCTTGAACTGAGAAAAAGCAGAAAGGTGAGGTAATGGAATGAGTTGTATTCAGACCTATACAGGTATTCTGTTTGACCCATTGCACCCAGACCCAGCACAAATTCACATTACAGATATTGCCCATGCTTTGAGTTTGTTGTGCCGTGCCAATGGGCATTTCAAAACCTTTTATTCCGTGGGACAGCACTGCATCAACTGTATGCACGAGGCAGTATCTCGAGGATATTCCCATAAGGTGCAGCTTGCGTGCCTGCTCCACGATGCCAGCGAGGCATATTTGTCTGATGTGACCCGTCCAGTCAAACAGGAATTGCCCCAGTATATCCAGATAGAAAAACCATTACAGGAGGCAATCTGGAACAAATATTTAGAGGAGCCACTGACACAGGAGGAATATGAGCAGGTGTTTTCCATTGATGACGCTATGTTGTACTACGAGTTTGTGGCATTGATGGGCACCAAATTGACAGAGGAAGT
>CALWON010000068.1 GCA_944383165.1 uncultured Oscillospiraceae bacterium
AACTTGCCCGCAAACCCGCATGGTTACTGGCTTTTCGGCAGTTTGGACTTCCAAAGTGGAAACATGATTTCGAGTCAAGCTCGTTACGACCACTTCGATACGTCTCCATCTGAAAACAGCTACCTCAATATCTATTAGTATATCAGCAGACTTGAGTATAGCAGAACCAGGAAAGAAAATCAAGGGGAGAAAAAGAATCTATGTGGGTTTGTTGGTTATTTCAGCTTGAAATGTGGAAAAATCTATTGTACAATAAGGAGAAACGATATAATAAGGGCGTTTTGTCCTTTTGAGAGGAGGTGGCACCATGAGTATGACAGCCATTTGCAAGGTTGACCATAATAGCCCTGCGCAAAGAGCTGGGATACAGGTGGGGGAACGGCTGGTACAAGTCAATGGAAAGCCTGTGATTGATGTTCTGGACTATAAATTCTACACATATGACCCACAACTGGAACTATTGCTGGAGACAGAAACAGGGGAACAGAGGACCGTTCATGTAACCAAAGAGGAGGGGGAAGATTTAGGGCTTACTTTTGAGACCTACCTGATGGACCGGGCGCGTTCCTGTGCGAACAACTGTATTTTTTGTTTTGTGGACCAGATGCCCAAAGGGATGAGAAAAAGCCTGTATTTTAAGGATGATGATACCAGATTATCTTTTTTGATGGGAAATTATCTCACATTGACCAATCTGTCCCAGCGAGAAATCCAGCGTATCATTGACCTGAGGATTTCACCCATCAATATTTCTGTCCATACCACAGACCCAAACTTGAGAAAAGAAATGCTGAAAAATCCTCGGGCTGGTGAAGCATTGGATATTATGAAGCGACTGGCAAAGGCAAACATCCGCATGAATTGTCAGGTGGTGTCCTGCCCTGGGATCAACGATGGTGCAGCGTTGGACCGCACCTTATCAGACCTGTCCCAACTGTATCCAGCGGTGGAAAGTGTTGCTATTGTACCAGTTGGAGTTACAAAATTTCGAGATGGTTTATACCCTATTGCACCCTATACCAAAGAACAGGCTGGAGCTGTGATTGACCAGGTGGAAGCATTTGGGCACAAATGTATGGAACAGATGGGAACACAGCTTGCATGGTGTTCCGACGAATTTTATTTGCTTGCTGGCAGAGAACTGCCAGAAAAGGCATACTATGAAGATATGAACCAGCTGGAAAATGGTGTGGGTATGCTGCGGTTATTGCTTAATCAGGCAGAACTGGCTTTGGAGGACCCCATAGATGATGTGCAGTTGCGCCCATTCTCCGTTGCTACAGGGGTATCGGCTGCCCCGTTTATTGAACAGATTGTAAGACGGGCAAAGGAAGCCTATCCAGAACTCAAAGGGAAAGTATATGCCATTCAAAACCACTTTTTTGGAGAGACCATCACAGTATCGGGGTTGATTACTGGTACCGATTTGGTGGAACAGTTGAAGGGACAGGAACTGGGAGAACGGTTGCTGATTCCATCCAATATGCTTCGGTCTGGGGAGCGGGTCTTTTTAGATGACATGACAGTGGAGCAGTTGGAACAGGCATTGGGTGTGCCAGTGATTGCAGTGGACTCAGAAAGTGGATATGAGCTGGTGGACACTATGTTGGGGATGGAACCGGAACAGGGCTTTGTTTGCCATGGAATGCCGGAAGAAGAATATTATCAATACAACCAATGAAGAAAGAGGAATGAGAATGAAGCCATTAGTAGCGATTGTGGGTCGTCCTAATGTAGGAAAATCCATGTTATTTAATAAACTATGTGGTCAACGGCTCTCTATTGTGGAGGACACCCCCGGTGTGACCCGTGACCGCATCTATGCCCAGTGTGACTGGAGAAACCGTGTTTTTGATATTGTAGACACGGGTGGTATTGAACCGGGTACCGATGACCAGATTTTGGCGTTTATGAGGGAGCAGGCAGAAATTGCCATTGCCACCGCAACAGTGATTGTTTTTGTGTGTGATGTCAAAACTGGTATGACAGCATCCGACCAGGAAGTAGCCAATATGTTGCTGCGCTCTGGTAAGCCTGTGGTGCTGGCAGTGAACAAGGCAGATCAGGTGGGTAGAGAAAATCCAGATGTATATGAGTTTTATAATCTGGGTTTGGGAGACCCCATCCCAGTTTCCGCAGTGCATGGGCATGGAACAGGGGATTTGCTGGATGCCTGCTTTGAATATTTTCCTCCTGAGGAAGCAGAGGAGGAAGAAGATGATACCATTAAGGTTGCCCTCATTGGAAAACCCAATGTGGGAAAGTCCTCTCTTGTAAACCGTATTTTGGGAGAGGAGCGGGTGATTGTCTCCAATGTAGCAGGAACCACCCGGGATGCCATTGACAGCAATTTTGAGAATGAACACGGTAAATTCTGTTTTATTGACACTGCTGGTATGCGAAAAAAATCCAAAGTAGATGACCGGGTAGAAAAATTTTCTGTGTTGCGTTCCACCATGGCCATTGAACGCAGTGATGTCTGCCTCATTATGATTGATGCCCAAGAGGGTGTAACAGAGCAGGATACCAAGGTGGCAGGGATGGCACATGAAGCAGGAAAAGCCTGTATCATTGTGGTGAACAAATGGGATGCCATCGAAAAAGATGGAAAAACCATGGATAAGATGCGTGCGGATGTACGCAGGGATTTGGCTTATATGACCTATGCCCCCATTGTATTTATCTCTGCATTGACAGGGCAGAGGGTGGAGAAGCTGTTTGAGCTAATCAATTATGTAAACAATCAGGCATGTATGCGCATCACCACTGGTATGCTCAACAATGTGCTGGCAGATGCCACAGCCAGGGTGCAGCCACCAACAGATAAAGGACGCCGCCTGAAAATTTACTATATGACCCAGATTGGCATTAAGCCACCCCATTTTGTGTGTTTTTGTAACGATGCAAGACTATTCCACTTCTCCTACCAGCGGTATTTGGAAAATCAAATTCGTGCTACCTTTGGTTTGGAGGGAACCCCCATTCGCATGACCATCCGTCAGAAAGGTGATAAGGAGGGGTGATTATGGATACCATCGCTTTATCCCTGCTGGGGCATTGGCAAGTGTGGCTTGTGGCAGTGGTAGCTTATTTCTGTGGCTGCTTCAATGGCGCAGTGATTGTATCAAAATATATTCTTCGGGATGATGTGCGCAACCACGGCAGTGGCAATGCAGGTCTGACAAATTTTTACCGGACGTTTGGTGGTCCTTTGACCTTTGTGGTTATTTTGACCGATGTGCTCAAGGCAGTAGTAGCGATTCTCTTTGCTGCTTGGATGGGAGGGCAGCTCACACCTGAGGTAGTGCCAGATCTATCCATAGCGACTGGTGTACTGATGGTATCAGCCTTTAAATATTGGGGTGGGTTGTTCTGTCTATTGGGGCATATGTTTCCCTGTATGTTCCATTTCAAAGGCGGAAAAGGGATTCTGTCCGGTGGTGCTGTGGCACTGATGCTAGATTGGCGTGTGGCTCTTGTGGTATGGGGCGGATTCCTCATCCTTGCCATTTTGACAAAATATGTCTCCCTTGGTTCCTGTTGGGCAGGGGCCTCATTTCCCTTTGTAACCTGGTTTGTGTACCATGATGTTGTGATTACTGGGATTGGGACAGTGATTGGCATTCTGATTCTGTATATGCATAGAGGGAATATTCACCGTCTGCTCACTGGTACAGAAAATAAATTTAGCCTCAAGAAAAAGAAATAGACTACATAACAACCAGAAAAGGAGGTTATCCTCGATGAAAGTTGCCGTGATTGGCAGTGGTGGCTGGGGCACTGCGTTGGCATTGATTTTGGTGGAGAATGGGCATGAGGTGACGTTGTGGTCCCACACACCAGCAAAAACAGAGATTTTAAGAACCAAAAAGGAAAATCCCATGCTCAAAGAGGTGATACTGCCAGATGCGATGCAATTTACCAGTGAACTATCGGTAGTAAAAGATTGTGACGCAGTGGTGATGGCAACCCCATCCTATGCAGTACGGGAGACAGCACAAAAGTTACGGGGTCTGGTTCAACCGGGCACCATTCTCATTTCTACATCAAAGGGAATTGAACGTGGGACATCTTTGCGGCTATCTCAGGTGATTGAACAGGAACTTGAGCATATTTGCCCTGTGGTAGTTTTGTCTGGACCATCCCACGCAGAGGAAGTAGGCAGGCATATCCCCACTGGTGTGGTAGCGGCTGCGGACCAGCTCAAAGATGCAGAATTTGTGCAGGACATTTTTATGAATCCCCGTTTTCGTGTCTATACCAGTAATGACCGCATCGGAACCGAAATTTGTGCAGCTTTGAAGAATGTCATTGCGTTGTCAGCGGGCTGTTGTGACGGTTTGGGCTGTGGGGATAATACAAAGGCCCTGTTGATGACCAGAGGGTTGGCAGAAATTGCCCGCTTGGGTGTGGCACTGGGTGGCAAAAAAGAGACCTTTACCGGGCTTGCAGGAATGGGGGATCTCATTGTGACCTGCACCTCTATGCACTCCAGAAACCGCCGGTATGGCATCTTGGTGGGACAGGGTGTTCCAGTAAGACAGGCTCTAGATGAGATTGGGGCAGTGGTAGAGGGCTACTATGCTGCCTCTAGCGCAATGGCACTGGCAGAAAAAACAGGAATTGAAATGCCTATTACAGAGGCAGCCTATGAGGTACTTTACCAAAAACGGAAGGTAAAGACAGTGGTTGCAGATTTGATGGGACGGGCAAAAAAGTCTGAGATGGAAGAATCTTGGTCATGAAAAGCGCAGGTCGCAGTCAACTGACTGCGACCTGTCTTTTTCTATTGGGCTAGTATCAATATAATTACTGAACAGTAATAATACGTACTTTTTGACCAATGGGGTCAACGTAGAGCGTCATAGTTTTATAGTTGGCAAGGCAGGATTTGAGACGCTCTGTGCCGTTCTCCTGAGTATACCATGTCTTGAGGGATGGATTGTAGCATTCCACGTTGCTGGCAACCTGATAGTTCTTTCCATCCACTTCCACATAATAAATGCCACTGTGCTCAAAGAAGTCGGAAGCAGATACATTTTTCAGTTCTCTCAACTCGATGATAGAAGCAATGCGCCCATCGGAGCCCACAACAGCACCACCAAAGGAGTTTTGTGGATAGACAAACCCAGTTATGATATTGGAGATACCACCAGAACCATTTTCAAGGCTGAAAATCTTATTGCCCTTGTTTTCACCATCTGGATTCTCATAGGATTGACGCAGAATACCATAGGTATATGCATCTCCTGTGACTGACTCCAGAATAATCACATCCACATATCCAGAAGTATTCTGATGATAGGATGCAATGTCCTCACTGCGGATCGGAGTTGCACCTAAGGAGGTAATGGAGATGGGTACCATTGCACCATTCTTTGTCTGTTCAAAAATCCGCACACCAGGCAATACAGTCAAATTGCCAAAGGTCAGTGCAGTGGGGTCAAAATCACCAGCGGCAGGACGTCCATAGAGTCTGCTGGCGTGGAGTGTGTTTTGGTCAGAGGCAGAAATGTTGCATACTGCATTTACACTGCCCAATTTGCTGTTAGACCCTTGCAGCTTCATCGTTCCACCATTGGGCAGGAACACTTCCACACTGGTTTCTCCGGTTACAACGCCAATGGCAGTAGAGCGATTGTTGCCAGTGGCAGGCATAATAGCAGCAACCTTTCCATCTGCGGTGAAGAGAATGGATACTTCCTGTCCCAAGGTCAGATCCTTTGTGAAGTCCCATGCACTTTCGAGCACCTGGAATTTTGTACCCAAGATTTCCAAGGTCTGAGGTGCTTTGACGGTGGGGGCAGGTCCCTGATATTTGCAGGTGATACGCAGGTCAGAGACAATCAACGTATTGGAAATGCTGTCATAAGTAACAACATCATAGGGCTGAATTTGTGATAAAGTAATGGGATGATTATTTTTTATGATGGCATAGTCATCCACACCGCCAGTCAGTTTCTGGAAGTCTGCACGATTGACATTGTCCAATACAATGACAGCACTGGCAGAGGCAGAAGTGCTGGAGGTAGAAGCATAGATGGAGACCACCTTACCACGCTGGATAAACAAAGTGACCCGTGTGCCAATGGTCAGAGAGCTGTAGGCTTCAGAATATGGCTTTCCATCAGAAGAATCAGGAGTATAGACAGGGGTGTCACTGGCGATGGTATACCGCTTGTCACTGGTTTCCAGCAGATAGCTGGGATCTGCATTGGCAAAGAGGGAAATGGTAACTGACTCACTATCATCTGGTACAAAGGTCACAATCTCATTTTGGGCATTCAGGACCAGAGAGCCACGACGTCCCACCAGTGCAGTGGGGGCAACCCCTTCTGCATCTGGCAGATAAGTGCCATCTGAGGTACGCACAGCACCCAATGCAGAGCCATCATCTGTTTCTGCATTGACAGCCAGAAGTACCACATTGTTTTTTGCTGTACCTAATGTGGTATAGTAGTCCTTTCCATCCCCTGTTTTACAGGTGAGGGCATTGACAAAAAGCTGAGCGGTCTGACTGCGTGTGATAGGACTATATGGGTCAATGTCCAGACCATCCGTTAATCCAATAGATTGTGCTAGATTGAGATAACCATCTGGCCATACAGCCCCTACTTTGTCACTAGAGTAGCCCAATACACGGATCAGGATGGTAATTGCCTGGGCATAGGTAATGGTTTCATCAGGCAGAAAACGACCATCTCCCACACCAGAGATCAAGGGAGAGCCAGTGGTAGTCTGAGAGGAACCACCATCAGAGGAGTCAGATGGTGCACTGCCCCCAATAAACGTGGAGGCGGCTAAATTGATGTAGGCTCTTGCCCAATGGCTGGAAGTCACATCTGTGAAGATGGTACGGGTGGCATGTAGTACAGCATCATCCCCCAGCCCCATAAAATTGATGAGCATAGTGCAGAATTGTGCTCTGGACATGGTCTGTGTAGGATTAAACTGATTGCCCCCAGTGCCAGACACCACACCCATCAGGCGTAAGATATCTGCATTGGTAGCAGTAGCAGTGTCTTTAATATCTCCAAAAGAGGAGTTTCCAGCTGTGACAGCCGCAGAGGCGGGGAAGGTCAGACTGGCAGTCATAGCTGCTGCCAACAGTGCATAGATCATTCGGTTTCGTTTCATATCAACAGATTTCTCCCTTCATGGTTTAGTCTGCACGCAGGGCAACAACAGGCTGTAATCCAGAGGCCTTAATAGCTGGATACATACCAAAAATAATACCAAGGGCCACAGAGATGGCAGCGGCACCCAATGTGACACCGGGACTTGGAATGAGGATGGTATTGAAAGAGAGTTTACCAACAATCAAGGTGCCGATGTAACCAACTGCAATACCAAACAGCCCACCAATGCCACAAATCATGGCGGCTTCAATGAGGAACTGTACAATAATGCTCCTGCGTTCTGCGCCAATGGCCTTACGAATACCAATTTCACGGGTACGTTCTGTAACCGTTACCAGCATGATATTCATAATACCAATACCACCGACCAACAGGGAAATAGCAGCAATGCCACCCAAGAAATTCTGCTGCATTTTGGAGGCCTCATTTTGTTCGTTCTGCCACACAGACTCAGAATACACACTGAACATGCCCTCACCCAGACGCGCTTTTAAAAAGTTGCTGAGGTTGGTAATGGCAAGAGGGATATCCTTGGAAGCATTGACCTTCACAACATAGCTGGTGATGGGTTGGTTGTCATTAAAGTAACGGGTCATGGCACTGGGCAGCAGAATCAGACGGTCAAGGCGTGCGATGGATTCCTCAATCCATTGACTTTCTTCTGTCCCGCCTGTAGATTTACCTGCCTTGCTTTCATAAACACCCACGACACGGAAGGGCATGCCACTGATGGTGATTGTCTGCCCAATGGGGTCAGCAAAGTTGAACAGGGCTTCTGCTGTGGCAGAGCCAAGAACGCAGACCTGGCTTCCATTTTTTACATCCAGATAACTTAAATCACGACCCTTTGCAATTTTGTAATCATTGCATAGGGCAAACTGGTCATTTCCTAGAGAAATGGTGGGGTAATTGTC
>CALWON010000069.1 GCA_944383165.1 uncultured Oscillospiraceae bacterium
GAATATGACCTGCATATTCAAAGTTAGATTCCATGCACTGGCAGTTTCCTTTGCCAGTGCATTCATGTGACTTTGAACAATGGTTACAACAACAAATAAGAAGGAGAAACTGTATGTCCAAAGAAGTTCCAATCTGGGAAAAGAGCAACTTAACTCTGGAGGAAGCGGCTGCCTACTCTGGAATAGGCATCAACAAACTACGGGAGCTTACCAACAACCAATCATGTGACTTTGTGTTGTGGGTGGGGAGTAAACGGCTGATCAAACGTCGACTATTTGACCGTTATGTGGAACAGCTCTACTCTATTTGATACCTATGAACTACAAATAGAATCTACCTTTACTTTATCATTCTAGGCTACATAGCTGTGTTATCATAGAAAATGGACTGAAAATATGGTATCATGATTTTGTCACATTGCTATACAGCTTGAAAAGAAAGGAGACATCCCATTTACTACACCATTACTACACCATTTTCCCGTAAAATGACGTAGCGTTTCGTAGGTTTCTGTGAGAGGCGATTTTAAAAACTTGTTTCAAATATAATCAAAAACTACATAAAACAGCACTTTTGAACACTTATGAAGGGATATGATACCATGACAAAAATACTATTCGTATGCCACGGCAACATCTGCCGCAGCCCAATGGCTGAATTTATCATGAAAGACCTGTGTGAACAGGCTGGCATTTCCATGGAAATTGCCTCTGCTGCCACCAGCACGGAGGAAATTGGAAACCCTGTCTATCCACCTGCCAGAAAAAAGCTGGCTGAACATGGCATTTCCTGTCAGGGACACGCAGCCCGTCAGCTAACCAAACAGGATTACAAACACTATGACCTGCTGATTGGTATGGATCACGCCAATCTACGCAACATGACCCGCATCTGTGGCGGCGACCCACAAAAAAAGTTGCATCTGCTGATGGACTACACCGACCGCCCCGGTGAGGTGGCAGACCCCTGGTACACTGGGGATTTCCAGCGCACCTATGAGGATATTTCATTGGGCTGTCAAGCACTTTTTTCATTGTTGACACAGTCCCCAATACACTGAGGATTTTCAGTGTACCTATGAGGATATTTCATTGGGCTGTCAAGCTCTTCTTTCATTGCTGACACAGTCCCCAGAAACAGAACCATGAAAACAGCCCCGTATCAGCTTTGAAAAAAGCCTGATATGGGGCTGTTTTGTGTTTTCTTCCTAAAAACCGCTTATTCTGTTATTCATAGTGCCCGGTGGGATGACTATGCTCCTGTTTTTCCTGCATAAATCGGGTCTCAAACTCCTCCAATGGGATGGGGCGGCTATAGTAATAGCCCTGCCCATAGTCACAGCCAAACTGTTTCATCAGGCACTCATCATGGAAGGTCTCTATCCCTTCCACCACAGTATCAATCCGCATTTTCCTAGCCAGCTCTGCAATCTGTTGCAGAATCAGCCGCTGCCGGTGCCCGTTGTGTTCTGATGCTGCAATCAGGAACATCCGGTCAATCTTCAGTTCATCAATATCAATTTTCCCCAATGTATTCAGGGAGGAATACCCGCTCCCGAAATCGTCCATAGAGATGCGGAAGCCCAGTTTTTTCAGCTGGTTCACCCGCTCATTGAGCTGCTCCACATCCCCCACTACAAGCCCCTCTAAAATCTCCAGGGTAATCCATGTGGGGGAAACGCCATAGTGCGTGGTAATGGTCATCAGCTTTTCAATGTAGTCATCTTCATAGAACAGCAACCTGGACTGGTTGACTGAAATGGGAAGTGGCTGTTTCCCCTCATCCATCCATTTGCGCAGCGTCTTGCAAACCTGGGTGACCATATAGAGGTCCAGCCTGCCACAAAACCCATTTGCCTCAAACAGTGGGATAAACTGGTCGGGATAAAGCATCTGCCCATCCTCTGTCTGCCAGCGCACCAGTGCTTCTGCCCCTGACAGCCTCCCGGTCCTCAAATCGGTTTTGGGCTGTAAATACAGTTGGAACTCCCGGTCCACCAATGCCTGCTTCATGTGGCTTTCAATGTAGTTTTCCAGCTGCTCCTGCTTGTGGACGTCCTCATCATAAAAACACACATTGTTTTTAATGCCGCCCTTGTTTTGCTGTATTTTTGCCTGGCGCAGCGCAAACATGACCCGTGTTTCCGTCTCCTGGAAATTGACCCTCTCCCCATCGACTGTGGACAGGGCTGCCACACCACAGTAGAGCACAATGGGATAGCGTTGACCGGTGTCCATACGAATTTCACCAATCTGTTTCATCATACGCTCCAGCCGGGATGAGACTGCACCATAGTCACACTGGTGCAAATAAAGGAAGAAAGTATCGGACGCCTCACGGCAGAAATACTCCCCCTCTTTCAAATGCCCTTTGTAGACATCGGTGATATAAACCAGCAGCCGGTCTGCCTGCTCCTCCCCAAAAATTTCATTGATAAACTTGAACTGGCGCACATTCATCGCCACCACACAGCCTTCATAAGGCTGCTTCAGCCCATACATGCACTCTTTGAACTTTGCCAGGTTGTATGCCTTTGTCAGCTCATCGTAATAGGCAAGGCGCATGGTCTGGGCATACTGCTCCCTGACCTGATAGAGTCCCCAGATGAGACATCCCATAGACACCAGCATCAATGCAAATCCAATGGTCTGAGAGAGCAGCATATGATCGTATGCGTGCCCCACCACACTGTCCTCTGTGTCCACCACCATGAGATACAAATCTTCAAAATGGTTTACAGGTCTCATGGCAATATAGGCTGGAACATCATAATAGTCAAAATATTGGACACCATTTCCTCCATTTTGCAGGAGTTTGGAAAATCCAGGATGTTCTGTGCCCAGCTCCCAATCATAAATGGAGGAACAATCCAGATTTTTTGCCCGTTGCGAAGCAGCTAAAATCTCTCCCTCCCCATTGATACATACCACCATGCCCACTTCACTGAGTACCACACCACCATCCAGAATATAGGAAAATGTATCCAGGGACTGGCTTGCCATCAAAGCTCCCATCACTTCATTGTGGTCCCACACAGGCACTGCATAAGACAGAACCATCTCCCCAGAGCCATCATCTATATGGGCATCACAAATCCCAATAGAACCCTGTAACGCCGTTTGGACCGTCTGTTGTACCATAGGGAGGCTGTCCGAAAGCGAGATATCCGGCAGGATGGTCCCATCTATGGTAATATTTGTGCCAGACCCATCGGCATTGTAGTAGCTCATACCGATAAAGCTGGTCTGGTCATTGGATGCCCGCAGCCCTTGTGCAAATTTTTGTGAATCAGTCTCTCCACCAAACTCCAAAAATCCTGCTAATGTCTCTAAACTCTGGACATCTGATTGCACCTTGCGCAGCACATCTTTATAATATTCTCTCAACTCCATATCAATTTTTGACTGTATTTCTACACGCATGGAGCGATGAAATAAAAACGCAGCATAACTACCCAGAGATAAAATGAGAATATTTGTTATGATGAGAAAAACTGTCAGTTTTTTCAGCCTTGACTTCAAAAGCTGTTCCGTCATAAAAATCCCCCATTTTGTATCTTATGGGTCATTATATCAAATAACTTCATGTAATTCAACGGTCTTATGTGGGATTTTTGCCAAAAATGCCTCCACCTCCTGGGGTGTGGTTGCCCATGAGGTCACAAGGCGGATGACTGTATTCCCATCCCCCATTTTCCTGGTCACCTCCCAGTGGAAGTCCCCTTCCAATGTCTGAAGCAGGGCATTGGGTAAGATGGGGAAAATCTGGTTGCTCAAGCTGTCCACATAAAAGGGATAGCCCCGCTCCTCCAAGCCCTGGCGCAGCCGCCCTGCCATCTGGTTTGCATGGTCTGCCATGGCAAGATACCGCTCCATCTGGTGTTCCATCAAGACTTCAAACTGCACCCCCAGCAAAAAGCCCTTTGCCAGCATACCGCCCCGGTGTTTCATGTGGTAGCGGAAATCCGCCTGGAGGGCTGGTTCCACAATCACCAGTGCTTCCCCAAACAGTGCCCCATTTTTGGTGCCGCCAATATAAAATGCGTGGCACAGGCGGGCTAAGTCTGGCAATGTTGTGGCACCGGCTGCCAATGCGCTGCCCAGCCTGGCCCCATCCAGATAGAGCCACAGGTGGTAGTCCTCACACACCTGCCGCAGCGCCTCCAGTTCTCCGGTGGTATAAAAACCGCCCCATTCGGTGGTATTGCTCACATACACCAGCTTGGGCTGCACCATATGTTCATCGGGATGGGCTTCCATCACCTGCCGAATGTGGTCAGGGGTCAGCTTGCCATCTTTTGTTGGGACTGCGATGCACTTGTGCCCTGTGCCCTCCACTGCCCCTGTCTCATGGGTGCAGATGTGCCCGCTTTCTGCTGCAATGGCTGCCTGATAGGGTTTTAAAAAGGCACTGATGGCAGTCATATTGGTCTGAGTGCCTCCCATCAGAAAATGGATGGCTGCCCCTTCACACTGGCACAGTTCCCCAATCAGCCTAGCTGCCCTCTCAGTATGGGGGTCACAGCCATACCCAAAATTTCCCTCCATGGAAACCTCTGTGATTGCCTGCAAAATGTCAGGGTGTGCCCCCTGAGAATAATCATTGGTAAACCGTATCATGTAACTGTCTCCTTTCGTTCTTGGCTTTTCTCTTGGTTTTGCATGACAGAACAGTGAGAGAAGCTGAAGAGCTTCTCTCACTCAATCTCCCCCTCATAGAGTGCATATGTATTTTTTCCATTGCGTTTTGCCTGATATAGGGCAATATCTGCACGGTGGTACAGGTCTGCAAAGGTGGTTCCATCCTTGGGAAACACTGCCACGCCGATGGATGCAGTCACTTTCAGAACTCCATTTTTCAACTGGTAGTCCTTCTCCAGTTTCTGCACAATCTCCTCTGCAAAACCGTGGAATTTTTCTTCAATCCGGCTGACAAGGGGTGTTACATAACCCTCTGCCACATCCTTTGCCAGTACCAAAAATTCATCTCCACCCAGTCTGCCCACTTCATCGCTGCTGCGACAGATCTGCTGGAGCTTTTCTGCTGTCTCCACCAGCAGGAAATCCCCCTCTGTATGTCCCAGTTGGTCGTTGACCATTTTAAAATTGTCCAGGTCCAGCAGCAAAAGGGCACCAGGCTTATCCGGGTTGGTGCTCAGATACTGGTTCACACGCTCCTCAATGCCCACCCGGTTGTATACCTTTGTCAGACCATCGGTCTGGGATATATAGCGGAGCTGTTCAATCATGCTGCGGGTCTGCTCCCGCTCGTTGATGTCCCGGTAGGCCAAAATAAAGGATACTTCATTGCTGCTCTGGTCCAAGCACATACTTACACAGTACCAGTTCTCCGTCCCCACCTGGCGGGCTTCCCGTGTGCCATAGTAGGTCTTACGCCCCTGTAGGTCAATGACTGCCTGTTCTGCCATACAGTCCTGAAGCCACTGTACCAGTTCTGGACCAAATTTTTCCCCCATAAATGCATAGTACCGCTCCATGGTCATGTCCTGGTAGCGCCACATTTCAGGCTGTATGGTTTTGACTGGCTTGATGGTTCTGGTGCGTAAATCAATCAGATGAACCGCCTCATAGCCACTTGCCAGCATCTGAATCAAATACTCTGATGCCACAGAGGACTCTGTCCCTGACACCTTCTCTGCCACCACACTGGTCACATCCTGAAAATAACCACAGACACGGTGCCCCTTCTGATAGCTATAGTCCAGCATACCTGTGCTGAGGATATACCGCAGTCCCCCTGTCTGGTCCATCCATGGAAAGACCAGTTCTGATTTCCCTGTACGTAAAATCTCATGGGCTGAATCCTTTACCCGATGCAGATGGGTTGCAAAAATCCGCTCATGCCAGCTTGCATAGCACTGCTCTGGTGGTATTTCTGATGGAACCCCTAAAATCTGGTACATCACATCATCCCCGTACAGCCGTGGTTCCTGCTCCAAATCCATTTCGGCTACCCATCTGCCAATATGGAGTTCCTTCATGGCTCCCTTCAAAAAGCCCCCTGTTTCAAATACCATATTGACATAAACTGGATGGTCCATGGCTAGCCCTCCCTCTCATTCCGTATCCTCATCATTGTATCACATCTCCCAGCCCTTGTGCAAGTCATTTTCCCTTTTGTTGCAAATGAGACACAAACAATTTATCCGAAAAATGACTGGTGCAATTTCCCATCCTATGGTATAATAGGGGCAGAACCACCAAAAGAAAGGATACACAGAATGAAGAAACTCATGTGCAAGATTGAGGGCTATCTGCTTCAGGAGCGGTGTATTCAGATTGTTGTCTCTATTGTAGGGCTGATGCTTACCTTGCTTGCTACCTACTCCTATGCGGAGGGGGTACTCATCAACACATACATGGACTCCAACTATACTGCCCGTGTCTATAGCAACAAAGTGGAGCATATGCTGACCCGTTACTCTTATAAATCAGAAATCTTAAAGGCTGTTGTGGCTGCTCTGGATGGAAATATCTCAGAAGATATCTTCATGCAAACTGCTGAGAATCTAATCTCCCCCGGTATTCTGAGTGTCCAGTATGCCCACAATGCCATTATCTCCTTTGTATACCCCAAAGACAGCAATGAACTTCCTGTTGGAGAAAGTATTCTGCAACACCCTCAACGCAAAGAGGATGCCTTACTTGCCATTGAATCAAAATCCTGTTTGGTCAGCGGTCCCTATACACTTTATCATGGAATCCCAAAATTGGTGGTGCGCAACCCTATCTTTTCCGGTGAAACCTTACAGGATTTTGTGGGCTTTTCCATTCTTGTCGTTGATTTGGATACCTTCATTGAATGGTGCGAGCTGGAACAGCTCACTGAATTTGGCTATGAGTATGCACTCACATATGAGAACCAGAATGGCAGTATCACCACCGTTGCCCAGTCTGCCAATTT
The DNA here is from genome assembly GCA_944383165.1 of uncultured Oscillospiraceae bacterium. GTDB lineage: Bacteria > Bacillota > Clostridia > Oscillospirales > Oscillospiraceae > Lawsonibacter. The sequence goes on from CALWON010000069.1 coordinate 6,926, forward strand.
TGTACCAAACAGCAATCAAATTTCCAAACCAGTATCCTACAACGGGAGGTCCTGGACCCTCACCATCACTACCCCCTTCCATCTGAGCTATCTGAGTGGCTGTGTGGTCATTTTCCTGTTTGGTATGCTCATCACCCTGTACCTGCGCCGTATGTTGGTCAAGCTGGTACAGAACAACGCCTTTATGCGCTACAGTTCCCTCCATGACCCCCTGACTGACCTGTACAATCGTAAAATGATTGAGGAATTTATTGCAAATGAGAAAAAGAAACAGAATACCCTGTCCGGTATTATGCTGCTGCTGGATCTGGACAACTTCAAAAAGGTCAATGACCAGCTTGGGCATATAGAGGGAGACCGGGTTCTGGTGGAAATTGCCCACATTTTAAATGGGACCTTTCGGGACTCGGACATCAAAGTCCGGCTGGGTGGCGATGAATTTATGGTATATATCCCCAATCTGATTCCCCGCACCAGACTGGAGCAGATGTTAAACGACCTTTTGGGGCGCATTCACACAGAACTACATCTCTACTATGAGACCTGTATGCTCTCTGCCAGCATTGGGGCAGCGGTATCCTATGGCACAGTAGACAGCTTTGAGCAGATGTACCAGCTGGCAGACCATGCCATGTACAAAGCGAAACAGAACGGGAAAAATGGCTACTATATTTTAGAACACACCATAAAAAGCCGGGAATAATGCAACAGGGGCAGCCCATCTGGGGCTGCCCCTCCTACTTTCTTTTAAAAAAGAAAGTAGGCAAAGAAAATTTCAGGAGGTCTCTGAGGGTAGGTTTCCTTGGCTGTCACTCTAAGCGACTTTTCTACCTTTTCCCTTGGGCTTACTTTCTTTTCAAAAAGAAAGTAGGCAAAGAAAATTTCAGGAGGTCTCTGAGGGTAGGTGTCCGTGGTTGTTTGTCTCTGCGGCTTTTCTACACCTTAGAATCACAACCCAATGC
>CALWON010000070.1 GCA_944383165.1 uncultured Oscillospiraceae bacterium
AATTGCCTCCTCAAATTTATTTTGCATACATTTTTTACAGGTTCCATAGAATGTAAGCTCGTGACGCTGTACCTGAACTCCATACAGTGCCTCCACTTGTTTCGAGAGGCTTGCATCCATTGGAATTCGATCCAAATCCATCACGGCTCCACATTTGCTGCAAACAAAGTGGCTATGTGGGTTAGTTTCGCCATCAAAACGCTCCTGCCCATTGACAACCCCTACGCTCTGTATCATACCTTGCTGTTGAAAAAACAACAGGTTTCGATACACCGTGCCCAGACTTAAATCTGGATGCTCCGGTTTAAGGGTGTGATAAATCCACTCAGCAGAGGGGTGGGCTTTGGAGCATCGAATGGCATTGAGAATTGCTTCTCTTTTTTTGCTATACCGTATTGCCCGCTCCAAACGAACTCCTCCTTAACAGTATTCATTCTTGTTTGCATCTGAATCATACCACATCCGATTCCGTTTGTAAAGAGGAATTTTTATATTTTTTTGTTATTTTCTGTCATCCGTTTTTTAGAGCTTGCCTATATAGTGGAGTAGCCACTTCTCTATTTGTTCTCCATAGCACAAAATGACCAAAAAAATAATCATACCCAGCAGACCAAACAGCGCAATACACCAAACAGGCATACGAATCACAGAATCCCCAAAGAATGCTGCAAAAAGTAACCCCCAGGGTCTAGCCAACAAAACCAGTAGAAGGAACCGGCGATAGGAAATGGCTGTCAATCCTGCCAGAATGCATAAAATGTCATCTGGAAAAAAGGGCAACAAAAACGCCAATAGCAGAAATACACCTGCTTTTTTTTCCACATATCCCATATAGGTTTCCATATGGGTCTTTCCAATCCATCTTGATATCCTCCGCCGCCCCAACTGCCGTCCCAGCCAGAAAACCAACATAGAACCCAGCACCACAGCCAAATAAGTCAAAGAAAAGGACATCCAGCCACCAAATAATACACCGCCTGCCATAGCAGTGACATTACTTGGAATAGGTGCCATCACAACAGAGCAAAGTTGAATCAAAAAGAATACAAGATGAGAATAGGGTGTCCATTGCTGGATATACGCCTGCATGGTCTCCTGAGATGACATGGCTTGAAAAAAGCCGCTTTTGCTCAAAAACCATATGGCAAGCACACAACATACTACAAACATGGTCAACAGAATTCGACTGATTTTCTCCATACTTTCATTCATCACATTCCTTTGGTTTTTCTATGTCTATACAGTCTCTCCCGTTGACAACACGGATAAACCATTTTACCCATATCTGAGTAGATACAACTGTCTAAAATGACAGACCTCCTGAGACGTCTGTCAAGTCCTGTCCGTCTGAGAGGTCTGCCTTTTTGATGAGCCTATCTTTTGTGTTGCATCAAGAGCAAAGAGAAACTCATTTTTGTCTTGTTTCATGCCTGGGGGATTTTTTGACAATCTCCACCGCCTGAAGCACAGCCGTATGTAACTCATTTTGGTGTTCTTGATCGTTCATTTTAGTTGATACCACGATTTCTCCACCACTCCGATTGACGTATTTTGTGGGCAGGCGATTCAACGCCAGTGCAATCACATCTCCTCTGCACTGCTCACAGGTGCAACAATCCAGACTATCCTTAATCTTATCGTAGTAGTCCTCCACAAAAATTTCCATAATATTTCGGTACATGGTACGCCCCCCTTTTGACTGTTACAGTGTTACCAATTTCATGCTTTCTTTCTATGCTTATTATAGCAATTTCATCTATAAAAATCAACCTACCTTGTCTCTTTTCCATAATAAATGGGGCAGCCTACCTGCTGCCCCATAATATCATTTTTTATTTTTCCTATAAATAATGTTCAAGCCTTTTAATAATAAATCTTTTTCCAGCTTCATTTCCCTTTTACAGAGAGGGGCAATAAACTGTGCCATTCCACCAGTTGCCACCACAGTGGTTTTTTTGCCCAGTTCCTCTTCCATCCTATCCAGCATCCCATCCAGCATAGCTGCTGCACCATACATAATGCCACTGCGCATACATTCTACAGTATTCTTTCCAATCACTCGTTTGGGCTTATCCAACTGAATCCCTGGAAGTTGGGAAGCACGGCTGGACAGTGCTTCTGCGGATACTCGTACACCGGGAATAATGCAACCTCCCAGATAAGTATTCCCTTGATCCACCACTTCAATGGTGGTGGCCGTTCCCATATCCACCAGAATCAGTGGCGGTTTATACTCCTGCAATGCTGCCACTGCAATCACAATTCGGTCACTGCCCACAGAAGTTGGGTCATCCATATGGATATTCAGACCTGTTTTAATCCCTGGTCCCACCACCATAGGATTTTTTCCTGTGACCTTCACCACTCCTGTCCGCACTGCATTAAAGACAGGTGGCACAACTGACGAAATGATGCAGCCCTCCACCTCATCAAGAGCAATATGAAACAAGTCCAACATACTCTTAATCTCTACACCGTACTGGTCAGAGGTTTTGATGCGATCTGTGGCAATTCTTGCCTCAAATCGAGTTTTATTTTCTTCAATACCTCCAATTACGATGTTACTATTTCCTATGTCAATGGCTAACAGCATCCTCGTCACCTCTTTATTTTTATGCAACCTGTACTTTGGTCATTGTAACCTTTCGCAATGCCTTTCCAATGGCTGCGACCAGAACCATGGCAAGCAGTGCCTCTGGCACACCATTCATCAGCACAGTACCCAAAATCAGCCCAGACACTGCCTCCATTGCTACCGCTTTCGCCTGAGCATATTGCTGGGTAAAAAGTACAAAGATACTGCCCATCACAAATACCGTATTGACCATAGAACCCACAAATCCCACAATGGACAGAGAAGCCCACTCATTTACCTTGCCTTTGCTCAGTGCAATCCACAGCCAACCTGCCACTACACCAATGAGTACACGACAGCCAACAGAAATCCATACTGCTTTTACTGCTCCTGAAAGCCCAGTTGTACTCAAAAAGGGAGAAAAGGCAAAGGAAGTAAGTGCAGGTGTAAAGGTATTGCTCAACATGGAACAAATGCCAAATACACCACCTAAAATCCCTCCTGCCAGTGGACCTAATAAAATGGCCCCTAGAATGACTGGGATATGGGTGGTAGTTGCCTTTGTCACCGGCAGAGGAATCATCCCCAGCGGGGTATTGGCAAGCAAAATAATAATGGCTGCCATCATTGCCACTGCTACCATCCAACGTGTGTCCTTCTTGTTGCTTTTCATATTCAATTACCTCCTGCTGTCGCTCCCCCTCTGGGAGATGCAACGCATATTTTCTGAAATGGAGGACTTTCTCCATTTCTTAACCGCCTCATTATAGCGAATGTCCCTTTTATTTGCAAGGGCGATGGTAAAATTTCTGTAAATTCTTTTTCCCATCTCTGCCACTTTACTTTGCCCTACACCTGTGTCATAATGCCTGTATATCAAATTCAATCTGTTTAGAAAGGGATTTTCTGCTATGCTTCAAGGAAAAACCGTATTATTGGGTGTCACAGGTGGCATCGCCGCCTATAAGGCAGCCGCTCTTGCCTCTGCATTGGTCAAGCAACACTGTCAAGTAGAGGTGATTATGACAGAACATGCCACCCAGTTTATCTCCCCTCTTACATTTGAACAGCTCACTGGACATCGTACTATGGTAGATACATTTGACCGCAACTTTTCCCATCAGGTAGAACATATCTCCCTTGCTCACCGAACCGACCTTGTTCTGATTGCTCCAGCCACTGCCAATATCTGCGCCAAACTGGCACATGGTCTGGCGGATGATATGCTGACCACCACTGTGCTGGCCTGTAAATGCCCAAAACTCATTGCTCCTGCCATGAACACCAATATGTATGAAAATCCCATTACACAGGTCAATCTGGACCTTTTGCGCAACTACCAGTGGGAAGTCATTGACCCTGCCAGTGGACGTCTCGCCTGTGGTGATGTGGGAGCTGGTAAGATGCCAGAACCTGAACAACTCTTGCAGCACATCTTACGTGCCATTGCCCTGCCCCACGACCTAGCTGGAAAGCAGGTATTGGTGACAGCTGGACCAACCCAAGAAGCTCTTGACCCTGTCCGTTATCTGACCAACCACTCCACCGGAAAAATGGGGTATGCCATTGCCCGTATGGCTATGCTCAGGGGTGCCAAGGTCACTTTGATTTCTGGTCCCACCGCCCTGACTCCCCCACCCTTTGTAGATGTGATCCCTGTTGTCTCTGCACAGGACATGTATGAGGCAGTCACTGCCCATTGTGAACAGGCAGATTTTATTTTTAAAGCTGCCGCTGTGGCAGACTATACCCCTGTTGGTTATAGTGATGACAAACTGAAAAAGGGAGACAGTGACCTAAATATCCCCCTAAAACGGACCCAGGATATTTTACAATATTTAGGAGCTCACAAGAGAGAGGGGCAAATCATCTGTGGATTTTCTATGGAGACTAGGGATATGCTGGAAAACAGCCGCTCCAAGTTGAAAAAGAAAAAGGTGGATATGATTTGTGCCAACAACTTAAAGGTGGCTGGTGCTGGTTTTGGTGTGGACACCAATGTGATTACCATTATTACAGCCAACCACACCCAGGAACTTCCGCTTTTGTCCAAAGAAGAAGCCGCAAATCGTATTTTGGATACTGCCATCGCACAGACCGCAGCCCTGTAGGGCTGCAGTATTTTTGTGCAATTTCACAATATATTATGTTTTACTTTCTCCCATTTTTTCTTACTTCAAATGGAGAATTATACAATTTTTCGTCGTTAATTTTTTGTTTTTCATTTCTTTCGCCGTGTTAAGATACTGTTAAAATTGTTGTTTTAGACGAATAAATTCAGTATCATAGTGAATAGCATGGATTGACATGAAGTATGTAATTTAAAGGCGGTTTCAGAATGAGTCTGCGTGTTGGTATTGATATTGGCTCTACCACTGTGAAGGTGGTAGTCATTGATGAACAAAATAAACTCCTGTTCCGGTCCTATGAGCGGCATTTTTCCAAAACAAGAGAGCGCACCTGTGAGACACTGCACTCCATAGCCTCCATGCTTTCTGGTAAGGATATTAAATTAGTCATTACTGGTTCTGCTGGTTTAGGCGTGGCGAATTCCTCTGGTGTGGATTTTGTGCAGGAGGTCTATGCCACTGCTGCCGCAGTGACCACCTACATTCCAGATACCGATGCAGTCATTGAGCTGGGTGGCGAGGATGCTAAAATTATTTTCTTTGGTGGAGCATTGGAGGAACGGATGAATGGCTCCTGTGCAGGTGGTACAGGTGCATTCATTGACCAGATGGCAACACTGATGAATGTAACTGTACCAGAATTGGATGCCCTCTCCTTGAAACACGAAAAAATTTACCCCATTGCCTCCCGATGTGGAGTGTTTGCCAAAACCGATATTCAACCCATTTTAAATCAGGGGGGGCGGAAAGAAGATGTAGCCGCCTCCATTTTTCAGGCAGTGGTAGACCAGACGGTTGCAGGTTTGACACAGGGGCGTGAACTAAAAGGAAAGATTGTCTTTCTTGGCGGTCCACTTCACTTTTTACAGGGTCTGCGTGCCCGATTTGTGGAGACGTTAAAGTTAGACAGCGACCACGCCATTTTCCCCGAAGATGGGGATTGTTTTGCAGCCCTTGGTGCTGCTCTCTGTGCCACTGACTATGAACCAAAACCCTTTGACACTGTTCTGAAAAAACTGGAGGAGAGTGTAGACAACACCACCCTAGTGGACACCATGCCTCCCCTCTTTCAATCTGAGGCAGACTATACCGCATTCCAGCAGCGTCATAGTGCAAACCATCCCCCTGAGTTGGACATCCATACCTATCAGGGCGATGCCTGGCTTGGCATTGATGCCGGTTCTACTACTACAAAACTGGCTCTCATTGACAAAGATGGTGGATTGCTCTATACCTACTACCACTCCAATCTGGGCAATCCTGTTGCCATTGTATTGGAACAACTGCGCCATATCTATGAGCTGTGTACAGACCGCATTACCATCAAAGGCGTTGCTGTCACTGGCTATGGTGAGGAATTGATTCTCAACGCTTTTTCCTGCGATTTGGGACTGGTAGAGACTGTGGCACACTACAAAGCAGCCGCCCATTTCAATCCCAATGTGGATTTTATTATTGATATTGGTGGTCAGGATATGAAATGCTTCAAAATCCGCAATGGTGCAGTGGATTCCATTATGTTGAATGAGGCATGTTCTTCCGGCTGTGGCTCTTTTATCGAAACCTTTGCCAAGGCTCTGGGTTATACCATTGCTGACTTTGCAAAGTTGGGGTTGTTTGCTAAACATCCTGTGAATTTGGGCAGTCGATGCACTGTCTTTATGAACTCCAGCGTCAAGCAGGCACAAAAAGATGGTGCCAGTGTGGAAGACATTTCTGCTGGTCTGTCCATTTCCATCGTAAAAAATGCCATCTACAAGGTGATTCGTGCTGCCTCTGCCGATGACTTGGGCAAAGAGATTGTCGTACAGGGTGGCACATTCCACAATGATGCTGTGCTGCGTGCCTTTGAACAGGAATTGGGACGCAATGTGACACGCCCCACGATCTCTGGCATTATGGGGGCATTTGGTGCTGCACTGGCTGCCCGTGATTTACATCTGGAGAAAAGTTCTGTACTCACTGCATCTGACCTTCAAACATTCCAGCACACTGCCAAACCTGCCACCTGTGGTCTGTGTACCAACCACTGTTCTTTGACCGTGAACTCCTTTGATGGCGGTCGACGCTTTATCTCTGGCAACCGCTGTTCCCGTCCTCTGGGTAAGGAACCCTCCAGACAGCCAGATTTGATGCGCTATAAGTATGATACCTTGCGAAAACTCCATGGCAAAGGAACTGGAACTGGTGCAAGGGGCAGAATTGGAATTCCCTTTGGTCTGAACATGTACGAGAATCTCCCCTTCTGGTATGAGCTGTTTACCCATCTCAACTTCGAGATTGTACTCTCTCCAGAATCTTCCCGCAAATTATACTTGAAGGGACAGCGCACGATCCCATCAGATACAGTCTGTTACCCCGCAAAACTGCTCCACGGTCATGTGGAAGCACTGGTTGAGGAGGGAGTAGACGGCATCTTCTACCCCTGTATGCCATATAATTTTGATGAGGGTGTCAGTGATAACCACTATAACTGCCCTGTTGTGGCCTACTATCCAGAACTGCTTTCTGCCAATGTACCCAACTTAAAGAAAACCCGTTTCCTATACCCCTATTTTGGACTACACCGTCCAAAGGATTTTGAAAAGCACGCCTCCAAGTGGTTCTTAGAAGAATTTGGAGTGCCAAAGCGTGAAACGGTACAGGCTGTGCGTGCTGCCTATCAGGCTTATGACAGCTATAAGGAAAATTTGCGCACTGTGGGATGGGACTATATCACCAAAGCCCGTGAGGAAGGAAAACCTATCCTTGTAGTGGCTGGTCGTCCCTATCACATGGACCCAGAAATCAACCACGGTATCAATGATTTGATTACCTCTTTTGGTTTTGTTCTGGTAACAGAAGATGCAGTGGCACATCTAGAGGGCAAGGCACCTAGACATGTGCTCAACCAATGGACTTACCACGCCCGTATGTACAACGCCGCCCGTTATGTCTGTTCCCAGCCAGATATGGAGCTGATCCAGCTGGTCTCCTTTGGCTGTGGTATTGACGCTATTACTGGAGATGAGATGCGCTCTATTTTGGAGGAAGGCGGCAAGCTATATACTCAGCTTAAAATTGACGATATCAGCAATCT
>CALWON010000071.1 GCA_944383165.1 uncultured Oscillospiraceae bacterium
ATAATACTTGTAAGAATTGAGGTGCACATCATGAGAGACTCAACCAGCATGAAAAGAGAAAATACAAATTCGGAAACTTTTGATTGGTGGAGAATCTTACACCAAACAACAAATTGCACAACAGACTGGGCTGAGTGTGGCAAGCTGCAATACTTACCTGAATGAAATGGAACGAACTGGGGAGGTGATTGGTGAAAAACAAAAGAGCCATGATGTAGGTCGTAACGCTGTGGTCTATCAGCTGAACAAAGAGTTTGAAAGCATCCTTTGTATTTATTTTGAATTGATTCAAAATATCAAATCTATAACAGCCGCAGTGTTGTCCCCATTGGAAGTTTGCTCTATCAGGAAGTGTGCCAGTATGATTTACTGGATGCCTCTGTCATTGAGGAAAACGTTGCGCATCTATTGCAGCAATTTCCCAATGTGAGTCAGATTGTAGTGGGAACGCCAAGTATTGCGGAACATGGCGTGATTCGCCACAGTGATATTCTGGAATTGGAACATGTGCCATTAAAGACTCAATTAGAGGAAACCTTTCAGCGACCAGTTTTTATTGCCAATGATATGCACTATAAAGTGTATGGATATTATCGCCAGGAACAACTCTCGGACGAGATTGTCACACTGGTCAACTATCCTTCTGGTGTACTGCCGGGAACCGCTACCATCCACAAAGGGGTTTTACTGACAGGGAGAAATTTGTTTGCTGGTATGGTTGGATTTCTGGATTATGGGATGGGACAGGAGGAGCAAATCAAAAGGTTGCATCGTCCAACAGCAGAACCTTTCATAATCCAAGCCACCATTGCGCTGATTTCTATCTTGAATCCACACCGGTTGTTGTTTACTGGAGACCTTTTGCAAGAAGACGATCTGGAACGAATGGATGCAGCCTGCCAGAAATACATTCCAAAAGAATATATGCCTGATTTTATGTTTCTTCCCAGCACAGAACGGTATTATCTGAAGGGGATGTATTGGATGGCTATGGACAGAAAGGAGAACATAGAATGACAGAACGTGAAAAAATGAATCAGGGATTGCTCTATGATGCCAACTATGATGAGGCATTGCTGAGGGAGAGAACACGCTGTAAGGATCTGTGTTTTTTGTATAACCAACTGAGACCTTCCCAAGTTTCCGAGCAGGAGAAGCTCATCCGCCAGCTCTTTGGAAAAACAGGGAAGCGGTTTTGCATTACTGCCCCATTCTGGTGCGATTATGGATGCAATATAGAAATTGGAGAAAATTTTTATACCAATCACAACTGTGTGATTTTGGACGGTGCAAAAGTGGTTTTTGGTGACAATGTGTTTATTGCGCCAAATTGTACCTTTTCCACAGCAGGGCACCCATTGGACACAGAACAGCGCAATCAGGGGCTGGAGTATGCCTATCCCATTACGGTGGGAGATAATGTTTGGTTTGGGGCATCAGTAACGGTACTTCCCGGTGTCAGGATTGGAAGCAATACAGTAATCGGTGCAGGAAGTGTGGTCAACCGGGATATTCCAGATGGTGTCATCGCTGTGGGCAACCCCTGCCGGGTACTGCGAAGCATAACAGAAGATGACAAGAAGAAATATTGGAGGAATGGAACATGAAGTTTGATGTCAACCATTTGCAGTGGACAAGACAGCCCAAAAGCTGTACCATCTCCCAAGATCGAATCGAGATTGTGACCCAACCACACACCGATTTGTGGCAGAGGACCTATTACCATTTCCGAAATGACAATGCCCCAGTGCTTCAAATGGAAACAGAGGAGCAGTTTTTTTCCTTTGTGGTAAAAACACAATTTACTGAAAGCCATCACCGTTTTGACCAGTGTGGTGTGGTGTTATATCTGGATGGGGAGAACTGGCTGAAAGGCTCTGTGGAATATGAAAACGAAGAGTTCCAGCATTTGGGCAGTGTAGTCACCAATCATGGCTATTCAGACTGGGCAACCACAGAAATTTCAGCCGTCATAAAAACGATGTGGTATCGACTGAGCCGCAGAGAGGACGATTTTTGCATTGAGTGTTCTGGAGATGGAATTGTGTTCCATCAGATGCGAGTCTGCCATCTGCATGAAGCGAAGGGAGCCATCCGGTTTGGCATTTATGCCTGCAGCCCAGAAGATTCTTCGTTCCGAGCGGTTTTTACAAATATGGAACTGACTGAATGTAAGTGGCTGGCACACAACGGACAGGCACCAGACAAAGAGGTTTGACATTCTGAGAGGGCTACATGACAAAGAAGTTGCAATGCAATTTTTTCAGGAATAAGAGGCGTATGGGCTTTTGCAGAAATCAAAAAAGCCCATACGCCTCAAAATATGGTTGTGTAGTATTCTCAAGGGCAGTCCATTGGAGATTATAGAAAAAGCTCACATTCTTTTCGGGTAGAGCAGGTCTTTTTCAGCATCAGCCCCACTGTAGTTAACATAGCAGGATTGATTTTACGGGCATTATGTGGGCAGACAGCAATACAGCGCATACAGGAGATACAGGTCGGTTCCTCTACTTTTTTGGGATCGTCTAGATGGATTGCCTGGACAGGGCAGACCTGAGCGCACACCCCACATTGTGTACATTCTTTGGTAGGTTTGGGAATGATCGCAATTCCCCCAGCTTTTTTGTAAGGGCGGTTTCCGGGAATAGCTGGTTCTGACACATCACCAGCCGAAAATTTAGCATGAATCTGTTTGGCAAATTCACAAAGCTGTCTGGTGTCCTGCTCGTCTGGTCGGTTGGCTGCAAATTGTCGGGCAATGGAATGCTCTGCCACAGCTGACACAGCCCCGATTACCCGGAATCCAGCCTGTTTTACAGTGTCCTGGAGTTCTACTAGTGTATCCTCATAGGCACGGTTCCCATAGACACAGACAAGAACAGCACATGCCCCATTGCCTTGAATGGAGGAAAGCCGTTCTGCCGCAGTGGCTGGAACCCGTCCACCATAGGACGGTACAGCAATGATAGCAAGATCTTCCTGGGTCAGTGAAATGGCATGGAAATCGGTTTTATAGTCAGTCAAATCTATGTTTATGACCTCATCTGCCAGTTGGTGGGTTAGGATCTCCGTAGTTTTTTGTGTCCCACCTGTGGGACTAAAACAGATTTGATACAGTTTCATGGTATATTCCTCCTTATTTTAGGTATGGCTGAACTTGGATTCCATTTCAAGAATCACTTTACCAGAAAGTGGTTCATTTGCCACTTGTTCCAGGGCTTTGTTGGCTTGGGAGAGGGTGAACCGATGGAGGTCAATGGCAGGTACAAAGTGGTTTTACGCTACTATTTCGGTTACTTTCCATCACTGTTCACCATTTGAGCGGACAAATGGGAAACGGGATTCCTTCCTCTGTTTTTGGGCTTGGTCATATTTGTAATTAGCTAGGGGGGATAGAATCTTTTTGAATGGAATTTCCCTTGCTTTTTGCAGATAGAACAGATAGAATAAAAGATGTAACAAAAGATGTTACATCAAGAGCAGTATACCACCTGTATGATGTAATGTCAATCATTACAACGAATGTAAATCAATATCTTTGAAAGGATACAAAATCGTAGTATGCAAATCAGTATCAAATGCTCTATTGCGGTTCATTGCTTGATCTTTATTCATGAGGCGAAAGGGATTGCCAAAGTGACCAGTAACCGATTGGCAGAAAGCACAGGCAGCAATCCTGTTGTGATCCGTAATATCCTAAGTGCCTTGAAGAAAGCGGGGCTCATTACAGTACCGAGGGGGACCGGTGGTGCAGAACTGTGCAAAGACCCATCCCAAATCACATTGTACCAAATCTATACTGCACTGGAGCCAAATGGGGTTACATCTATGATTGGGATTCACCCATGTCAGGGACGCCAATGCCCAGTGGCACAGAATATTCGTAAGGTGCTAGAACACCCATATCACAACATTGAGGATGCAGTCAAGGAAGCTATGGAGCAGGCTACCCTGCAATCCATGCTGGAGGAATACCACAGGCTGGCAGAGGACCAAATCGGAAGCAAATCTGTATTTTAAACGGATTGGCAAGATACAATCATCAACTGGAAATGGTTGGATAAAAACAGTTGTACTGTTTTGTGTACCAGTCCCACTACAGGGCAGGTGTTTTTTGTAACACAGGAATACATCTGGCGAATCTTTACCGATAGAAAATGGGCATTTTACATTTTGGAGGGATTGATTTAAAATCAATAAGCAGAAGGAGGTGTACATGCAGGACATAGTGGTTGTCTGAAACAGAAATGGCTGGACAAGGAAAGTGCTGTCTATGTACCATCTGACCTGATGTTAGGCTGCAAATTTCCAATATCAGAGTATACACCTATTGAAATGAGACCTATTATGGGTAACACAACCCTGAAAGGGGCAAGGAGGTTATGATTATGAACACATTGGTTGCTTATTTTTCTGCCAGCGGTACCACGGCAAAGGCTGCAAAGGCTTTGGCAAATGCGGTAGGTGCAGATCTCTATGAGATCAAGCCGGCAGTGCCGTATACCCATGCTGACCTCAACTGGATGGACAAAAATTCCCGCAGCAGTGTGGAAATGAACAACAAAGAATCCCGTCCAGCGCTGGCAGATAAAACTGTCCCTGTGGGCAATTATGATGTCATTTTTTTGGGTTTTCCAATCTGGTGGTATGTAGCCCCCACCATCATCAACACTTTTCTGGAGAGCTATGACTTCACCGGAAAGACCATAGTCCTCTTTGCTACGTCTGGTGGGAGCGGGCTGGGCAAATCGGCAGATGGTCTGAAATGTAGTGCCCCTGGGGTCAAGATCCTGGACGGTCGGCTGCTCAATGGGCAACTGGATGAGAAGGATCTGAAGGCATGGGCATCTGGATTGAGGCTTTGAGTGAACAGGCTGATGTGTGCCAACCCAGACAGAAAACACAGACAAGGGATGGTAGTTAATGATTGTAAAATGGGAACCGGAGTGGTATGCACTGGATCAATCCATTGTAGTTGGGGATATTGACTTTTTCTATTTAACAAAAGACAGCCAATCTTTCTGTAGTGATTTATTTGGAGAAAATGATTGTGAAGTAAAAGCAGAGATAGTGAGTATCAAGCATTTGGAATTGGGAAACATTAAGGGGATTGTAGTAGTTGGTTTGGATTATTTTGTATACCTCTGCGACGGGCAAGAAATCGTGGTCAATGCGGAAGAATATCCAGGGGAAATTGTAAATTCAGAACGTGTGGTAAAGGATTGGAGTTGTGAGGTTCAGATCAACATTTTTGAGAGAACGGGTCTGTCCTCTATGGAGAGGTCAGACATGATGAACGGACCAGAAACACGAGCATGGAAGAAAGAACGATTTGAAAGATATAAAACTCTGTTGAATCTTACACAAGCAGATTGGGACTGAACAAACAAAACCTCTGGCGCACTTTGCCGGAGGTTTTATTTGTACTGATTTTGCTGGGAAAGGGGAGAGAGCTTTAATCCTCCTCATAGTTGTCAATGGCATTTTCCAAACAGTCCATAAAATACGCCTCAAACGAATCAAACCGAAAAAGGATTCCATCATGATCATAGTGACTCCATGATACAACCGTCCCATCGTTGGTATTGATGCACATAACATGTTCGTCACAGTGTTCCACAACCAATAGGTTGGATGGCAGCCCATACTCCTTCTCCTTTAAGGTTGCCTGGACAAACGAAGCACTGCCAGTGCTTTTACACCCCAAAAATTCAAAGAAAAACACACCATACCCATATTCTTTCAAAAACCAGATGTAACTTTCTGGTATCTCAAAACCCAATAACTGTTCTGCCTTCTTGATCTCCTCATCAGAAGGCGGAATCATGGAAAATGCGCCCTCAAATACTGCTTCATTTGCATCAATCAGTGCTTTTATTTGTGCTCTCATCGTGTCCATGTTCTCACCTCAAACATCAAGTTGTTTATTTGGGTCAATGATAGCACAAAGTGTGGAACCATGCAATCGCTCTTTGATAAAATAAGAAACAACAGTTCTGGTTCAATATGGAATTTTTCTTCTGTTTATGCTATACTCTTCTAAAGGGATAGATGGTCAAGCTGAACTTGAAACAGAGGGGCATAATCAGAGAGATTTTCCACAATGTTTGATTTGGTCATATCCCGATTCTTTAGAATAAGGGGAGAAGTTGCATATGGAACACAAAAAATATTCCTTACGTTCCATTTTGAAAATTATATGCGGGGTTGTCTTTGCTTTTTGGCTGATGATGGGTGCCCCCACTGGCTGGATTTATGATTTGGGAGTTGGGACTGGGACAGGGCAGGGGCAGATGCCAGCTCAATCGGTCTCTGTGGTACATACACAGGAGGATGTGGAGGATTTCTTCTTTCAAACTACCCCAGCCACAGTTCCCAAGGAGAACTTAATCCAGTGCCCCCTGTTGCGTTTACGGGATCCTGAGTATGCAGGGGAACACACCCACCGTAATGGTCGCACCAATAGGACAGTTATCATTTCAGAATATATCCCTATAGCCTATCCAACTGGTCCAATCAGGAATTTTTTTCTTGAATTCTTCACCTCTGGTTCCTATAACAGTTACTATCTGGCTCCGCTGTCAGATGGCTCCTATGTCTGTGTCTATTTTGACGATTATCTCATGTTAAAGCCCGGCGATGAGCTGCCCACAGGCTATCTCAGGTACACAACAACAGAGGAACGGGGTATGCTCCACCAGATGGCAGAGGAGTATGAGGTCAATCCAGCCTATGTACTGGATATGTACCAGCATGGCAAGGTCAACTGGATGCTGGATTTTGCAATCCGTGCCGCTGTGGGCATTTTCTTATTTGTAGTTGGTTCAACGATGATCGGTTGCATAAAAAAGGAAAACCAACACAGAGAAAAAGGTGATGTTACACCCAAGATGGGCAAAAGATAGAAAGATAAACCAGAATGGGAGAGGGATGATATGAGAACTACAGATTCATGGGTCATGAAAATGATTGATATTTTATACGAAAAGTATCAAGTAGATTCTTCTTTTTACTGTGAAATGAGCAACCTAGAAAAAATAAGAGGTATGAAGGGTATTTTGGCTGAATTGGACAAAAAGAAAAAATTTCCATACACAGATTCTGATCTTGAAGTGATAAAAGATATTTTTTCACTCTGTTGTTAATGGCATAATTACCATTTGTTCAAACGAGAGAATGGGCACTTACTGAGACCTTTTAAAGGATAACGGAAAGGGATGGTAAGCAGTATGGAGCTTTTAGCTGAGTTAAAGGAACATTTGGTCTATGTAGCAATTGCTGGTATTGAACTGATATCGGAAACATACAGATGTTAAAACTACAAATGAAGAAGCCAGAAAGGTATTGGAATTTTATGAACAAGAGTATGAAGATAAAAAGCAATTTTGGGAGCTTCAAAAGATATTAACAGAGGAAGGTTTTATAGTATAGGAAAATGAAACATATATCAATGGTGTGATTGATTAGATGAGCGCAAAGGGAATGGTTTGTTCCTTTGCGTACTGTTCGGCATAGGACCCAGCGGGCGTGTGGATGGTGAGGAAAGGGCAGTTGGAAAAGGCAGACTTGCCAATCTGGGTGACACTCTCTGGAATGGTGACGCTGGTTAAACCGGTACAGCCTTGAAAGGCTGAGTCCCCAATCTGAGTTACACTTTCTGGTATGATGATGTCAGTCAAACTGGTGCAGAAGGAGAAGGCAGATAGGTCAATCTCAGTCACACCCTGTGGTATAGATACACTGGTCAGCCCTATGCAGCCAGAGAAAACAGACCTGCTAATC
>CALWON010000072.1 GCA_944383165.1 uncultured Oscillospiraceae bacterium
ATACGACCAGGTACCACAATGGAAATATACTGCTCTGGCATGGTCACATTAGACAGTACACAGGTTGCCTCTGTCAATGTAACCAGTCCCGCCGGGCTCTTTGTCAGCTTCATGAGCTGATTGACAATGACCTCTAACTGGTGGGTTCCCTCCATAATGCCGCCAAACATCATTGCCAGGATGGTCAAGGAAATGGAGGACATCATATTCATCAAACCACCAGAAGTCAACAAGGAGTCAATGGCTTCTACACCAGTTTCTGATACAAACCCATCTCTGCCCACCAGCAACAATGTACCAAGGGTGCAATCTCCGCCTTGAAAAATTAGACCAAACACACCACCTACAATGGCACCTAAGGTAATGCCAGGAATTGCAGGCATTTTCATGGCCACAGCCACAATGACAACCACAGGAGGCAACAGCAGCAGCGGGTTCAAATTAAAACTATTTGCAAGACCCTCAGAAATCACCTGAACTTCTGTCATATCTGCACTTCCACCGGCATGGAACAAAAATCCATAGCCGCCAAAAAAAACAAGGCAGATTCCATATGTAATGGCAGTGGGCAGCAACATGAACTTAACATGGCTCATCACGTCCGTACCTGCCATTGCTGGAGCCAGATTGGTAGTATCGGACAGGGGGGACATCTTGTCCCCAAAGTAGGCACCGCATAAAATGGCACCGGCAGTCACTGGGGCAGGGACACCCAGCCCCGCTGCAATTCCCAGCATAGCTACACCCATGGTTCCCATGGTTCCCCAAGAAGTACCAGTGGCAAGGGATGTGATGGAACAAATCAGCACTACCGCAATCAAAAAGATATTGGGTGATAGAATCTTCAAGCCATAATAAATCATAGCAGGCACTACACCAGCATCAATCCAGATGCCAATCAAAATACCAATGATTGTCAGAATAATAATAGATTGGAGTGCCCTGTAAATTCCATCCATCATCATGGTTTCGATGGCTGGCCACTTATACCCCAAAATCAGTGCCATAATTGCAGCAACCACAACACCAACAAACATGGGCATATGTGGGTCCAGCTGATAAACCATAATCCCAACTGCCATCACAGCAATTAATAAACCCAATGTAATCAGCGAATGCCATATGGATGGCATTCTGCCATCATACACTTTCATTCCCTCTTTCATAACTTCCAACCTTTCTTTCAATCCCGTCGCAAAGCCTGCTCCCCTTGATTCAGCGTTGGTTTGACAGAAAAGGGGGCACAGTGCCCCCTCTTTTATGTGTATTATTTCAGCTCCAGTTCTGCCATGGATTCATCAATGGCACTTACCACCAGGTCACACTCCTCTTTGGAAGCAACCAGTGGTGGAATAAACCGCAACACATTGCCTGCGGTGCAGTTAATCAGCACCTTTTTTTCAAAGCACTTTTCTACAATGGGGCTGCCATTGTCCAGATTCAGCTCCACACCGTTAATCATACCCATACCGCGGATTTCCTTTACACTCTCAGGGTACTTTTCTTTCAATGTGCCGAGCTGCTTACGGAAGTATTCTCCCACTTCAGTGGCATGTTCCAGTACCCCACCATGGAGCAGGGTATCCAGGGTTGCCTCAGCCAGTGCACAGGCAAGGGGACCGCCTGCAAATGTAGAACCATGGGTACCAGGAGTCAATGTTTTGGCTGCATCCCCACGGGCACACACTGCACCAATGGGAACGCCGGAACCCAATGCCTTTGCCATAGAACAGATATCTGGCTCTACTCCGTAGTTCTGGTAAGCAAACAGTTTGCCTGTTCGTCCAGAACCCACCTGTACCTCGTCAAACATCAGTAGAATGCCACGTTCATCACACAGGTCACGCAGACCCTGTAAAAACTCTTTGGTGGCTGGACGCACACCGCCTTCACCCTGAATTGGCTCTGTCAGGATGGCACATACATCATCTGTCAACTGTTCTTTTACAGACTCCAAATTGTTGAACTCCGCATACTTGAAGCCCTCAGGCAGTGGAGAAAAGTAGCGTGGGTCGTGTACCGCTGTCTGTCCAGTAGCTGTGGCAGTTGCCAAGGTACGTCCATGGAAGCTCTTTACCATGCTGATAATGGTGTGTCTCTCTGGGTGCCCATGGTCTACCGCATACTTACGGGCCAGTTTAATCTGTCCCTCGTTTGCCTCTGCACCGGAGTTTGCATACATTACCTTATCAAAACAGCTATTTTCTACAATCATCTTAGCCACCTGAATGGCTGGCTCATTGTAGTAGTAGTTGGAGCAGTGCAAAATGGTCTTTGTACGCTCCTCCAGTGCCTTCACAATGGCAGGATGGCAATGACCCAGACCGTTGACCGCAATGCCGCCTACAAAGTCCAGATACTTGTTGTTGTCTAAGTCATAGACATAGCAACCTTCGCCTCTGTCCATCACAATGGGAATTCTTGCGTGGTTTCCATACAGGAATTGATCTGCCGCCTCGATTGCCTGTGCATTGCTTTTGAATTTCTCGATCATGATACTTCCTCCTTCTGACACTTTATACTTTCCATTTGATGCCCACACTGGCTTTGTCTCTGCCTACTGTGGTGCCATTTCCTTCTGCTTGAAAAGCCTCATACAACATACTGTGGGGTTTGCGTCCATCAATGATATGCACATTGGTGACGCCCTCCTCCACTGCCTGTACACAGCAGTCCACCTTGGGAATCATACCGCCTGCAATGGTCCCCTGTTCTTTTAATTTCGGCACATCTGCAATATTCAGATAGGAAATCACATCTCGTATTTGAATGTCGTTACACAATCCCTCAATATCAGTCAGTAAAATCAGCTTTTCTGCCCCCAGTGCGCTTGCTAGTTTACCTGCTGCTGTATCTCCATTGATATTGAAGATATGTCCCTTTCCATCTGTCCCCACTGGAGCAACCACAGGGATATAACCAGACTCCAACATTGCCAGCACAGGTTTTACATTGACCTGTACAATGTCTCCCACATAGCCCAGTTTCTCACTGCGCTGAGTGCAGGTATAGAGGTTGCCACTGACACCAGAAAGCCCCACTGCCTCGCCGCCTGCTGCATTGATACGCCCCACCAGTTCACTGTTGACTTCCCCAATGAGAACCATCTCCACAACCTTCATCACATCTTCTGAAGTGTAGCGCAGACCGTTGATAAACTGCACTGGAATCTCCAGCTTCTCCAGCATATGATTGATGCCAGGTCCTCCACCATGACTGAGTACTGGTTTTAGACCCAACAGTTTGAGCATCACCACATCTTCAATCACTGCCTGCTTCAGTTCTTCATTGACCATTGCATTGCCACCATATTTGACAACCACAATTTTTCCTGCATACTGCTTCAAATATGGCATGGTTTCCAATAAAATCTTGACTTTATTTGCAGTCTCCCCCATGACAATCACTCCCTTTTAGGTGCGGTAATCGCCGTTGATTTTCACGTAGTCATAGGTGAGGTCACAGCCAAAAGCAGTTGCCTGTCCATCGCCGCTGTGGAAATCCACTACCACAGTCACATCATGCTCTGTCAGTACCTGCTTGGCAAGTTCCTCACTAAAATCTGTTCCAAATCCATCCTGCATCACCACAACTTCGCCGGCTGCACTTTTCAGAATGCAATCTGCCTTTGTTGGGTCCACATCGGCACCAGAATAGCCAGCCGCTGCCATAATACGCCCCCAGTTGGCATCCTTTCCAAACAGTGCCGCTTTGAAAAGGCTAGACCCTGCAATAGAACGTGCCACCAGCTTAGCATCCTTCTCTGTTGGCAGACCATACGCCTCTACAATCATCAGGTGGGTTGCACCCTCACCATCCGAGGCAATGCGACGCGCCATATCAATACAGATTTCGTCCAGCAGAGCTGCAAAGGCTGCCTTGTCCTCCTCTGTCTCAATAGCGACACCAGAGGCTCCGTTGGCAAGCAGGAACAGGGAATCATTGGTACTGGTATCTCCATCCACCGTCATCATATTAAAGCTCTTATCTGCGCTCTCTTTCAGCATCTTTTGTGCTACATCCGCAGAAAGCTTTGCATCTGTTGTCACATAGGCAAGCATAGTTGCCATGTTGGGGTGAATCATGCCAGACCCCTTTGCCATTGCACCCACACGCACTGTACCACCAGAGAGCTTCAGCTCCATGGCAACTTCTTTCCGAACTAGGTCGGTGGTCATAATCGCCCAAGCTGCCTCAGAACCTTTTTCCGCACTCATATTGGGAACAATTTTATGTACACCATCAATCACTTTCTCTACAGGCAGACGCTGCCCAATCACACCGGTGGAGCATACAAATACTTCATCTTCTCCCAGTCCCAGCAGCTTTTCTGCCTCCTGCTCCACCCGTTTGGCATCTTCAATGCCCTGAGCTCCAGTGGCTGCATTGGCATTGCCGCTGTTGATGACAATGGCTCTTGCCTTTCCCTTTTTCAACACTTCCCGACCCAAAATCACAGGAGCAGCACAGAATTTATTGGTGGTAAAGAGGGCTGCACAACTGGTTGGATACTCAGAATAGAGCACTGCCACATCGGGCTTTTCGCTTTTTCTGCTTTTCACTCCCACATAACAGGCTCCTGCCACAAATCCTTTGGGAGAGGTTACGCCTCCACCTTCAATCAACTGATACGCCATGTTCCTCTACATCCTTTCTTGCTGCTTCCCTTATGGGTACATGGGAGCGATTTTCAGACCGGTGGTTTCATCCAGCCCAAAAATCAGATTCATGTTTTGAATTGCCTGACCAGCAGCCCCTTTTCCAATGTTGTCAATCACAGAGCTGACCACCAGTCTTTTGGTTCTGGCATCATAAGTAGGAGTAATGCAACACAAATTGGTGCCCGCTGTCCACTTTGTCTGCACAGGCTTACTGGCAGGGAATACATGGACAAAATACTCATCTTGATAATACTTCTGATAGAGATTATACAACTCCTCATTGGTTACTTCTTGATTCAATGTGGCATAAATGGTCACTTCAATCCCACGCACCTGAGGGGTCAGATGGGGCTGGAAGTTAATATACTGCCAGGTCTCTGGCTGCATCAAATCCTTGCCTGTAATATAGGCAATGTTTTGCTCAATTTCTGGTGTATGGCGATGACCACCACCCAACGAATAGGCGCAGAAATTGTTGCTTGCCTCTGAAATCAGCTTGTTGGGAGCGGGACGGCGACCGGCACCAGTAAAGCCGCTCTTTGCATCAATAATGATGGTATTCTCCACCACCATATTCTCTTTCAGCACGGGAAACAGACCCAACGTAGAGGCTGTGGGATAACAGCCTGGGTTTGCAATCAGGCTCTTTCCCTTTGCCAAATCTCTTTGAATTTCTGGAATGCAGTAGACTGCCTCTTTTGTCATCTCATGGTTGGGGTGCTGCAATCCATACCACTTTTCCCATGTCTTTGCATCACGGAATCGAATGTCTGCACCAAAATCAATGAACTTCTTTCCACCAGCCAGTACCTTCTCTGCGATGGCACATACAGTACCAGCATCTACCGCAGTAAAGACCACATCGCTGTCCTTTACAATCTGCTCCAAAGTTTCCTCGTTGAGAGGTAAAATCTCCTGGTCATAAAATCCCATCAATGCAGGATGTTCCTCATAAATCTTGCGTCCTGCTGCAAAAGTATCTGCAAGATATGCTACCTCAGTTTCTGGGTGATTGACCATCAGTCTCAACAGCTCACCGCAAGCATAGCTGGCTGCACCACAAATGGAAAAACGGATCATACTTCATTTCCTCCTCTTTTTATTTTCATACACACAGGGGATTCTTTCAAAATATTATTATTTTTATAGGAATAATGTTGAATTTTTTTCTCTTATATTATATAATTGCTATGCAGTTTATACAAGAAACTCTTTTTTCTATTACGAATGACAAAAAAGAATGAATCTTATTTTTATCCATCCATCTTACAAGTAAGGAGCCACACCACTATGAGCATTCGCAAGTATATTGCCTATCTGAAAACCATTGAGACAGGGAGCATTACCCTGGCTGCCACGCAACTTGGATACACACAATCTGCAATTAGCCGGATGATTGCTGACCTGGAAGCGGATTGGCATGTCACCCTGCTCACCCGCAGCCGCTCTGGCATTGAAATTACCTCAGAAGCTATGGTGCTGATTCCTAAAATACAGGAAATCTGCAAAGCCTATGAGGATTTGAACTACACCATTTCTGAACTGCATGGGCTGCGCTCCGGTTCCATTCGGGTGGGTGCTTTCTCTAGCATTGCAAGTGGTCTGCTGCCTGAACTCATCAAATCCTTTCACAGCCAATATCCCAATATTGACTTCCATCTCATCAATGGGGAGTACAACCAAATCTCAAATTGGATTCGGAAGGGGGAGGTAGACTGTGGCTTTGTCAGTTTGCCTGCTGCCAATGACTTGGAAGCTACTTTCCTATTGCAAGACCAACTGGTTGTGGTAATGCCCTGTGACCATCCTATGGCAGATGTACCGGTCTATCCCATTGAACAGCTCTCCAGTGAGGATTTTATCAACCTGAAAGAAGAACAGGACTATGAAATCACAAAGTTTCTGGAGCATCTCCAACAGAAACCAAACATACGCTATGAGGTGTCAAATGACTATGCCATTCTCTCTATGGTAGAATGTGGGCTTGGTATCAGTGTGGTTCACCAGTTGATGTTACATCCCAACCGATACCATATCCTCTCAAAACCATTTCACATCCCTCAGGGAAAGGACATTGCCATTGCGGTGAAAAAAGACACGACCCCTTCCACCATTACACAACTCTTTGTAGACCATGTAGTACAGTGGACAAAATCACTGGAGCAATAACCTACCCTTCTGGATACCCCCCTATCATAGCACAGGCGCATGAAAAAATATATAGTTAAATATGAAAAATTTTAATGTAAATTTATTCGTATTTTATTGTATAATATTGCATATATACAAAAAGAGTGCAACCCCCTCTCAAAAAGGGGCTGCACTCTGTTCTACTTTTATAAAATAGTTTGCCACTCTTTTTCTTTAAATCCAACCAATACGGCTTTCTCACTGACCAAAATGGGACGTTTGACCAGCATACCATCGGTGCTGAGCAGCTCCAACTGCTCCTCTTCATCCATATTAGGCAGCCGATCTTTCAGCCCTAATGCTTTGTATTGTAGCCCTGAAGTATTGAAAAAGCGTTTCAAAGGTAATCCACTACGCTGCCACCACTGTTTTAATTCCTCTTTTGAGGGATGATCCTCTTTGATGTTGCGGATCGTCAGTTCACAGCCCTGATCCTCCAGCCATTTCTGGGCTTTTTGGCATGTGGTACACTTTGGATAACATAAAAATAGCATAAAAACACCCCTTTTCTTTTTCTCTATCCTATCACACCATGGACTGTTTTCCAAGTTTTTGGACAAAAGAAATCATTCAAAATTTACATATCCAATTGTGCCATAAATTTATGATAAGGAGACAAAATAATATGTTTTACAATGATGCAAAACAAAAAAGAATTAATATTTTTGAAGATACACTTGATTTATGCAAGAAAAATGAAACACTGAAACAGTCAGTACAGCATTCTATTCAAAATCAAAGGTTTATAAAAGAATGTGATGTGATTGAAACTCTACCATATAGATATGAAACAAAAGCTGAGATTGTAGTCTCTAAAAAACGTAGTTTTGAAGCGGCTATGGGCTATCGG
>CALWON010000073.1 GCA_944383165.1 uncultured Oscillospiraceae bacterium
GATGTAGATATCGGTGGTCCAGAGGGTGCTAAGGCAGCCATTGACATCATCAAGGCCGCTGTCAACAAGGTGTCTGACATCCGTGGTACTCTGGGTGCTACTCAGAACCGTCTGGATCACACCATCAACAACCTGTCTGTCATGGAGGAGAACATCCAGAATGCTGAGGCCAGCATCCGTGACACCGACGTGGCTGAGGAAATGATGGCCTACACCAAGAACAACATCCTGATCCAGTCCGCTCAGGCTATGCTGGCTCAGGCTAACCAGGTGCCTCAGGGCGTTCTGCAGCTGCTGGGCTAATCTGGCTCTGTGGGCAACCACACAACAAAATCATAAGCATGTTTCTGGGGCGGGCTCACGGCTCGCCCCAGTTTTATTTGCTTTTGGAATGTGGATTATATTATAGTCTATATTCCAAAATCAGATACAAAAGGAGTGTCATTTTCAATGGAAACAACTCAAAAGCCAATTTTGAGCATTGGTATGATTGTCAAAAATGAAATGCGCTGTTTAGAGCGGTGTTTTCAATCCTTGCAGCCCCTACGGGATGCCATCCCATGTGAATTGATTGTGGCAGACACAGGTTCTACCGACGGAAGTCGTGAACTTGCTATACAATATGCAGATACCTGCTTTGATTTCCCATGGTGTAACGATTTTTCTGCTGCCAGAAATGCAGTCATGGACCGTGCTTCTGGGGATTGGTATCTATCCATTGATGCAGATGAATTTTTTGATGAGGATATCTCTGAACTGGTTGCATTTTTATCCTCTGGGCAAAATGGTCATATCTCAGTTTGTACCTTGACCATCCGCAACTACATTACCCCTGATATGTTGGGAGAGTTTACCGACTTTGCCGCAGTGCGTATCCTAAATATGTCAACTGGAATTCGATATACCAGTGTCATTCATGAGCGGTGGGTTCTTCCTTCCGGTTCCTATTGGCACGCTCTCACCCATACTATTCTGCACCATGACGGCTATGCCTATGAAACAAAAGAAAATGCACTGAGAAAAGCAGAACGGAATTTGGCTCTGTTGGAACCGCAACTGGAAAACGGATTTTCCAGAGATGGCGGTATTTTGATGGAATGTCTGGATGCTGCCATTGGAATTCCAGAGAAAGCACAACAGTATGCCAGAACCTGTGTGAAATGGGTGACCACTGCCATTCATGATGCCCATTGGAACGAATTAAGCCACGCCATTTTGCGGAAATGTGTGGAAGCTGCCAACCGTTATCAAATGCCAGAATTTGAGGAATGGGTTGCTTTGGCACATCAGATGTTTCCCGAGTCTCCCTATACACAGGTAGATGTTGTCTATCAGTCCATATACCACTATTTCTTTACTGACTGCCATGAAAAGGTGCTGGAATTGGTTCCGCTCTACTATCAGGGTATTGAAAAATACTACAGTGGTGCCTACTCCATTCGCAACTTTGGTGTATCTGGTCTCTACCGTGTATCTATACAGACACAACAGGAAGTCTATATTATGGAAGCCATGTCTGCTGCCACTCTACATCAGGATGAACGGGCATTACAGGCACTGCGTTCTGTTCCCATTTCAGACAACACCCCTCCCAAAATTGCTATGGCCATTTTGGACGCTGCTGTCCTTTTGCTCCACTGCCCAGAAACCCCTAAAATTGTAGCCACACATATGGAGCATTTGCTGTCCGTGGAACAAACATCCCCCCGTGCCATTGCCCGCCGTGAAAGCTGCCTAAAGCGGATGGCCCTTTCTTTCCTCCCTGGGCAGGCACGGGAGGAGTGGCGGCTCTATCAAGACGTATCCATTGATATGGGCAAAGGCGCACAGGTGATGGCTATGGAGAACCCTACTGAAATTGAGTGTATTTTAGGAAACATTCAGAACTGGGGGGAAATCCCTCCCCCTGTTCTTAATCATGTCATTGCATGCAATGCCCATTTCCCACTGTCGTTCTACCAAACACAACCCCATGAAGAGTTGCTCCCCATTGCAAAAACACTTGGAAAGTATGATGCAGAATTTGTACCTCATCTACTCCAGTGGGAAGGGGACAGCTTTTTTGGTACCATTGCACTAAACTTTCAGGTGGAAATCATCTTTTATGCTTTGTGCAATCCAACCTTTGCCCACCATAAAGATGCTGTTTCTCTGTTACAACATCTATGCACACTGGCTCATCGTCTTCTGTCCTGTATTTATCAGCCAAACCTTTCCCAGGATGATATCTCCATCCTGCCCTCACTCCACCAGTGCCTATGGTATCTTGTACAGGAAGAACATGCCCTACAGACACAACAGTTTACTCAGGCAGTGAGTTTCTTAAATTTGGCTCTTAAGGCACACCCTGATCTGAAAGATATGATTGAGGTACAACTTGACAATATCCAACAACAAGAACGTCTCGCTTCTGCCTCTCCTGAGTTACTGCAATTGGCAGAACAGGTGAAACAAATCCTCTCCCAATATGAACCAGACGATGTGAGATTAATGGTAATTAAGCAAAGTGAGGTATATCAGAAAGTTGCTTATTTGATTGAGGAAACCCCAACCCATCCCATACCATAATCTACAGCTAAAAAAGGAGCACTGCCCTTGAAGTATCCTCTTGTAAAAAAACATAGTTAGGGATATAATATGGGGTAACTGTGCACGAAAGTGCCAATTTTGATTAGAAATGGAGAGACAACACTATGGAGCGTATGACCGTTGCCGCAATCTTTGCGGACAAGGAGACCCTAGGTCATCAGACTGTCACAGTCTGTGGCTGGGCTCGTACCATCCGTGATATGAAAACCTTTGGGTTTGTAGAGCTGAATGATGGCTCCTGCTTCAAAAATTTACAGGTGGTTTTGGATGCCACTGTACTGGAGAATTATAAGGAAATCACTGGGCAGAATGTTGGTGCAGCCCTCATTGTGACTGGCGAAGTGGTGTTGACACCTGAGGCAAAGCAACCTCTGGAAATTAAGGCATCCTCGGTACAGGTAGAGGGTGTTTCTGCCCCCGATTATCCCCTTCAGAAAAAACGCCATGGTGTAGAGTTCCTACGTACGATTCAGCATCTGCGTCCCCGTACCAATCTGTTTTCTGCTGCCTTCCGTGTTCGTTCTGTGGCTGCCCACGCCATTCACTGCTTCTTCCAAGACCGTGGATTTGTCTATATCAACACCCCCATTATCACTGCCAGCGATTGCGAAGGTGCTGGTGAGATGTTCCAAGTGACTACTTTGGATTTGGAGAATATCCCAAAAAATCCAGATGGTTCTGTAGACTACTCCAAAGACTTTTTTGGCAAGCGTGCCAGTCTGACCGTTTCCGGGCAGCTAAATGCAGAGAACTTTGCAATGGCCTTTGGCAATGTCTATACCTTTGGTCCCACCTTCCGGGCAGAAAATTCTAATACCCAACGCCATGCTGCCGAATTCTGGATGGTGGAGCCTGAAATGGCATTTGCTGACCTTGGGGATTATATGGACACAGCAGAAGCCATGATTCAATATATTATTAACACAGTTCTGGAAAAGTGCCCAGATGAAATCAACTTCTTTAACTCCTTTGTGGACAAGGGATTAAAAGAGCGGCTGGAACATGTAGCCTCCAGCAAGTTTGGACGTGTCACCTATACAGAGGCTGTAGAGATTCTCAAGCAAAACAACGACAAATTTGATTATAAGGTAGAGTGGGGCTGTGACCTTCAAACAGAACATGAGCGTTATCTCACTGAAGAAGTCTATAAACGTCCTGTCTTTGTCACAGATTACCCCAAAGAAATCAAAGCTTTCTATATGCGGCTAAATGAGGATGGAAAAACAGTGGCTGCGGCCGATTGTCTGGTTCCTGGCATTGGTGAAATCATCGGCGGAAGCCAGCGTGAGGAGCGCATTGACATTCTGGAAGCTCGCATCAAAGAATTGGGTATGAACCCCGCCGATTATTGGTGGTATTGTGATTTGCGCCGCTATGGCTCCTGTCGCCATGCCGGTTATGGCTTGGGCTTTGAACGTATGGTGATGTATCTCACAGGTATTTCCAACATCCGAGATGTGGAACTGCACCCCCGTACCGTAGGCAACGCAGAATTTTAACAAACAATGACCGCATTGGAATTAGTTCCAATGCGGTCATCTAACATACAAAAGGAGCAGTCACTATGAACCATACTCGTTATAAATTAGCAATTTTTGATTTGGATGGTACTTTAATCGACTCCTCTTATGGTATTTTTGACACCATCTATGACACCATACAGCACTTTTCCCTTCCAGACCTTACTTCTGAACAATTAAGAACCTTTATTGGTCCACCCATTGAGCGTTCCTTCCAACATTACTATCCTCAACTTTCCAGCCAACAGCAAAAGGAGCTTTGTTGTTTTTTCCGTGACCAATATAAAAAAGAACACTTACTTCATGCAGCTCTATATGATGGTATTTCAGAACTACTAAAAAAATTACAGTCATGTCAAATTTCCACTGCTGTTGCAACCTATAAACGCCAATATTTCGCTGACGCCATTCTTACACATTTGCAACTTTCCCCTCACTTGAATGTAATTTGTGGATCTGATATGGAAGGAAAATTGACCAAAACAGATATTATACAACAAACCATTTCATTGGCTGGAATTCAAGATATTACTCAAGTTGTTATGATCGGTGATAGTGATAATGATGCCATTGGTGCACAACAGATTGGTTTAGACTTTATTGGGGTTACATACGGTTTTGGATTTCAATCAGAACAGGACGTCAGAAAATTCCCCTGTGTTGCTATTGCTCATACACCTGATCAGTTGGCAAATTGGATCATTTGACCTGTCAGAAAGTTGATTTTGCTCTATTTGGAATCTCTTTCTCAATAAACCAATCATTTTCATAAGGCATATATCCACATTTCTTCAAATATGTCTCATTTTGTGCGGTTTTATGAATCAATATATTTCCTTTTCCTGAATAGTATTTTTTCAACTCCTGATTCAGTCGTTCAAATGGAATCATTGGTAAAAATGGCGTTTCCCATACAAGATAGTCATAGGTTTTTCCATTGAGATATTGCTGTAGTGTAGATAGATTTAGAATCAACTCTGCTTCATCGCTGACTCCTTTCAAATCCTCTATATATCTGCTGTCATCTGTTATGTTCAGAAGTGTAACATCTAAATTGTGACAATACTCTTTTAATTGTTCTTTTATTTTTAGCGAGTTGGCTCCAAATCCACAGTTAATTCCCAGAACCTTTTGTGGCTGTGCACTATTAAAAACAATCTGTTTTAAAAATAGGGTATCATAACAAAATCCAGTTCCCCATGGGTCAACTCCATACAATTCACAAAATTTTTCCCGCCCTTGTTGATAGAATTCCATTTGTTTTTTCTTGTTTTCAAAAGAATCTTTGATTGTCACTGATCCAAAATGGTGACAATAGGTGTCTTTTGCTAAAATCATTTTATAGCCCCTGCGGCGACACAAAAGAGCTGTTTTATCGTCTGGAAAAATTAAATCTCGATCTCCTCCCATATATTGATTTAACAAAATACCATCATCTGCAAACATTATATCTGCCCGTTGTAAGGAAAGAGGATTACACAATCTTGTACGCTGTTCCCACTTATATGGATCTTTTTTATTATGTTGACCAGCAACAATTTGCAATTCCTCTACGGAAGAATACTTCAATTGCTCTGCCTGTAAATTACTAATATTTGGTGTTGCTGGAACACACCATGCTACTTTAGGATCACTTTCCATACAAGCCAACATATTTTTAATGGTGTTTGGTGTGATAATCACATCATTACTAATAGCGAAATAGTATTCCCCCTCAACAATACGATGTATTAACATCAATGCATCACCATTAACTGCAATATCAATCTGTTTATGAGGCTTTATTGTTTCAAAATATGTCTTTGTTCCGTCTGTTGATCCATGATTGAACAAAATTAATTCATAGCTCAAATCAGGTGGAATGTTTTTTAATACTCCCTCTACACAGAGTCTTGTATAATCCAATTTATTATATGCTATAATAACAATAGACAGTTTATATGGATATTTTCCATTATTTTTGCTTTCTGTTATGTATGGATTACTGCACAATTCTGGAACTCTTTTCTGATATTCCTTTAGATTTTCTTTGCTCATGGTAGCATAAAGCCAATAAAAAGTCTGTTGGTACAATTCTTCTAATAGTGCTAAAAACTCAAATTGCAATTTCATTTCTACCCATTCTCTTGGCTTTTCTCCCATTTGAATGCGAAGTGTGGTGACCTGTAAATCCTTTACAAAATTAAGCAACCTGCAACTTGATGGAAGTTCCTTACAATATTTTTTTAAACATAGAGAGAGTTGTTCCAGCATAGCCAGTACATCTGATAGC
This sequence comes from uncultured Oscillospiraceae bacterium, assembly GCA_944383165.1. Lineage (GTDB taxonomy): Bacteria > Bacillota > Clostridia > Oscillospirales > Oscillospiraceae > Lawsonibacter. Next base: position 6,382 of record CALWON010000073.1, read on the forward strand.
ATTTGATGGATACTCTGATCTTGTTTTACCTGATTGATCATATAGATGCCAGCTTCATGCATAGTGGCGATGGAGTCCAAAATTCGCTCTACATCATTCTCTGTCCATGAATATTTCTGTTCCAAACCAAAACCCCTTCTCTTTACCTACATTTTTTCTCATACCAATCAATTGTTTTTTGAATTCCCTCCTGAAAGGAGTAATGTGGTTTAAATGCCACATCTGTTTTCAATTTTGTAATATCTGCCTCTAAATGCATAATTTGATTTGGTGCATATGGCTTCTTTCCAAAGCCAATCTTTTGGGCTGGATTTATTTGGTCTCTGGTGATACAGGCATATTCCTGAACTGTTTTCACATCTCCACTACCTAAACAGTACACACCACTTTCCCTTGCTTTCTCTGCAATCAACCAAAGCGCATGTACTGCATCCTCACAATATAGATAGTCCCAAATCTGTTCTGAAGGTGTCAATAGTGGTTCTTTTCCAGCCAGAAGAGTACGAATTAGGTAAGAAGTAAAAATATAGTCATTCTCATATGGACCATATACACCAAAAATTCTAACCCAATTACAGCGCATTCCTTGTTGCTTACAGTACTCCATGGTCAGTTTTCCTGCTGCCAGCTTACACACACCATACATAGTCACTGGTCTCTCTGGTGTTGTTTCATCCACTTTTCGGTTTATAAGACCATATTCTGCCTGAGACCCACTACCTATGAATATGGAACAACCCATTTTCTTTGCCCACTCTGCCGTTTTTAAGGTAGCCTCTATATTTTGATACTGCAACATGGGATTATCTCTTCCACCATCTCCTGTATGTGACCACGCCAAATGAAAACAAACATCATAGTGAGGTTCCACCTCTAACTGATCTATTTCCATTATATCACACTCTTTTATTGA
>CALWON010000074.1 GCA_944383165.1 uncultured Oscillospiraceae bacterium
GGTTCCATCCCGTCTCACAAACCAGGCATTTTTGTCTGGTCCTTTCTTGCGATAGGCACACCGGGCACCCAACAGCAAAAAATCATCCCCAACAGGGCGCAAATAATGAAACTGAAATGCCAAAGCTCCCAAAGGAAACAATGTGGTCTCCAATGCACGCTTTTCTGTCCAGTCCACTTTGAGTTCAACCACTGTATAGTCAGAAGCGGTCAGAAACCAATCTATGTCTTTTCTTTCCTGCTCCAAAGGCTTTTCCAACAGGAGATAGACCTTTTTGTTCCTGTCTATATAGAAATCGGTTAGACTGACATCCCCCAGATGGTTTTCTTTGTACAGTTCCTCCAACTGAATAATAGAAAATAATGGAATTTCTTTCGTTTCACCAGTCACATTCATGGTTGCGCCCTCCATAGTTTATCATTCAGACTGTCTATGAAATCATATCATATTTTAGATATTACGACAAGATAATTCCAACTAAATAAATAGACTTTTATTGATTTTACAATAAAAAACCAATCTTCTTTCCAAACTATTGGAATAGTGTTGACACAGAAAGGGTTTTGTGGTAACATCCCAGTATAAACTATTGCAGTAGTTTAGAGAAAGGATTTGATAAGATGGCACTAAAACTGTTTGATTCTGAACTGAAAGTAATGGATGTGTTGTGGAAGAAAGGGGACCAGACTGCAAAACAAATTTCTGACATTCTCAAAGCGGAAATTGGATGGAACATGAACACAACCTACACAGTCATTAAAAAGTGCATCGCAAAGGGGGCGATTGAACGCAGCGAACCTCATTTTATGTGTCATGCACAGATTTCAAAGGAGGCAGTGCAGGAAGCTGAGGCTGAAGAACTGATTGGAAAACTGTTTGATGGCTGCCCAAATCAGTTATTTGCCACATTGCTTGGCAGTCAAAAACTGTCTAAGAAAGAAATTGACTCACTTCGTCAAATGATAACGGATTTAGAGTAGAGGTGCATTGTATGAGCCTTTTTCAAATGAGTATAGCAGGTGGAGCGTTGATTTTCTTTCTCCTCATTATTCGGGCTTTCACCATCCACTATCTCCCAAAAACAACCTTTTGGGTGTTATGGGTTATTATTGCCCTGCGTCTGCTTCTCCCCTTCTCTCTGCCTCTGCCCTTCTTCCAACCTCACTCTTTTTCCTCTCTCTCAGAACCGCTGTTTTTTCCATCTGCAAGTACCGTCACTCCGGTTTCAAACATGGAATATCGTTCTATCTTTTTTGGGCTTTGGCTGGCTGGTGTTGTGCTGTTGGGGCTTTTTTTCTCCCTCTCCTATCTGAGAAGTATGCAAATCTTTCACATGTCTATTCCTGACGAGACACCATACATCAAAGATTGGTTATCTGCACAACAGACCATCCGCACCGTTCAGGTTCGCACTTCTGATTTCATCTCATCCCCTTTGACCTACGGTATTTTACGTCCTGTTATTTTACTACCCAAACACATGGACCGCAGCAATTTCCCTGTTTTGCAGTATGTATTGACCCATGAATGGATTCATATTCAGCGGTTTGATGCCGTCATAAAACTCCTTTTTGCCGCTGCACTCTGCATCCACTGGTTCAATCCCCTTGTTTGGGTGATGTATGTCTTAGCCAATCGAGATATGGAATTATCCTGTGATGCTTGGGTCATTCATAAAATGGGTAAAAAAAATCGGTCATTCTATGCCCTGATGTTACTGGAACTGGAGGAAAAAAGACCCCATATTTCTACTCTATGTAATCATTTTAGCAAACATACCATGACAGAAAGGATAGAAGCCATTATGAAATTTAAAAAAACAACTGCCATTCCCTGTGCTCTGGCTCTCGTTCTGGTGGTAGGTGCTATGACCACCTTTGCCACCTCTATGGATGATACCAGACAATCAGAACCAAAAGACCCTTCTTCCATTGCCCTCATTGGGGTGGCTTATGATGGGGCAGATTGGGAGAGTATTGACCTCACACAAACAGACGACCCAAATTGTGAGATACAAATCGTTGACCGTGGAGAGAATGTGGGCAATTCTGTCATCATTGATATGGAAGATGCCCAAAGTGAAGATTTGAGCAATTCACCTGTTGATGTGATTTCAAAAGAAACCACTCTGATTTCTGTCAGCCATGATGATGAATCGAAATTTACACCAGAGGAATGGTCAGACATTTTGAAGCAGATTGAACAGGGAACTGTTTACTGGGAAGATTAAAGCAAAACGAAACACTCAGGTACAGTCATAAATCAGACTGTATCTGAGTGTTCTCTTTTAGTTGGAACTTCTGTCAGTTGGATGGTAAGCAAATCCTCAAAGGCAATTTTCACACCGGTTTCCAACAGAATACAATGCTGGGAACCATCTATTTTTTTCACCGCTCCACAGATGGTGACATAGCTGCCCCCTGCTTTCCGTTCATCCTTTTGAAAACAGGTCATCACCACTTCTGGGTGTTCCAAACTGTGCTGGTACAGGTACTGCAAGTTCTGTTCTAACTCCGCCTTGGCGTCCTCTCCCAGTGTGATTTTCTCCTCAGTAAAACGGGCTGTCTCATCAATGGCTGCCTCATATCCCGTGAGGGCCGCAAAAGGGGAAAACTGTGCCGCACGGTCTGACATGGGCATGTGTGGTTTTGTTTTTGTGCCATGATAGACAAGAGAAAGCATATCATCATAGGAACCACTCATGCCCTGTGCCCTCCAATCTGCCCATTGCGCTCCCGTGCGGTTGCTCCTTCTTCCAGATTCATCCCTTTAAAAATTGCATTTTTTCCAAACTTTTTCTTGATTTCCAGCATGGTTTCCTGCATTTTTCTCTCCCGCTCCAGTGCCACTTTCTGCTGCTCCTGTTCTCTTTCTTGTGCTGTATAATCTGTAAACAAATCCATCTGTTCCAGCCCTGTCTCCTCTTTGACTGCATCTTCCTCTGACTTGACATGGTCTGCCACCAGCGTGAGCCGACGCACCAGCAGTTCCTTGTCTGCAATACGGTCAAACAGAGTGGCTGCTCCATCCATAAGTTTTCTGGTGGAAGAAGTATAGCTGCCCAGATGTTCTGTACCGTGGGCATGTTTGGGAATTTTCCGTCCATAGGCATCTGTGGTGACTTCCCCTTGATACCGCTGACAACGCACCGGATTGGACAAGTTTTCCCTGTCATACCCCACTGTCACCACGATTTGGTTGGTCACAAGTTTTTGAGCCACCAGTTCCAGTGCCATCTGCTCTGCCATTTCCCGCAAAACCAGCTTTGCCTTTTCCGCAGGGTACGCACAGTGCAGCACCTGCCCAGAACTGAGGCTGTGGTTGCTGGGCTTGTATGCCTTCACTGCCTCAATGGTGCAGGGTTCCCAGCCCCAGGCGTGGTCAATGAGCAGCTCTGCATTTTTTCCAAACCACTGGTATAACAAATCTTCATGGTTTAGAGACAACCGTGCCACATCTCCCATAGTAAACAACCCATGTGCCTCCAATTTTTTGGCATAGCCCCGACCCACCCGCCAGAAGTCTGTCAGTGGTCGGTGTGCCCACAAGGTTTTCCGGTAGGTCAATTCATCCAACTGGGCAATCCGTACCCCGTTTTCGTCCGCTGGAATGTGCTTTGCCACAATATCCATTGCCACCTTGCACAGATAGAGGTTGCTTCCAATTCCTGCCGTGGCAGTAATACCAGTGGTCTTTAGCACATCCAAAATAATTTTCTTTGCCAGTTCACAGGGGGACAAATGATACATGTTGAGATATTGGGTCACATCCATAAACACTTCATCAATGGAATAGACAATCATATCTTCTGGTGCAATATAGTTAAGGTATACATTATAAATACGGGTGCTGTACTCCATATAGTATGCCATGCGTGGTGGTGCAACAATATAATCAATGGCAAGCTCCGGTTTTGCACACAGTTCTCTATGGGAACAGGATGTGCCAGTCAACCGGTGTTGTGGGGCTGCGTTTTGCCGTCTGCTGTTGGCTAAATTCACCTTTTGCACCACCTCAAACAGCCTTGCACGACCGGAAATTCCATAGGATTTCAAAGATGGGGTCACTGCCAGACAGATGGTTTTTTCTGTCCGCTCTCTGTCTGCTACCACAAGATTGGTGTCCATAGGGTCAAGCCCCCGCTCCCGGCATTCCACCGAAGCATAGAACGATTTTAAATCAATGGCAATGTAAACACGCTCTTTCATGCTTCGGCTTCCTCCCATCAGTTCTTTGTTTTGAGATTCTGATAAAATCGGCGGGCTTGTGCGAAGTCTGCCTCATCTGGGTGCCCTTTTGCTATCCCACCTACCAATTTGAATGGTCCAAAGGTGTCATAGCCCTGACAGGAAAATTCCCCCAGAAGTTTACAGCCCTTTTCTTTTGCTATCTTGGAAACTGCCTCCGCCCCTGTCCCTTTGGCTCCACCATAAGTATACACAAAGAATACCCATTTTCCCTCTGGTAAATACTGTTTTGCGAACGATACCACAGATTTGTGAAATTCAAACCCATAAATCCCAGAGGCAAACCCAATCTGGTCATAGTCATCCAGTCGGACGGTCTGACGGGTGGTCACATTAATCAGGTCTATATCTTCCCCCTGTGCCATTGCCTCTATCACCTTCAATGTGTTCCCGTGGTGTCTGGAATAGTAACAAATTGCTGTTTTCATGGTCAATTCCCCATTTTACTGTATTGACTTTTTAAATCAGAATTCCCTCGCAGTGGTCAATTTCATGCTGGATTATCTGGGCTGTCCAGCCTGTAAAGGTCTTGAACCGCTCCTGAAATTTCTCATTTTGATAGTGGACCTTAATGGATTTCCACCGCTTGACTGGACGAACGCCTGTCAGGGAGAGACACCCCTCCTCTGTTTCATAGGGTTCCGATTTTTTTATGATTTCAGGGTTGAACATCACCATATAACTGCCGTCGTTGTCAAAGGCGATAATTCGCTTGTTGACCCCTATCATATTGGCTGCCATACCCACGCAGCCCTGTTTGTGGTGTTCCAAAGTCTCCAAAAGGTCGGTGGCAATGGGCAAATCCTCTGGTGTGGCAATTTCCGCTTTTTGTGCCAAAAAAGTTTCATCTTTGCAGATTTCTCGAATCATGGTTGGTGTGCTCCTTTTGTATTGTGTGAAGTGGCATTCTCATTGTGAGATATTCTAATTATTTTGATAAGGTAATCCAAAATCTTCTCAGATTACAACGCTCATCTGGTTCATATACAGTGGACTCATAAATACCGCCATTGTTACGTATTGTTTTTTCACTTCCTATATTGTCTTCATGACAGGTTATCAGAACTTTACTTATACCAATCTCCTTACAGTATGAAAGGGCAGCCTTTAACATGGACGTTGCATATCCTTTTCTTCTTTCATTTGGTTTGATTGAATAGCCAATGTGCCCACCATATTTAGAAAGATAATCGTTAAGGTAATGTCTCACCTGTATCATTCCAACTACATGCATATCCGCTTTGCGCACATACAAAAACTGATTTGCAGTAACAAGTCCATCAGGAAGCGTTTCGGGCTTTGTGTATTTTTCACATTCTGCAATGTATGCAATAGGGTCCTCATAGTTTTGGAGAGGACCACAACCATTTATTGGACCATTGGTACCCAAAAAAACCTGTCTGTATTCACTGATCTGTTCTGTGTATCTTTCGCTTGGCTCTACCAAAAAGAATGACCCAGCATCTATTTGAATCATGTCACTCCCTCCCATTCTTTAACCTTTCCAATTGGCAAGAGGGTAGCACCCGTTTTTTGCTTTAAATTCTGACAGCAGTTCATGCTCCCTCTTATCTGCATCCTTGCAAATTTCATAGGTTAACAGTAATTGTTCTGCATGTAATATCTGCCAGATGGCACGTCCGCCTTTATGGTTTGTCCCCTCATTCCATCCATATTTCATGTACTGTCGCAGCCTCTGACATAAACCGTTTTTTCCACTTGCTTTTCCAATATACAATATCTTTTTCTCTGCACATATGGCATATTTTTTCTGTAAAACTGCTACTTCATAGGAGGGTGCATGGGGATTCAACGCAGAGGGAAGAAACAAAATTTTCATATCATCTGGAACCATAACAAAATAGACCCCTGATTCCTTGGGGATGGTAGCACAACCTGACTGATATAATTCATGTAGTGAAATTGGCTGCATTGATTTTCCCTTCAATATATGGCTTGATTCTTTGCCAATCCCGGATTTGTTTTTCCAGTCCTGTATGTCTCTTTTCATTTCGGTTCAATGTACCCATCGCACCACAATGTGCCAAAGCAAAAATAAAGATATGGTTTCCGTTTGAGAATGTGACAGATACAGGATTGAACGCACTCTCAATAAAGGCGTTATAGGATTCTATTTTTACCTTGGAGGCGATTCCAAATGCAGTCAGAACGCCCTCAAATGTGTCACGTCCCAGACACAAAATCACCTTTGGTTGGATAATCTCTACCAATTCCAGAAAATAGCCTTTGTCATGATGAATCCATTCTTTTTTGAAGCCACCACTGGTTCCCTCATTCCGATAACCCAGAACAAAATTGGTAAAAAACACCTCTGAACAGGGTTTTTCAATATCCAAATGGATTCCCTCTTTGAATAGTTTTATTAAATTCTTATCTGTTTCACTGCTGTTCTGCGCCATATAATCATATGGAAGCCCTTTGTTGGCACATTCTATGGTTTCAATCCATTGTTTCCCATCCTGATTTTCAATACATCCCCAGTCCTGACCAACCAAAAGAATCTTTGCATCCAAATTTCCTCGTCCCTGCCAATAGGTCCATAAGTTGATTTCCTGACACGCATCACACCAAGAAAGCCGTGGATTTTTTCCATCTGGCGGACCATCATAAGTCAAATAGCTCAACCGAACTTTTTCAACCAATGTTTGATACCGTGCACTTTTTTCTGAACCAATTTCCTGCTTGCTTCCCATCAACTTATGGAAACAGGCAAGATACCTCTGTTCACATGATTCAAACCCCATAAACTGAACTTCTGGTGTGGAATACAATGGTGGCACTTCCTCTGTCAATTTGGTGCCCATCAATGCCACAAACTCGTAGTACAACATAGCGTCATCAATGGAAAACACCTG
>CALWON010000075.1 GCA_944383165.1 uncultured Oscillospiraceae bacterium
GTGTAAGACCTCGCAGATGCAGGCTGTGGTGGGCGAACCGAGAATCCCCCGGATTTATCCGTGGGGAGTGTCAAACACAAAAGTATGACAGAATGGGGAAAAAAGTCAAGAAAAAGGTTTTTGGGTAAAACACTCCTTGCACTGTAAACTTTGGCGGGCTATAATAGCATGAAACTTGTTTAGAGGTGTAGATTTATGTCAGAAAAACTGGGCATTTATATTCATATCCCATTTTGTCGTCAAAAATGTGATTATTGCGACTTTTATTCTGTTGCAAATGGGGAAGACAAAATGGATTTATATCAGAAAGCCCTCCTTGCCCACATCAAAGAGACAGCTCCCATGACAGAAAAAAATACCATTGACAGTATTTATATTGGAGGTGGAACACCCAGCTATTATGGGGAAAAGCGATTGAAGGAACTGCTGTCTGTGCTTCACAAACAGTTTTCTGTGGAAAAAGATGTGGAAATTACTGTGGAGTGCAATCCAGACAGCACAACCCCAAAGCTATTGCATACACTCAAAAAAGCTGGTGTCAATCGCATTTCGATGGGAATGCAGTCAGCAGATGCAGGGGAACTGTGTGCCATTCATCGAATTCATACCCCAAAACAGGTAGATGATGCCATCACACTGGCAAGGAAAGAAAAATTTACAAATCTTTCTTTGGATTTAATTTATGGGTTGCCTGGGCAGACCATGGACAGTTGGAAGGCAACAGTGGAACACGCACTCTCTTTGATTCCACAGCATCTCTCCTGTTATGGATTAAAGGTGGAGGAGGGGACGCCACTCTACCATCGAGTAGAACAGGGGGAGTGTTTGCCAGATGATGATATGCAGGCAGAACTGTATTTATGGACAGTGGGACGGTTAGAGCGGGCAGGTTACCACCAATATGAGATTTCCAACTTTGCAAAAACTGGCTATGCTTCCCGACACAATTTGCGGTACTGGTTGACGCAGCCCTATATTGGATTTGGACCGGGGGCGCATTCCGATTTTGGAGGCAGAAGGTACTCCTTTGTCCGTGATTTGGACCAGTACATCCATGCAGTGTTACAGGGGGGACAGCTCATCGAAACCTCAGAGCTGATTCCACAGAGAGAACGCTGTGGGGAGTATCTCATGCTGCGTTTGCGTACCACGCAAGGGATTGACCCAGTAGAATACCGCAGTACCTATTTTATGGACTTTGCCCCTCTGCAAGCCCGCCTAATGGAATTTCAACAGCAGGGCTGGGCAGAGCAATCACCAGAGGGACGGTGGCATCTGACACCAGAGGGCTTTCTGGTGTCCAATCAGCTCATAGGAGACTTGCTGGAGCGGCAGGAACAGGCACAGTGGAAAGATTTGCTAAATCCTGTACAAAAGAGAGGGGCAACAGGCGAGAAATAAACACACATTTCAACCGGCGATTATAAAACCGCACCAACTCTGGAAGACTTTTCCTGCCCATTCCTACTTTTTACACAATTTTAGGATTTGGATGCAAATTTATTTGCCTTTTGACCATACTAATGCTATAATGTACCTGTTTTATGGCGTTCTGAGACAGATACTCAGGGCTAATTATGATACAATATGGTGAATTTCATCATTTTCTATAATAACCCCAAACCTATATTTTTTGAGAGGGTGCTGTTTTGTTGACAAAGTATCAGATTCAGGGTGGAAAACCCCTTCATGGTTCTATTACCATCAGTGGTGCAAAAAATGCTGCTGTTGCGATTATTCCGGCTGCTCTGTTGGTAGATGGTGTGTGCCGGATTGAAAATATTCCTCAGATTAGTGATGTGAGCTTGCTGTTGCAAATTTTGCAGGAGCTGGGTGCAGAGGTGCGGACAGTCAACCGCACTACAGTGGATATTGATTGTTCTCATATCCGGAACCGGCAGGTTCCCTACGACCTTGCCCGCAAAATCCGTGCCAGTTACTATCTGGTTGGTGCACTGCTGGGGCGCTTTGGTTGGGCTGAAGTACCTTTACCTGGCGGTTGTGACTTGGGTGGACGTCCCATTGACCAGCATGTCAAAGGGTTTGTGGCCATGGGGGCAGAGGTAGATGTACGCAATGGTCTCATCTGTGCCAAGATTCCCAATGGTCGAGTGGCTGGTGGGCAGGTCTATTTGGACATGGTAACCGTAGGGGCCACCATGAATATTATGCTGGCAGGCACCTTGGCAGAGGGGATGACGGTCATTGAAAATGCTGCAAAAGAGCCACATGTTGTAGATTTGGCAAATTTCCTAAACTCTATGGGTGCAAATATCATGGGCGCAGGTACCGATGTGATTAAAATTCGGGGGGTTAAGCGGCTAAGAGGTGGCTGTTACTCCATTATCCCTGACCAGATTGAAGCAGGCACCTATATGGCAGCTGTGGCAGCCGCCGGCGGGGAAGTCCTGATTCAAAATGTGATCCCCAAACATTTGGAATGTATTACCGCAAAATTGGTGGAAATGGGTGTAGAAGTGGAGGAGCTGGATGATGCAGTGCGAGTAAAACGCACAGGGATGATTAACAGAGCCAATGTAAAAACCATGCCCTATCCTGGATTCCCCACCGATATGCAGTCTCAGATTGCGGCTGTTTTGTGTATTGCAGCTGGTACCAGTGTCCTGACAGAAGGCATTTTTGACAGCCGTTACCGCTATGTAGATGAGTTGCGCCGGATGGGTGCTCATATTCAGGTAGATGGAAAGGTGGCAGTGATTGAGGGGATTTCCTCCCTTACTGGTGCTCCTGTCCACGCCTGTGACTTGAGAGCAGGTGCCGCAATGGTGATTGCCGGCTTAGCGGCCCAGGGGACAACAGAAATTGACGGGATTCACCATATTGAGCGTGGATACGAAAATTTAGTAGGAAAATTGTCTGGCGTAGGGGCTGATATTCGTGAAATCACAGTGGAGGATGGAGAACTACAGACCCATGTGGGATAATGGGAAGGTGTTTCGGGTCTGGGGCAGGTTCAGACCCGTTTCTTCCTGTCTGTGATACAAATGAAAGGTGGATTTCATGGAATTTTGTACACTTGCCAGTGGTTCCAGTGGGAATGCGGCTCTGCTTCGCTGTGGAAAGACCACAATTTTGCTAGATGCTGGTATCTCTGCCCGACGGATCACCACTGCCATGAAGGCACTGGGCATGGCTCCTGATGATTTGACGGGAATTTTTATTACACATGAACATTCCGATCACATTTCAGGGCTTGCCACCCTTGCAAAACAGTTACAGGTTCCGGTGTATGCCACTGCACCTACCCTCCATATTTTATGCCAGAAAATTCCCATGTTGCAGGGCAGATGTAGAGAAATTTACCCAGGCAGAGGGGTAGAACTGGAGGAAGTATTTGTGCACTCCTTTCCTACCTCTCATGATGCTGCATGTAGTGTGGGCTATCGTGTGACAGGAAATGATGGGTGCATTGTGACACTGGCAACGGATTTGGGCTATTTAAGCCAGAGCGTCAAACGGGCGGCGCAAGGCTGCGATTTGTTGGTATGTGAAACCAACCATGATGAGGATTGGGTGCGTACAGGTCCTTATCCCTACCACTTAAAGCAGAGAGTGCTGGGGGATTATGGGCATTTATCCAATGAAGTGGGGGCAGAACTGGCAACAATGGCGGTGGAATCTGGGACAAGAACGGTGTTGCTTGCTCACCTGTCCTCAGAAAACAATACCCCAGCACGGGCAAGACAGGTGGCAGAACTGCGTCTATCCTACAGTGGGATTGATGCCCAGCGAGACATTACCCTTGCAGTTGCACCAAAAAAAGAGATGGGAGCAGTGTATCAACTCCACCATAGGGGAGAAGTGTGCCAGTTCCCAACCAGAGAGCAGGTGGCTGTGTGCTGAGTGTTTATCTGATCTGTGTGGGGAAGCTGAAGGAGCGGTTTTACATAGATGCCGCTATGGAATATCAAAAACGGCTCTCTGGCTACTGTAAATTCACACTATTGGAGCTGCCGGAGGAGAAATTGCCCCAAAATCCCACCCAAGGGCAAGTGGAACAGGCACTTTGGAAGGAAGCCCAGTCCATTACTGCAAAGTTGCCCCCTAGTGCCCATCTGGTTGCCATGTGTGTGGAGGGGAAGCCCCAATCCAGTGAACAACTTGCTCAGATGATGGGGTCTGTGCAGCAGAGCAGCGCAAAACATTTGGTATTTGTGATTGGTGGTTCCTACGGATTACATCCGTACATCAAAGAAAAGGCAGCTGTTCGACTGTCCATGTCACCCATGACCTTTCCACACCATCTGGCACGAATTATGCTGCTGGAACAGATTTATCGTGGGTTTAAAATTCAGGAGGGCTCAAGTTACCACAAGTAAAGCAAAAGAACCTGTAAAATATTACATTTCATACTGGAAATTTATCCAAAAATATGGTAACATTTCGCTTATAGAATGTGGACGTCTGTGTCGTTCACAGAGGAGGTATGTTTGATATGTCCTATCAGGAAAATTACAGGAGATGGCTGGAAAGTGCAGCCTTGTCCCAGGAGGAGAAGGCAGAGCTACAAGCGATTGCTGGGGACGAGAAGGAAATCGAGTCCCGTTTTTTTGACCAGCTGGCGTTTGGTACAGCCGGTTTGCGTGGTACGATGGGGGTAGGGCTGTATCGCATGAATATTCATGTCATACGCCATGCAACCCAGGCATTTGCACAGGTGATTCTTGCAGAGGGACAGGAGGCAGTCAAGCGAGGTGTAGCAGTCTGTTTTGATTGCCGGAACAATTCCGATGTGTTTGCCAAAGAAGCCGCCTGTGTGATGGCAGGCAATGGCATTCCTGTACGGCTGTTTGAGTCTCTGCGTCCCACTCCAGAGCTGTCTTTTGCAGTGCGTGAGTATGGCTGTATTGCTGGAATTAACGTGACTGCCAGCCACAATCCTAAGGAATACAATGGCTATAAGGTTTACTGGCAGGATGGTGCACAGTTGCCCCCAAAACATGCCGATGAAGTGGCAAAGAAAATGCAGGAACTGGATGTCTTTGACTGTGTGAAGAAAATGGACTATGATGCAGCAGTGGCTCAGGGTCTGATTACCATTATGGGGAAGGAAACAGATGAGAAGTTCCTTGCCAATGTGATGGAGCAGGTCAACGACAAGGCAGTTGTGGAGAAAATGGCAGATACCTTCAAGATGGTATACACCCCATTCCACGGCACAGGCTATCAACTGATTCCTGAGGCATTGAAGCGACTGGGGATGAAGCATGTCATCTGTGTACCTGAGCAGATGGTAGTAGATGGCAATTTCCCCACTGTAGTATCCCCCAATCCAGAGAATCCAGAGGGATTTGAGTTGGCTGTGAAGCTGGCAAAGGAACACAATGCTGACTTTATTCTTGGTTCTGACCCGGATGCGGACCGTGTGGGCATTATGGTGCGCACCAAAGGGGATGATTTTGTGGTAATTTCCGGAAACCAGACCGGTGTATTGCTGCTGGATTATCTGATTGGGGCAAAAAAGCGCACTGGAAAGATGCCAGAGAAGCCCGTTGCCCTGAAAACCATTGTGACAACAGAAATGGCACGCAAGGTAGCCGAAGTGAATGGGTTGCAGTGCTATGATACCTTTACTGGCTTTAAGTTCCTGGCGGAGAAAAAGGACAAATTGGAAAATAACCATGAGGGAAAGGTTATTTTTGCCTATGAGGAGTCCTATGGCTACATGCTGGGTGACTATGTGAGAGATAAGGATGCTGTCTCTGCCTCTGTTGAGCTGACTGAGATGGCGGCTTGGTATGCCTCTCAGGGTATGACCCTCTATGATGCATTGCAGGCACTGTTTGAAAAGTACGGGTATTATGGGGAAAAGACCCTGAATTTGGTCATGCCTGGTCTGGATGGTTTGAAAAAGATGGCAGACCTGATGGCTGGGCTGCGGGCACATCCTCCAGTAGAAATTGCTGGTGTTGCAGTGAAGCAGCAGAAGGACTATAAAGATGGCAGTGTGGTCACTGTGGCAGACGGCACTAAGGAGACTATGGAGCTGTCTGGTTCCAATGTACTGCGCTATGAGATGGTGGACGGTACAAGCCTCATTGTGCGTCCTTCTGGTACAGAACCAAAGGTAAAAGTGTATATTCTGGCAAATGGAGAAAATAAGTCCATCTGTGATGAAAAAGTGGCAAAGTATGCCGCCTGGGCTGAAAGTCTGAAGCAATAACATACAAAGGCTGCAACGGGCTGAGGGGTCGTTGCAGCCTTTTGTCGCTCAAATGAATGGAATACGGGGGGATTTTTCATGCAGGAGGTGATTCTCAATATGCTTCCGCTCAGAGGGGACGAGCGGTTGGCATTTGAGGAGGCAATGCCAGATGCAGTGCATCTCTATGCACGCAGAAGCAATGTCACAGAGGAACAGCTCTCTCAGGCTACGATCATTTTAGGATGGCCAAAACCGGAGTGCGTACCCAAAGCAAGGAATCTGAAGTGGTTGCAGTCTTTGTGGGCTGGCACAGAGGAGTACGACGGGTATTTGCCCAAAGGCACATGGCTTACCAGTGCAGCAGGCTGTAACAGCCGTGGTGTGGCAGAGCATATGATTGCCAGTTTACTGGCACTATGCCGAAAACTGCCACTGTATCGGGACAATCAACAGAACCATGTGTGGAAAGATAGGGGTGATTTAAAAACCCTGACAGGTGCAACGGTTTTGGTGGTGGGAGCGGGAAATATAGGCTCCTGCTTTGCAGGCTTATGCAAGGCAATGGGGGCTGGGCAAACCATTGGATTGAAACGAACGGTCACTGGTCCCATGGATGGGTTTGACCAAGTGGAATCTATTTCTACACTGGAGCAGTGGCTGCCTGTAGCAGATGTAGTGATGCTGTCACTGCCACACTCCAAACAGACTGAGGGATTGATGGATGCAGACAGAATTTCCAAGATGAAACAGGGGGCAATTCTACTCAGTTGTGGTCGTGGCAGTGTGCTGGATCAGGAGGCTCTGGCAGATGCTCTGTGTTCAGGGCATCTG
>CALWON010000076.1 GCA_944383165.1 uncultured Oscillospiraceae bacterium
ATTACCTATGCGGCTCGTGTATTTGATGAAAAAGAGATGTGTGCATTGGTGGATGCTGCGCTGGATTTTTGGTTGACAACAGGTCGATATGCAGAGCAATTTGAGCAGGAATTTGCAAAATGGCTAGGGGTAAAATATGCAAGCCTGGTAAACAGTGGTTCATCTGCCAATCTCATTGCCTTTTCTGCTCTGACTGCCCCGGAGTTGGGAGAGCGGCAGATTCAACCTGGGGATGAAGTAATTTCTGTGGCAGCCGGTTTTCCTACTACCATTAACCCTATCATTCAGTATGGGGCAATCCCTGTGTTTGTAGATGTTACCATTCCACAATATAACATTGATGTAACCAAGTTGGAAGCAGCCAGAAATGAAAAAACCAAAGCGGTTATGATTGCCCATACATTGGGAAATCCTTTTGATATCAAGGCGGTAAAAGAGTTTTGTGAAACATATGGGTTATGGCTTATTGAAGATAACTGTGATGCACTGGGCAGTACCTACATGATAGATGGGGAGATAAAATTGACTGGTACCATAGGTGACATTGGAACCTCCAGTTTTTATCCACCTCACCATATGACAATGGGAGAAGGAGGTTGTGTATACACCAATAATCCCCTGTTGCATCGCCTCATCAATTCCTACCGTGACTGGGGGCGTGACTGTATGTGTGCTTCTGGTCAGGACAATGTCTGCCAACATCGGTTTGATGGGCAATATGGAGAGCTGCCCAAGGGGTATGACCATAAGTATGTATACAGCCATTTTGGATATAACCTAAAGGTGACAGATATGCAGGCAGCCATTGGTTGTGAACAGCTCAAAAAGCTCCCCTATTTCGTGGAGCGGCGTAGACACAACTGGAATCGACTACGCAACGCATTGGAATGTGTGAAAGAGAAACTGATTTTACCAGAAGCAGCCCCCAACAGCAATCCAAGCTGGTTTGGTTTTATGATGACAGTGCAGAATGGGATTGACAGGGAACAAGTGGTGCGCTATTTGGAACAAAAAGGAGTTCAAACACGCATGTTGTTTAGTGGAAATCTGATTCGACAGCCATGTTTTAATCAAATGCGTGAAACTGGATACGGATATCGAGTGGTTGGAGACCTGAGGGAAACAGACCACATTATGAAAGATACCTTTTGGGTGGGAGTGTATCCAGATATGACAGATGAGATGATTGACTATATGGCAAAGGTCATTTGTGAGGCACTGGAACAGTAGCGGAGATGGACTTTCATATTGAAAAAAGAGACACATTTGTAACATATACACTGTATTGGAAAAGAAATTGCAGTAGAAGAAGGTTGATACCTTAGTATGATTTGTGTTACAATGTCCTAGGTTGCATTTTTTGAATGGTTGTCCCAAGATGGGGAATTCAGAAGATGTAAAAGTTAGTGACAATTTATAAGAAATGGATTCCTTTTTCTTGTTCTCATAATTGGATGAAACTAGATGATAGATACGGTGGATCAGGTACAATATGAAGAAAATCGTCATCAATGCCTTACAATATAAACAAAACAGCTCTGGGATTGGGGTTCTGATTCGGGAACTGTTTGCACCACTGACAGTGTTGACCAAGCGAACTTGTCAGGTGATTTTGCCAGAGGATAGCCCAGTATTTCCAGCAAAAAAAACGGTGCAAGAGCTTCGGATTCCCATTGCACACAAAAAACACCTAGAACGTATGTTTTTTCAGACATTTCTGATGGGAAGACATTACTGCAAGGAATCTGTTCTTCTAACAACAGATTCCAAAACCCCATTTTTTTTGCCATCTAACTGCATTTTGTTGCCAGTTATTACAGATTTGGCAGTGTTTCGTATGCCAGAGGTCTATCAAAAGTCCCGTGTACTGTGGTGGCGGTTTCAATATCAATATTTATGTAGAAAGACAAAGCATTTTGTGGCAATTTCTGAGTTTACCAAGAGAGAACTGGTGGAGATATTGGGTTTAAAACCGGAACAAATTTCTGTGGTGCCATGTGCTGCCGCTGCACAGTATGCCAAAGTGGAGGATAAACAAAAATTATCAGAGCTGAAAGAACACTATGACCTGCCAGAACAATATCTGCTCTTTGTAGGAAATCAGAATCCAAGAAAGAATTTAAACAGACTGCTCTCAGCCTACGACAGAGCCGCAGAAATAGGGAATTTGTCCCATCATTTGGTGATCGCAGGGGAACAGGGATGGAAATTTAACCGTGAGGCGTGTTTAGCCCCTATTCAAAACAGGGATAAAGTGCATTTTATCGGATTTGTGCCGGATGAAGATATGCCAGCCCTTTACTCTGCTGCTACTCTGTTTTTGTTTCCTACCCTCTATGAGGGGTTTGGTATTCCTGTGTTAGAGGCGCAGCTATGTGAAACCCCAGTTTTAACTAGCAACTGTACATCTCTCCCAGAAGTGGGCGGAGAGGGAGCCATCTATGTAGACCCCTATCAGGTGGAGGATATGGCACAGGGGATTGTGAAGGCATTGCAAAATCCAGCCTACTTACAGGAACTGACCCAAAAGGGGTTAGAAAATACAAAGCGTTATTCTTGGGCGAATTCTGCCCAATTACTCAATGAGATGATAGAAAAGGTTGTGAGTGTATGAATTTACAGGAACTTTATCAGCGTTGGTTGGAAAAAAGCAAAGAAAATGAGGAAATTTATGGGGAACTTGTCTCAATTGCTGGGGATGAAGCTGCCATTGAGGACAGATTTTATCGGGAATTGGAATTTGGTACTGGTGGTCTGCGTGGTGTACTGGGTGCAGGCAGTAACCGTATGAATGTGTATACAGTGGGAAAGGCAACACAGGGTTGCAGCAATTATCTGCTAAATACCTTTGAGAATCCCTCCGTTGCCATCGGTTATGACAGCCGAATTCATTCGGATTTGTTTGCAGAGACAGCTGCAACGATTTATGCAGCCAACGGAATCAAGGTCTACCTGTATCGTCAGTTGATGCCCACACCTGCGCTGTCTTTTGCAGTGCGTGACCTGAAATGTCAGGGTGGCGTAGTCGTCACAGCAAGCCACAACCCGGCAAAGTACAATGGCTATAAAGTCTATGGCAGTGATGGCTGCCAGATTACCACAGAGGCAGCAAAGGCAATTCAGCAGGAAATTGACAAAGTGGATCCCTTTGCAGATGTGAAAAAGGGGGATTTTCAGACTCTGCTCCAAGAGGGAAAAATTGAATACATTGGGAAAGACACAGAAAGACGGTATTTAGATGCAATTGCTACTGCTTCTGTCCTTCCCAAAGGGATTTCCAGAGAGGTTTCCATTGTATATACCCCTTTGAACGGTGCAGGTATTTCCTGTGTACCGGACTGTCTGAAGGAGCATGGGTTTACCAATATTACCATTCCAGAGGAGCAGAAAAACCCAGATGGCAATTTCCCCACTTGTCCCTATCCCAACCCTGAAATCAGAGAGGCTCTGGAAGTAGGACTGGCATGGGCAGAGAAAACAGGCAGTGATTTATTGCTTGCCACTGACCCTGACTGTGACCGTGTAGGGGTGGCAGTAAAAGGAGAGACAGGCTATACCCTCATCAACGGCAATGAGATGGGTGTGTTGTTGCTGGATTTTGTATGTAAAATGCGTCTAGCTGCTGGAACCATGCCTCAAAATCCTGTGGCAGTGAAAACCATTGTGACCACTCCCATGGCAGCAAAGGTGGCAGAACATTATGGGGTTGAACTGCGTGATGTGCTGACTGGCTTCAAGTTTATTGGAGAGCAGATTGGACGTTTGGAGCAGGAGGGACACCCAGAGCGGTATATCTTTGGTTTTGAGGAGAGCTATGGCTATCTCAGTGGCAGTTTTGTGCGGGATAAGGATGCAGTCAATGCCTCTCTGCTGATTTGTGAAATGTTTGCCTACTATAAGCATGAGGGCAAGAGCCTTTTGGATGTACTGGCTTCCCTCTATGAGCAGTACGGATTTTATCAAAGTCGTTTGTTGTCTTTCACCTTTGAAGGATCTGCCGGTTTTGCGAAAATGCAGTCTTTGATGAGTGGAATGAGAGAGAATCAGCCTAAAGAAATTGCTGGCTTTGCAGTGGAGGCAGTGGGAGACTATCAGGCTTCTGTTATTACAAAGAAGAATGGGGAGCAGGAGACTGTGAATCTGCCAAAATCCAATGTGCTTCGTTTCTTCCTGGAAGGCGGTCTGGAGGCTGTGATCCGTCCCTCGGGTACAGAACCTAAGTTGAAAGTCTATGTGACTGCCATTGGTGAAACATTGAATCGGAGCAATCAGGTGGCAGAGCAGATTTCTGCCTGTTTTACAGCTTGGGCAAAGGGTGAGTGAGCATGGCACAGGTTGCCTTAGAGTTGCAGCCCTGTTGTGGGAAACGTTCAGGGATTGGAACTTACACCTACGAGTTGGCTAGAAGGCTGCAAAGTAATGAGGAACTGACATTCTGTGGCAATCTATTTGGGAAAGGGGAGCTGGAGGGACTCCCTTTTCCCGTAAGACGATTTAAGGTAATGCCTTACGGAGTATATCGCCGCATTTGGCATATTGCTCCTTTAAGCTATTCTATGATGTTCCCAAGAGCAGATTTAAGTATTTTCTTTAACTATATTGTGCCACCCAAAGTTTTTGGTAAGGTCATGACCACGATTCATGACCTCACTTATCTGCGTTATCCAGAGACAATGGATAAGAAAAATCTCAAGCGGATTGAACAGGACATTCAAAAGAGTGTAGAACGGAGTGACCATATCCTTGTGGTATCTGAATTTACAAAACAAGAGGTAGTAGAATGTCTTCATGTACAGCCAGAACAGATTTCTGTAGTGTATAATGCACCTTCCGTTTCAAACACGCTACTGAATTGGGAAAATGTTGGGACAAGGTATCACATTACAAAGCCATACTTGCTTTATGTCGGTACTATTGAGCCAAGAAAAAATATCGCCCAGCTCCTACGTGCATTTGAACAGTTGAAACGTGAAGCCAATATCCCACATCAAATGGTGTTGGCTGGTGGAATGGGGTGGAATACCCAACATATCCAGACAGCTATTGCAAATAGTCCATACCAGAAAGATATTGTATTGACAGGATATATCTCTGGAGATGAAAAAAATACACTTTATGCCAATGCAGCAGCATTTTTATTTCCTTCCTTGTATGAGGGATTTGGAATTCCACCTTTAGAGGCCATGTATTTTGGCTGTCCAGTAGTCTGTGCCTACGCAGCATCTTTGCCAGAAGTGGTAGGGGAAGCGGGAGAGTTTGTAAATCCATTGGATGAATACTCTGTTGCCCAAGGGATTTGGAATGTGCTATTCCATGAAGATCGAGCCAATACACTGAGAAATCTGGGTTATGAGCAGTGTAAAAGATTTTCGTGGGAAGACTCTGCAAATGAACTGAAAAGATTGTGTAGAGAGGTTCTAGATATAACGTGAGAGAACAATTAAAAAACTTGGTAAAATTGGTTACTACTTCACAGATGAGAGATGCAGTCAAATTGTGGACTGTGTATGGCTGTTGTCTGCTCAGGCAACAAAGTAGAAAGCGTACCTTTTCACACGGGGTGAATTTGATTGGTCACATTCGAGGTGATTTTGGTTTGGGAGAGAGCTGCCGACTGGTGGCTGGTGTATTGCAAAAAACAGGTTTGCCATTTATTATCAAAAATATTTCAGTTTATGGTGATGCACCAGAAACCAACATAACATGGAGTTTAATGGAAGGACGGGAGTTACCCTATCAAATCAGTATCATACACATTGATCCTGTTCGTATAAAAAATTCAATTTTCAAATTGGGATTGTCTACCTTCCAGAATCATTATAATATTGGATTTTTTCTATGGGAACAACCTGAATTTCCAAAAGAATGGGGGTATGCTATTGATTTAATGGATGAAATATGGGCACCAGCAGAGTTCATTTCGCAGGCAATCCGAACACGTACCACAAAACCAGTGTATACCATGCCATATGGAATGACAAAACCAGAGATAAGTGAGCATTATCAAAGAGACCACTTTGGTCTACCGAATGATGTATTTTTGTTTATGGTTTCTTATGATGGTTACAGCAGCTCAGAACGGAAGAACCCACTGGGCAGTGTGAGAGCTTACTGTCAGGCATTTTCCAAAGAAGAAACAGGTGTTGGACTTGTACTAAAAGCCACTCATGCCAGAGAAGAAGATTTACAACAATTCCATACACTTTTAGATGGATATCCTAATGTTGTGGTTTTAAAAGACAGTTACAGCAAGGTGGAATTTAACAGCCTGATTGCCTGTGTGGATGTGTATGTTTCTCTTCATCGTGCAGAGGGGTTTGGGCTGGTGATGGCAGAGGCAATGGAGCTTGGTACAGCTGTAATTGCCACAGACTGGTCAGCCAATACTGAGTTTATGAACGAAGATGTGGCATGTATGGTACCTGCTAAAGTGATCAAACTGGAACAAGATAGCCCACCTTACAAAAAAGGGACGCACTGGGCAGAGCCAGATGAACCTACAGCAGCACAATGGATGAAACAACTCTACAGTAACCCAGATTTTTACCAAGAAAAAGTGCAAAAAGCCCAGAGTTATATTCAAGAGAAGTTGTCCCAAACTGGAGCAGCGGAGCGGATGCGACAGCGTATAGAAGAACTTTTTAAGGAGAAGTCACATTTATGATGTATCCTATGGAATTGAACCCCTGTTACAAAGAATATTTATGGGGTGGAACTAAACTGAAGGAGAACTATGGAAAATTAGATGCGCCAGAAGTGACTGCAGAGAGCTGGGAGTTGTCCTGTCATCCAGATGGTCAATGTACAGTGGCAGAGGGTGAGTGGAAAGGAAAGTCTATTCAGGAGCTAGGGATCTT
>CALWON010000077.1 GCA_944383165.1 uncultured Oscillospiraceae bacterium
CAGCACTTGTGGATGGCAACACCTGCCACACCACCACAGCCAATAATCAGTACTTTGCTCATGAAAAATTCCTCCTTCTATCTCTCAACAAATTAAATTTGATGGAATGCCAACAGCATTTCACGGATGATTTTGCAGGCGGTGATGGTAGAGACACCACTCTGGTCATAGTGGGGGCTTAACTCGTTCACGTCACAGCCCACCACTCTGGTTTTGGAACAGACCAGAGTGACCGCTTTGCGCAAATCCTCAAAGCTCACACCGCCGGGTTCTGGTGTGCCAGTGCCAGGGAATACGGATGGGTCCAGTACATCCAAATCTACCGTAAAATAGACAGGCTTTCCAGACAGGGATGCTACCACCTGTTCCAGCCCTTCAAAAGAGAAAAGCTGGGTTTTCACATGGGAGTGTCCCCACTGAAATTCTGATTTTTCACCGGAGCGAATGCCAAACTGGAAGATACGCCCGTCTCCCACCAGTTCCCAGCACCGACGGATGACACAGGCGTGGGACAGGGGAGCACCCAGATAGTCATCCCGTAAATCAGCATGGGCATCAAAATGGATGATATGCAAGTCAGGGTACTGCTCAGCCACAGCACGCACTGCACCCAAAGTCACCAGATGTTCACCGCCAATCATAAAGGGGCGTTTGGAAAGCTGCAAAATTTCACGGGTCTGAGTTTCGATGGCATCCAGTGTTTTTTCTGCACTGCCAAAGCACAGTTCCAAGTCTCCAATATCCAGAACAGGGGCATCCTCCAAATCCTGGTCCTGGTAGGGGCTGTAGGTTTCAATGCCATAGGACTCTTTGCGGATGGCAGCACTGCCAAAGCGAGTGCCTGGGCGGTAAGAGGTTGTGGAGTCAAAGGGAGCACCAAATAAAATGGTGGAGGCGTAATTTGGCTCCTTATCACATGCCATAAAGGTTTCAATATTTTTGTTTAACATTTCTTGTAAAACTCCTCTGTACGGAAGAAATTATTCCACTTCCTTCAAAAGTTCCTCTACATAGGCAGGGATATAAAATGCACCTTTGTGCAGGGTGGTGGTGTAGTATTTACTGTGAATTCCCCGTAAATTCCATCTGGCTTCATCCAAGTCACGCAGAGGGTGATATTGTTTGCTGGCAAAGCCAAAGAGCCAGTGACCAGATGGGTAGGTTGGGATATGGGCTTGGTAGACTTTTGAAATGGGGAAAGATTCCACAATCCGCTTATGGGCACGCTGGCAAGCCTGTGCATCTTGGGGATAGAAGGGGCTTTCATGCTGGTTAATCATAATGCCATCTGGGCGCAATGCCTTGAAACAGTTGCCATAAAATTCACGGGTAAACAGTCCCTCACCGGGACCAAAGGGGTCAGTAGAATCCACAATAATCAAATCATACTGCTCATGGACGGTACGAACAAATTTTAAGCCGTCCTCATAGTGGATGGTCAGCCGTGGTTCATCAAAGCGGCAGGCGGTTTTTGGTAGATATTTTTTGCACACCTCTACCACAAGAGGGTCAATTTCCACCATATCAATGTGTTCAATTTCTGGATACTGGGCAAGTTCACGGATGACACCCCCATCCCCTGCACCAATCACCAGTACATCTTTCACTTTGGGATGCACTGCCATAGCGGGATGGACAATCATTTCATGGTAGATAAATTCGTCCTTTTCTGTCAGCATCATATAGCCATCCAGAGCCAGAAATCGACCAAACTCCGGGGAGTCAAACACATCAATGCGTTGAAACTCACTTTTGCCACTGTAGAGATGGTGGTCCACTTTAATGGAAAATTTTACATTTGGGGTTTGTACCTCACTAAACCAATAGTCCACACTGTAACCTCCCTTATGTGTCCAACACGTTTAAATATAAAATATCCGCATCCTCAGGACCTGTCATGGAACAGCCCTTTTCCTTGGCATATTGGATATAGTTGAGAATCTCATGGGTAATCCGTTCTCCAGGTGCTAAAATGGGAATGCCTGGGGGATAGCACATGACAAATTCACTGCATATCATCCCATCTGTTTCCCCAATGGGCAAACTTTTCTTTGGGGCATAAAATGCCTCCTGTGGGGAGACTGCCACTTGTGGGTCAATGTACTCCTGTTTCATCAAATTGGTACCAGAGCTGCCAAACCGACGACGTACCTCACTCAATGCACCCACCAGCCGTTCCACTTCTCTGGGGCGGTCGCCAATGGAGAGATAAGCGAGAATGTTGCCCAAATCTCCAAATTCAATCTGAATGTCATATTCATCTCGCAGCAGGTCATAGACCTCAATGCCAGCAAGCCCAATCTCCAGCGTATTGACAGACAACTTGGTCAAATCAAAATCATAGATGCTGTCCCCATTGATTAACTCTCGACCAAAGGCATAATAGCCACCAATCTGGTTGATTTCTTCACGGGCATACTGGGCAAGCTGAATCACCCGCTCAAATTCCTCTTTACCTCGCAAGGCAAGATTTCGACGGGCAATGTCTAGACTGCTGAGTAACAGATAAGAACCGCTGGTGGTCTGTGTCAAGTTGATAATCTGGCGTACATGCCCGGGGGAGACACTGTTTCCAATCAACAAAAGACTGCTCTGGGTGAGACTGCCGCCGGACTTGTGCATGGAAACGGCTGCCATGTCGGCACCCGCTTCCATCGCAGAGACAGGCAGTTGGGAACTAAAATAGAAGTGGGTTCCGTGAGCTTCATCTGCAAGGCACAACATGCCATGTGCATGGGCAAGTTTTACAATGGAGCGTAAATCAGAACAAATGCCATAGTAGGTGGGGTTGTTGACCAAAATGGCTTTGGCATCGGGGTGTTTTTGAATGGCAGCTTCCACATCAGCCACACCCATACCAAGCGGAATTCCCAACCGGTCATCACAGGCTGGATTTACATACACAGGAATGGCACCACACAGCACCAGCGCACCCATCACACTGCGGTGGACATTGCGGGGCAGGATAATTTTGTCCCCACGTTTTACGGTGGAAAGCACCATACTCTGTACCGCACTGGTGGTTCCACCTACCATCAAAAAGGCGTGGGCTGCCCCAAATGCCTGCGCTGCCAGCTCCTCTGCCTCCCGAATGACAGAAATGGGATGGCAGAGGTTGTCCAGTGGTTTCATGGAATTTACATCCATACTGACACACTGGCTGCCCAAAAGCTGGGCAAGCTCTGGATTGCCTCTGCCTCGCTTGTGTCCTGGAACATCAAATGGTACCACTCTCATGGATTGAAAACGCTGCAACGCCTCATAAATGGGGGCTTTTGTCTGGGGATTTTGTGCCATGACTGTTCCCTCCTTCCATTGTTCAGTCGTAGATATTGCGCCCGCTGAAAATTTCAATCATTTCTTTTCGCAGGTTGTTCATAATTTCAAGTCGTGTCTGGGGTGGCAGTTCATAGACATCGGTTTTGAATAGATAATTCTGTAAATCAATGTCTTTGACCATCATTCTGGTGTGGAACAGGTTGGAACCATACACATTCACATCCACAGCGTCGTAGCGCAGCAGGATTTTGGGGTCAATGTAATCTTGAATGGAGGTTACTTTGTGGTCCAAAAACAGTTTTTTACCACTCATATCCCGTGTAAAGCCTCGTACACGGTAGTCCATGGTAATAATATCAGAATCAAAGGAGCCAATCAGATAGTCCAGTGTGGACAGAGGGGTAATTTCGCCACAGGTAGCCACATCAATGTCCACTCGGAAGGTGGCAAGACTGGTTTCAGGGTGGTATTCTGGATAGGTATGGACGGTAACATGGCTTTTGTCCAGATGGGCAAGCTGCGTTTGTCCCACTGGAATCATGGAACTTTCTGCAATCAGAATGGTAACAGATGCCCCCTGTGGCTCGTAGTCCTGTTTGGCAATGTTTAATACTCTGGCACCGATCATGTCTGTGAGGTTGGTCAGGATGGTGGTCAAACGCTCAGAGTTATACTGTTCATCAATATAGGCAATGTAGTCCTTCTGTTCACGGGCTGTTTTTGCGTAACACACATCATAGATGTTAAAACTCAATGCCTTGGTTAGATTGTTAAAGCCATACAGCCTCAATTTATCCCCCATACCCATATCTCCCTTTTTTTGGCAAAATAAAACAGGTAATGTGTAAGTGACACACATTACCTGTCAAATGGTTCAAAATGTAATGACGCCATGTCCACCCACTGACAACACCCAAATGGAAAAAGGGGCACAGAGGGAGGGAGATATTGCGTTCTTACAGAGTCTATATAGCAAATACTTACTTTTACTACTCTTTATTGACCGTTTTACAAGTTGATGCGGTTCACGCAGCGGTTGTGAGTAACCAACTTATAAAATTGAGCTTTTAACTCAATCAATAATGGCAATACTAAAGATTGCCTATCGGCAGTTGACCCGGCTGTCCGTATGGCCTTAACCCAATCGGCTGGGTGGTCAGAAGAAATATTTGCATGAGATACTCTGTATGAAAACTCATATCACATGACGAATGAAGTATAAGTCATGAAAAGTGGTTTGTCAACACATTTTTTGTGAAATAGAGGTTAAATGACTGCAAGAGCCTGTTCCAAATCTGCCAGAATGTCTTGAATGTGTTCTGTACCGATGGAAAGCCGGATGGTACCGGGGTGGATGTTCTGTTCTTCCAGCTCCTCTGGGGTGAGTTGGGCATGGGTGGTGGTGGCTGGATGGATGACCAGACTTTTCACATCAGCCACATTGGCAAGGAGGGAGAAAATGTTCAGATGGTCAATGAAGGTGTGCGCTTCCTGTTTACCGCCAACTACATCAAAGGTAAAAATGGAGCCGCCGCCCTTTGGGAAATACCGCTGATAGAGTGCATGGTTTGGGTGGTCAGGCAGTGAGGGGTGATTGACCTTCTGTACCTTGGGGTGTTGCTGTAAAAATGCCACCACCTGTTTGGTATTCTCTATGTGGCGGTCCATACGCAGTGCCAGTGTTTCTGTACCTTGTAGAAGTAGAAAGGCGTTGAACGGAGAGATGGCAGCCCCCATATCACGCAGTAGAACAGCACGGATGTAGGTGACAAAGGCGGCAGAACCCGCTGCATCTGCAAAGGATACTCCATGATAGCTGGGGTTTGGGTCTGCAATCTGTGGAAATTTTCCAGAAGTTTTCCAATCAAATTGCCCTGATTCCACAATGATACCACCCAAAGACGTACCATGACCGCCAATAAACTTGGTGGCAGAGTGTACCACAATGTCTGCACCATGCTTGATGGGTCTGATGAGATAGGGTGTACCAAAGGTGTTGTCAATCACCAGGGGAATCTGATGGCGGTGGGCAAGGGCTGCAATGGCGTCAATATCAGGAATATCGCAGTTGGGGTTGCCTAGTGTCTCCAGATAGATGGCTTTGGTGTTTGGGGCAATGGCAGCTTCCACTGCACCTAAGTTGTGGGCATCTACAAAGCTAGTGGAGATACCAAACTGAGGCAGGGTGTGAGCTAGTAAATTGTAAGTACCACCATAGATGGTTTTTTGTGCTACGATGTGGTCGCCAGCCTGTGCCAATGCCTGTATGGTGTAGGTAATGGCGGCAGCACCAGAGGCAACAGCCAGAGCAGCAGAGCCACCTTCTAGAGCGGCAATTCGCTTTTCCAGTACCTCCTGTGTGGGGTTGGTCAGTCTGCCATAGATGTTACCACCAGCACGGAGGGAGAAACGGTCCTCGGCATTTTCTGCACTGGGAAACACATAGGAGGCAGTTTGATAGATGGGAACAGAGCGGGCATCTGTGGCAGGGTCTGGAGTTTCCTGACCAACATGGAGGGCTAATGTTTCAAAGTGATAGGCTGGACGAGACATGGGAAACACCCTTTCTTTTTTGTGATAGCAATTTAGCGTCATAAAATATGGTGGAACTATACCACAGATAAACCAACCTTGTCAATAGGAAAATGGGGAAAAGAAAAGATCTGCTCAATTCTGCTGATTGAGCAGATCTGCAAGAGAAACACTGTCCAGATAGTCCTGAATCATGGTGTCAAGTTTTTTCCAAACAGGCAATGTGAGGCAACAGTCCGAGCGTTCACAACCGCCCATACCATCCTCCAGACAGGAGACAGGGGCAAGGCTGCCCTCAGTCAGGCGTAAAATATGCCCGATGCTGTATTCCTCAGGAGAACGGGTCAGCTGATAACCGCCGCCCTTTCCTCGAATCCCCCGCAGGTCACCATTTTGAGACAGGGCACGGATGATACTCTCCAAATATTTTTCGGAAATTCCCTGGCGGGTGGCAATGTCTTTCAGGGGGATATACTGGTCTGGCTCCTGCTGGGCAAGGTCCAGCATCACGCGCAGGGCATACCGCCCTCTGGTGGAAATCATCATAATGGTGTCAATCACTCCCTTCTTCCTGTCTAGTATGCCATAGCTTGCAGACAAATGCAAGAAATTTTCGTAAGGTCTCTCAGGCAACTTCTTTGGAAAGGAACAACTGCTCCACTCTGTAAGAGCATTTTGTAAGGTCTCTGAAGTAACATTTTCTTTGCTGTCAGTCTCAGCGACTTTTCCACCCAATGCGTTTGGAAAGTACAACCTTGTTCCATTGAACTGTGTCAGTAATGACTACACCCACTTTCTTTTAAAAAAGAAAGTGGGCAAAGAAAAGTTCAGAAGGTCTTTGAAGTAACATTTCCCTTGCTGTCAGCCT
Organism: uncultured Oscillospiraceae bacterium; assembly: GCA_944383165.1. GTDB lineage: Bacteria > Bacillota > Clostridia > Oscillospirales > Oscillospiraceae > Lawsonibacter. The sequence continues at coordinate 6,680 of CALWON010000077.1, forward strand.
CAGCCACTTTTCCACCCAATGCTTTTGGAGAGCATAACCTTATTCCATTAAACCATGTCAGTGGTGGCAACCCTCGAAGTTCTTTTTGC
>CALWON010000078.1 GCA_944383165.1 uncultured Oscillospiraceae bacterium
TGCAAACTGCCCACTGATTGGGTTGGCACTGCCCGGTCCTGTGAGTACTGTGGTCACGCCAGCCATTCTTGCCTCTTGAAAACAGCGATCTAGCGGATTGATGGCATCAATTGCCCTTAGATGTGGGGTGCATGGGTCTGTGGCTTCGTTGCCATCATCCCCCTCAATTCCAAGCCCATCTCCAAACATTCCTAAATGACAATGGGCATCAATAAAACCGGGCTGAATATGCCCCCCCTTGGCGTCGTATACCTCCCCATGGTACTCCTGCGGGCACTGCTCAATGGGTCCAACCGCTGCAATTTTACTGCCTTCTACCTGTACAAATCCATCTGGAATGGTAATTCCATCCATGGTATGCACTGTTCCATTGATGATTAACATAGTATTTCCTTTCCAGAACTCCTGATTCGACAAAAGTTCCTATTGCATTCATTTACAAAATATGGTATCTTCTATTTGCAGCTCACCAATGGATGATTCTGCAATCTCTGTTTACTCCCCCGTAGACTGGGTGCCTCCCTTTTGGGAGGCATCTTTTTTATTCTTTTGATACAAAAACACGGTGCAGGAATACATCCCACACCGTGTTGGCATTCATCACCGACGACCGCCACCACCACTGCGGCGATTGCCTCCCTTTTTTTCCAGATAACGCATCTCAGAAAATTTACTGTCGGAAGCCTGCATGTACTGACGCAACATATCTTCAAAGCCAGCTGGCTCCTTCTGTGCAGCTGGACGGGGCGCAAAGCCACCCCCACGAGGTGCACTGTTCTGTCTGGGTGCACCACCCTGACGGGGTGCGCGATTGCCCTGAGGTGCTCCCTGGGCGCGAGGAGGTGGATCATTGACCTTTTTAATTGACAGGTTAATGCGGTTAGATTCATCAATTCCGATGACCTTCACCTTAACTTCCTGTCCTTCCTTCAGGTGCTCTGACACCTCACTGACATAGGAATAGGCAATCTCTGAAATGTGAACCAGTCCAGAACGCCCCTCTGGCAGTGAAACAAATGCGCCAAACTTGGTAATACCCGTAACCTTACCGTCCAAAATGGACCCAACACCAAACTCCATAACTGACTGAAACATCCTCCTTGTAAATTTCCCTCTGAAGTCATTCCCAATCTGGGCAGCGACTGGAGCAATCCTGCTCCAACGGAGTGTACTAGCCTGCTATGTCAATGTACAGGGTTTCTCCCTGCTTCACATAGCCTTTCTCTCTGGCCACACGCTCCAGAGTTTCAGGGTCATCACTGTTTTCGATGGCAAGCTGTAGCTGTTGATTTTGAATCTTCTGCTGCTCCACCTGCTCCTGCAGTGCCCCGATCTCCTGCTCTGTGTCCTGAATTTTTCCCTCTAAATCCAGCAAAGAGGTTGTGAAATAAATCAATAGAACTACAATGATCACTTTGGTCAGCATCCCTGCCCGTTTGAGCTTCATTGGAATCCTCTCCTCTCTTTCCCCAGTGGCTGGCTGTATCCTCCATTTCCCGAGTTATCTGATTTATTCTATACCATTTCCGCTGAGAAAGGAAGATGTTTTTTGCAAGTTTTTTAATTTTTTTCAACAATGCAAAGAAAAGCACAACAGGAAGCAGCAGAATATGGATAAAATAGGTAATCATATCTGCAATACGATAACCCAACCACAGCAGCCAGCGGCTCAGAAAACAGAAATACACAACACCACCTGTAAACAATAGGGCAATCCCATAGAGACGGACCAGTCCCCCCCATGCCCACTGAGACCACAAAAACAGAACCACTGTCCAGCCAATCCAGAACAGAAAATCCAGACAACCACCCAAAAAGGGCAGTGGAATCCGCACCCTAAAAATGCGAAACAGGTCATAACAAAGACCTGCCATCAATCCCAGCAAAATTGCCTGCCAAATGGCTTGGACTTGCGCCATCACATCTACATTCATCCGCCCAACAGACGGGCAAGCAGTCCGCCTCGCTCCCTGCCTGTATCCTCATAGGAAAGGGAATCCACACTGCCTTCTACTTTTAAGTCTCCCCCGTCCAAAGACAGTTTTTCGATATGTAATCCCTCTCCTCGCACCACCAGTGTGCCTTTTACTGTCACCATAACAATGGTGGCTTCATCAAAGCTCTCCACCTCCTCCACACCGGATACTGTTAAACTCTGTCTGTCCTCCAGTAATATATGGTGATTTGTGGTTGTGGAAAATCCTCCACTTTCATACGCCATACCATCCCATCCTTTCTGTTTGCTCTATTCTATGGGATGTGTCTAATGTTTATGCCTGTACTTACATCAAAACCCCCAGATGCTGTAACAAAATTTTAGTTCCCATAAGAATCAAAACCATTCCACCCAACCATTCTGCTTTCGACTTTCCTTTTTCCCCTATGATTCCACCTGCCTTTACACCAATGGCAGACAGCACAAATGTGGTGACACCAATCAGCACCACAGCCGGAAGAATATTCACCTGCAAAAAAGCAAAGGTAATACCCACCGTCAAAGCATCAATACTGGTTGCCAGTGCAAGGGGAAACATAGCTTTGATGGAAAAAGTTCCTTCCACTTCTTCCTCCTCCTGACTCATCGCTTCCCGTATCATATTCACTCCCAGAAATCCCAACAGAAAGAATGCAATCCAGTGGTCTAAACTGGTAATTAAATTCTGGAACTGAACCCCCAATGCCCAACCAACCAGAGGCATCAACGCCTGAAAGCCGCCAAACCATCCCCCTGCTATGGTGGCATGTTTCATACTCACCTGCCCGGTTGCCAACCCTTTACAGACTGACACTGCAAAGGCATCCATAGACAGTGCAACCGCCAAAATGAATCGTTCTACATAACTCATACTCCATCTTCCTCCCTAATGTTGGGAGCTTCGACAACAAAAAAAGACCTATCTGGGCGTGGCGACACACCCAGATAAGTCTCATCATAAAAAACAAAGCCAGAGGCACACAACCACCTCAGTCTGTTGACTTAGCTACACAAAACCACTGTGCCGACTACTCCCTTACTGGTAGGGGGTATGGTAACACAGCCAGCTGTCGCTGTCAAGGGGATTTTTAGAACTTCTCTAACCGTTCCAAATCCATTACAAATACAGCCACACCGCCCAGCTCCACATTGACAGGAACCGACGGCATTGCCACCGCATACTGGCTGCCAGTGGGCATAGACACATTGGAATAGATGGTCTGCTTCCGCTTCCCTGCACACCGCTTGAGGATTTGCAGTGCTGTATCCAGCTTACTCTCTTCTACACCCAACATAATCGTAATATTTTTCTTTTTCCAGAATCCGCCAGTGGAGCTGAGCATGGTGACAAAGAAACCATTCTCATTCAACTCGCTGACTGTAGTATCATAGTCATCCTCTTGCACCACAGCCATGATCAACTTATTGTGTACATTTGCTTCCATAGGTCAACCCTCGCTTTCTCAAGATACCCTTGGGAGCATGTCACCTTGCTCCTGTCTCTATCATACAACATTTTCAGGGAAAATGGAAGGGAAACTTCAAAAGCGACCATCAAGTTTGTGTTAGGATTTTGAATTGGAAGGTGTTGCTACCTGGCTGCCAAAATAAAAGGCAATTACAATGGAAAAAATGGACAGAAAATCCTGAGTATCTACTTTTCCTGTCATGGAGAGGTGCCCAAACACCAATGTGAGAATGAGCGTTACTACATTCTTAATACACAGAAGGTTGATCAGATGGGACACGATGTTTTGAACCATTGCCATCATCTCCTCACCTCATACTATGTGGAGATACCTGATTTGGTTACTCCATCCCCACATCCACTATGATGGGCTCATCCAATTCCACCAATCCACCAATTCGGGCTGCAATTACGTGCCCATCTCGTTTTTCAATGGTGGCTTCCACCGTTCCAGAGGGCTGTTTCCATGAATAGGAGAATGTACCATCCACTTTATGAATGGACATGGCTATGGATGCTGCCAGTGTGCCAGAGCCACAGCTCCCTTCCCACACCAGTGTGTGAGCCGCTGGCACCTTTACAAGAGGAACCATTGTGCCCTCTGGCTCGGTCAGAAACATCACACCATAGGCATCCAATGATGGAATTCCTTGAAATATCCCTTCCATCTGATTGAGAAATTCCTCACTGGGTTCCCGTTTGACGACCAGATGAGCAATCCCTCCCAGATGTACCAGTACGCCATCCACTTCTTTTACTGTTCGCACCCACTTGGGCAGTGGCATCTGTGCTTGTGCTTTGTCTCCCTCCACCTGTACCTGTACCAGATGGTCACAGCCACTAACTTCCAAAGAAAAGTTTGTAGGCAACTGTTTCTTTTGTTGGAGCAGCATAGCAAAGGCTCTGGCTGCGTTGCCACAAAATTCTCCCCCTGCCATTTCAATCCGCCCTTCGCCCCCCATCATGGGAGAGCAGCAATAGGCAATCTGCTCGGCATGCAGTTCTTTTTGTGCCATTAGGTGGGCTGTGATTCTAGGACGTTCTTCTGGTGCCACATGGTCCAGTACATATAGGGTAATATTTCCTGCCGGATTTGCTCTCTGAACTGAGACAGACAAGATTTTGCACATGGCTGACACTCTCCCGTTTTCTTTTCATCATACTACAGGGGCAGAAAAAAGTCTCTCTTTTTTCACAAGTCTTTCTTTTACAAAGAAAAACCAGAGTGTTTCTTTTCAAAACACTCTGGTTTGCTTTTACTGAACTGGAGTTTGTACTGTATCAGGTAACATATAACGCAAAAAAGCACTCACTGTTTGATCTAGTGTAATGGTTCCCATGTTTTCAGATTCCCATTGCTTCATCATATCATAAATACGGCGTACTCCATCCACATATGCCTGTTTTTCCTGTACATTGGTCATCAGGGTATTGAATGCAGCATTCCAAGTAGCAGGGTCAGATGGCACGTAGTTCACATACTTTTCCAGCATACGGATGGCATCCTCTGTCTGTCCCAGATTGAAGTATGCCTGAGCCAGATACAGAGGAATGGTGTTGGAGTTTTGCTGCTCCAATTTTGCCATATACTTGGGCAAATTCTGCTCCATTTGGTAGGTTGGGTTTTCCTCTGCAGATGCACTGTATACATAGGACAACATATAGTCTGCCCACTCAAATTTATCTACCATGATACAATCTTCAATGGCATCATAGGTGGCCGCCTTTTGGAACATATACTGGGCACACATATTTCCACCCAACAGCAGAACATACACACCCATCAGCACTGCGGCACCTCGCTGTACACAGGTTTTCACCAGTTCTTTTTCCCTGAACAGGGACAATTCCTCTCCACAGCACAGGCAAATCAATGCAAAAACAAGAAATGCCAGTGGTAAATAGAAGTTACTGGAAAATACCACTTCTACTCCTGCATGGGCTGCCATAAAGACCAGTGTAGCCAGCAGAGCGGGTACCATTGGGTGTGCCAAGTCTTTCTTTCTACGGTTGAGCAGCAATACAGCAGCCATGGAGAGCAATGTTCCAAGAAACAACACAAAGCCAATGACACCCGTTTCTACCAGTACCTGAATATAGTGGTTGTGGGCATACTTTGTCTCATAGAAAAAGCTCTGAACACTGGTGACGCCATTTTCAAAGGCTCCCATACCCAGACCATAGACAGGGCTGCGCTGGAACAGCTTCATGCCATCTTCAAAGAACACAAGACGCTGAATGGCGTTCTGGTTTGCAAATAGACCTTGTAGACGGTTTGCCACAAAACCGGGCAGCAGCTTATAGCCCAGCTTCACTTCTCCCTGACCACCATCGCCCTGATAGGTGGCTGAAACCAGTTGGGTTGCCTCACCAGCGGTAAAGTTGAAGTAAACTACCTCACTGTCCTCTGGTACAACAAAGGAAGCCCCCTGTGCAGAACCGGAGTACAACACAGAGCTGGTGTGCATCATGGTATCTTCTCTGTTCTGGCTCTCAATGACAACAGATACTTCTTTGTCACTCTCCACCTGTAAGGTGTAGGTTCCAGCCGCAGGATAGATGGAACGGCGCAGTGTTTCCCCGGCACCCAAATTGATGCTCCCTGTAATGTTCAGGGCAAGGGCGGCATAGACACCCACCAAAACAAAGATTGCCACAATGAGACCAATCACCGCTTTGGTGTGTTGCTGCAATTTTGGTACCAGCATCTTCTGGCTGAACTGGTCAGCCACGCACAGCAGGGCAGCCACCACAATGGTACACACCAGAGGGATGGGCTGAATACCGTCCCACGCATCAAATGAGGTTACATAAATGGGGAACATGGCAGCCACAGACAGCACCAATGTCTCTACCATCAGTACAATCAAATCAGCCCGACGGCTTTTTTGTTCAAAAATCAGATAGACCACAAATGCCAGTGCAATCACACCACTGGCACCCATACTGAATGCCAGCACAAAGGACAGGGCATTGACAGCCAGACAGATGACATGGTACCGTCTTGCATTTCTGCTCTGTGCTGTGGTGGCAAGTCCCAAAGACAGCAACACACCAATCCCAGCACAGCCGGCAAAAATATTTGGGTTATCAAACAGGGAAGTCATACGGGTTCCCACTTCTACTCCAGACAAAGTAGTATAGGAATCTGTAAACAACCCCAATACAGTGAGCAATGGTGTACTGAGCAGATGGGTGGACAGCATATCAATACTAAAAAGACCTGCCAATGCTGTCACTGTTTCTGCAATGGTGGCTGTTCTGCGTCCCACTTGTTCCTTGTCCTCCGTCTCATAAGAGACAATCAGCACAAACACACCAAA
>CALWON010000079.1 GCA_944383165.1 uncultured Oscillospiraceae bacterium
CCGTGCAAAAAAACCACCCATAGTTGAATAAACTCCCTTACAAAAAAGGAGCCTAGTGGCTCCTTCTTTCTCTTTATGATGACAATGCCTGCTGAATCTGCGCCTCCACTGTCTCGTAGCTGCTGCTCTGACACATCACAAGTTCAGAAATTAAAATCTGCTTGGCAGAGTGGAGCATCTTCCGTTCTCCTGTGGATAGCCCACGTTTCTGCTCCCGCAGCATCAGCCCTTTGACCACAAATGCCACTTCCAATAAATCACCGCTTTTCAGTCGTTCCATGTTTTCTCTATAACGGCGATTCCAGTTTTGGGTCATTTCCACCTGTAAGTCAGGTATAGCGTGGAGTACCTCCACTGCTTTTTCCGGTTCCACAATGGGGCGCACACCGATTTCCTCACTGGTTGCCACTGGTACCATAACCACCATAGCACGAACCGGCAGTTTCAAGACATAATACTCACGCATGACCCCATTGACCTTCTTTTGGACGATACTTTCTACAATTCCTGCGCCGTGCATTGGATGCACGACCTTATCCCCGATTTGAAACAACGGTGACACCTCCAGTTCTATCTTACGTTCAGGAACCGGCGTACCCCATGTCTTTCACAGGTCTGGAACTTTTTGCTCTGCGAAACAACACCAGCACGCCTTGTCTCGCCCTTGCATCCCAGGGGAATTGTGTTTGATTGTCCTATGGTATGAATCTACTACCCCCAACAAGCAAGTGCTCAATTCATGACACAGTCATTATACTCGCATTTTTCATTTATTGCAAGTTCTATCCGCTCTTTTACGGAAAAAATTTCATTTTCTTAACGATTACGAAATAAATTGTTCGACTTTGTTCTTTTCATTCAGAAAGGCTTCTACCTGCTCCGTCACCAGCTTCAAATGGCTGCGGATGGGCAGGTGCTGTGGGCAAATCCGCTCACACCGCCCACAGCCATAGCACTGGTCTGGGCGATTTTCTGGCGCAATGGCTCCCCAGTTGCGTTTCGTCAGTGCCTTATCCTGGTCAATGGCCATATTGTTCCAAACCTGAAAACTGGATTGAATATCCACACCGGCAGGACATGGCATACAGTAGCGGCAGCCTGTACAGCCATTTTTCAGCCGTTCCCGCAGCCGTTTGGCGGTCTCCTCCACTGCCATACGCTCCTGCTCACTCAGGGGATTAATGGTCTGGAACGTATTTAGATTGTCTACTACCTGCTCCATTGCCCCCATGCCACTGAGTACAACCCCCACATTGGAAAGGCTGGCAACCCAGCGCATTCCCCAGGATGCCATAGAGGCGTTGGGGTCACATGCCAAAAGGGGTTCTGCCACTTCTGGAGACAGCCGTGCCAACAAGCCCCCCTTCAATGGCTCCATAATTTGAACAGGTATCCCCTTCTGTTCTGCCAGTTGATACCCTTTCAGCCCTGCCTGAAAATCTGTATCCAGATAGTTTAGCTGGATAAGACAAAAATCCCAGTTCCTGCTGTTTAAAATCTCCTCAAATACCTCATAGCTGTCATGGAAGGAGAATCCAAAGTAGCGAATCAATCCTTTTTCTTTGTACTCCTCCATCAATTCCACCATACCCAGTGACACAGCCTTTTTCCATGTATCCTTGTTGAGCATATGTAAAAGGTAGTAGTCAAAATAGGTGGTTTGCAGCCGTTGGAGCTGCATGTGAAACCGCTCTGCCGCTGCCTCTTTGCTATTCAGCTCATAACAGGGCAATTTTGTAGAAAGACAATAGGACTCTCTGGGATATTTGCTCAAAATACGCCCCAGAATTGGCTCACTTTCTCCATTCAGATAGGGCCATGCGGTATCATAGTAGGTAACACCGCCTTTCATGGCTCTGTCAATCATTTCTGAAACCTGTGCTTCATCCACCTGCCCCTGACTGTTCACAGGAAACCGCAGGGCACCAAAGCCCAACAGAGAGGGCTGCACACCCCCATCGGTCCGCTTCATCCGATATTCCATCTCTATTCCCCCTTTTGCAAAAATTGTATGAGCTGTTCCACTGCCAGCCTTACATAGCCTGAGAGACTTTGTTCCTGTACCCCTGCCACCAGGACTCCACAGCTATTCATGGGAATCAGGAACTTTTTTCCACGACAGCCCCCCACAGCCTCTGCCATTGCCGGCGTAATCTCCCCCAAAATACTGTGCGCCACCACAATGCCCATAGGACCCAGTACCGCATCAGCATCCATCACATTGCGTACCACAGGATTTTCTCCCGTTGCCACCTGATCTGCCCCTGCTTTTTGCATGGTTGCTGTTGCAATGGCATTGGTTCCAATCCCAATCACATGGGCATCGGGAAGGCTCTCCTTCACGCCCTCCACCAACAGCTTTCCAAGCCGTCCGCCCTGTCCATCAATGACTACAATTTTCATCCCAGTTCTCCAGCCTTACCGCCCCATAAATGCTTCAATTTCATCCATACACTCCACTGCCTGCTGGTAGCCCTGTGCCCACAGCAGTCTCAGCTTTTCCACATTGTGTTCAATCCGTCCCACACCATGGGTTGCTTCTGGGGCAATGACCATCACTTTCCCCTCTTTTTCCAACTCAAACAGTCTCTGTCTGGCACGGTTGTCCCGTTCTGCCCGCTCTGCCACTGCTTTGCAGAAATTGGGGTACTGGTGATAGGTGCGTTCAATCAGTGGATTGAGTTTTTCCTGCTTGCGCACAAAAGAACGGGGTTTTGTCAAAATCACCAGTGCCCGGTCACAGCCCTGCTGAAATGCCCGCTCAAATGGGACGGCATCCACCACACCACCATCCAGATAGGGCTTTCCATCCATCTCATAAATGGGAAACATCAATGGCATGGCACAGGTAGCCTGTAACAGGATAAACTTATCATCCCGCCTGGGTACCTCCATATACTCTGCTTCCCCCGTCTCTAGGTTTGTGACCACTGCCTCCACCTGCCCAGGGAATGCCTCAAAGGTATCATAATCAAATGGCACCAACTCATTTGGAATGGTTTCATAGGAAAATTCCAGTCCAAAATAGCTGCGGTTGTTGCGGTTCACCAGGTTGTTCACCCCCATATACCGCCGGTCGTTGACAAACTGTGTCACAATATCTAAATTTCTTCTGGGCTGTTTGGAGAGATAACTCACTCCATAGGCAATGCCCGCAGAAACCCCCACGACATAATCAGGCATCAGGTCTCGCACCAGCATGGCATCTAGCACACCAGTCGAAAAAATGGTACGAAGGGCTCCACCTTCCAAAACCAGACCAACTTTCAAATGATACAACTCCTTCCCATATTATACCTTACTCTCTATTATAGTCCTTTTTTTCCTATTTTGTAAACCTCTGTTTCTCTCCCCATTCCAACAGCTTCCAGTGATAAAAACAGACTTACCCATTGACAGCAGGAAAAATTCATCGTATCATCATAGCGTAATAACCTATCATTTAAGGAGGAATATCTCATGTCCCATATTGTACATAGTGTAGAGGAGCTGATTGGAAATACACCTCTGCTCTCCCTCCACCGCTATGGAAAGAAAGAGGGCTTTGGTGCCACTGTCCTTGCTAAACTGGAATATCTGAATCCAGCCGGTTCTGTCAAAGACCGTGTAGGACTTGCCCTTATTGAAGCTGCGGAAGCCGCTGGGCAGTTAAAAGAAGGTTCCACCATCATTGAGCCAACCTCTGGCAATACTGGTATTGGGCTTGCCTGTGTGGCTGCTGTGCGTGGCTACCGTCTGATTCTCACCATGCCTGAGACCATGAGCCAGGAACGCCGCTCCATGCTGGCCGCCTATGGGGCTGAACTGGTTCTCACCCCCGGTTCTGCTGGCATGCAGGGCGCAGTGGACAAGGCACAGGAGCTGGCAAATTCCATTCCCAACAGTTTTCTAGCTGGGCAATTTGTAAATCCTGCCAACCCACAGGCACACTATCGCACCACTGGTCCCGAAATCTGGCGTGATACAGAGGGCAAGGTGGACATTCTGGTGTGTGGCGTGGGTACAGGTGGAACCCTGTCTGGAACTGCCAAATATCTGAAAGAACAAAACCCCAACTTGCTGGCAGTGGCAGTGGAGCCGGATACCTCCCCTCTGCTATCCACCGGTCAGGCAGGTCCCCACAAAATCCAGGGCATTGGTGCAAATTTTGTGCCTGATACCCTTGACCGTACCATTTATGACCAGATTATTCGTGTAAAGGATGAGGATGCCTTTGCCGCTGGTCGTGACATTGTACGCACAGAGGGTATTCTGGTGGGCATTTCTTCTGGTGCTGCCCTGTGGGCTGCCAGTCAGCTTGCAAAAAATCCTGAACACGCAGGAAAAACCATTGTGGTGGTTCTGCCAGATTCCGGCGACCGCTACTTCTCCTCCCCCATGTTTGCATAAACAACCTCTTACAAGAAAATAGGGGCTGTAAAAAAGTCGAAAAAACCTAATTTTAGAAAAACAAATCCAAGCAGGACGTTACAAATAGTAGCTATCCTGCTTGGATTTTCTAAGTTTATGCGAAAGTTTTATTTTGGACAGTGGACTTTTTTACAGCCCCTATTTTGTTGTTACATTCTATTGTTAAGCAAGTAAAACCCATGCCACAATCCCCACCACTGCCACAATAGCAATCAGCAATGCCCACAGGGCAGCCGGAGGAACCCGTTTTGACTCCTGCTCAGCAGGAACTTCATCCTCCTGTATCCTGATCCGTACCCGTGGTGGCTCTGGTTTCTTTCCGTCCTGTTCTGCATGTGGAATTTCTCGTTTCATCTGCTCATAATGACGAAGCACCCTAGCATTGTCATCCAAGAATTCCCCACACCGTTGACATAAATAACGGTCATCCCCATTTTGGTGCCCACATATCCGGCATCTCTTTGCCATATGAACCCCCCATTTTTCTATTGGTTCTCTCCATCCCCATTCTACACAAATCTATTGTGCAAAGTCAAGTATTAAGCGGTTTATTTTCAAATGAATTTCTTATAATTATGCCAGAAATATCGTTCAACATGTGGTGGGGTTATTATAGCCCCCTTCTTTGCCCTATTCAGGCAAATCCACATCCCACTCCCTATCAATATCCCCCAGTGACTGGATTTCCTGAAACACAGCATGGACATCCCGTGATGGATTGAGTGTGGTGATACTCTCCTCATCTACCATCTGAGTATCATAAATCTTTTGCACAGCAGTCTCATCTATGGAGCATTCATAATAGTCTTCTGCCCATGCTTTCCACTCCTGTGGGGTTTCCATGAGATACCCTAGAAGAAACTTCTCCCCACCGTCCTGATTCTTCCATCGATGTTGTGTCCATTTCTCCTTTTTTGCCTCATACCACATACAAAAAGTAGTCTCGTCCCGCTGTTCCTGTGTCATTAACTCCAGAAAGTGGGCTGGGATTCCTGCATAGACATGGTCAAAAAAAGCCTCATTCCACGTATCAGCAGCAAACTGGTTCAGTGGGTTTTCATGGTCAAATCCCTTGATGAAAACCCCTTCCTGGATAAGCCATACCATCAAAGAATCCCCACTGCCATTGTCGATTACATAGTTATGGACTCCGTTTTCTGCATGATACTGTACCAGCCGTAACCAGACCTTCTCCTCTGGCAACATAATGATGTCCAATAGGCACATGGGATATAAAACCCCGTTTAACTGGTGCATTGGGCTTTTTTTTTGCATTTCTGTCTGCCTGAGGAATAAATTCCAATCTTTCATCATCTAGTTCCCCTTATGAATGATATCCTTGTCACTCTCTTCTGTTGTCTACTTACGTTTCTTTTCTCTGCGTCTACGGTAGGGCAAAGGCAGTACAGGCAACATGGTATTTTGTGGTATTAACACTGTATTGATTTCTCGAATCAACTGGTTGGTCAGGTAACTTCCAAAACGAAACCAAACTGGTTCTTCATCTGATAGCCTCTCTAAAATGGTAACTTCCACAACATTCTTTACATCTTCATCCCCATGAAAATACATGTCCTCAATGAAAGCACAATAGGTTTGAATGGTTTTCTGGTCACAATTGCTTTGCAGCAGCACAAACAGAGGTTCATTCACCTCATCTGCAAAAAAGACATGTGCCAACAGTTGCCCATCATAGTCATCATAGTGTTGTGCAAGGGCAGGGGCTTTTTCTGGAAACAGCTCTGTTAATTTTACAGCAACTTCTTCCTTTGTCATGGCTCTTTTCTCCATTTGATTGGTTTTCTTACAACACACCTTTTGTATTGATAAAATCCAAAACAAAAAAGAACACACAAAAGAAAAACCAACAGACAAACGCACACATCATTTCAAAATAGCAACCTTGCAGAAGAACATACTTTTTCACACCGAACCAAAACAGGACGATTCCAGAAACATCAATGGTCAAGTGGGCAAACAACCCTAGTGTAGTCATTCGAAGGGAATTGCCATAGGAGGCGTAAAGCAACTGCCCCGTTTTACCGTTTTTTCGACAGCTTGACACCAGCAGATCATGTAACAAGGTAGAGCGAATGCACAGTGACCCACTCCATTTTAACCCATCAAAATACACACTGATTTTCCGGCAAATTTGAAACCCTTTCAAAACCAGAAATCCAAACAAACCGACCATCAAAACCATTTCTAACATATTGGTTCCTCTCCTCTTTTTGATGCCGTTGCCCAAACCTAAAA
>CALWON010000080.1 GCA_944383165.1 uncultured Oscillospiraceae bacterium
GAGGCTCTTTGAAGGGGATTATTTTGGACATGTAAGTGTCAGCAAATTTTCTTCTGCATTCTTGAAAGAAAGTTTTTAAGAGGCTCTTTGAAGGGGTTTATTTTGGACATAGGAAAGCCAGTAAATAAAAAACAGCACAGATTCATGAGAAAGGATTGGTATCTCCATGAAAGTATATAAATATGGTGCCAATGTAGACACCGATGTCATTATTCCAGCCCGTCACCTCAATGACCCATCACCGGCGGCTCTTGCTTCTCACTGTATGGAAGATATTGATGCAGAGTTCGCCTCTACCGTGGAGGAAGGGGACATCATTGTAGCAGGTCCCAACTTTGGTTGTGGTTCCAGTCGGGAACATGCCCCCCTTGCCATCAAATCCTGTGGGGTAAAGTGTGTGATTGCGCCCTCCTTTGCCCGTATTTTCTACCGCAACTCCATTAACATTGGCTTCCCCATTGTGGAGTGTGCCCAGGCGGCTGAGGAAATTCAGGCAGGCGATCAGGTGGATGTGGATTTTTCCACTGGTGTCATCACCAATCAGACCACAGGGAAAACCTATCAGGCAGCCCCATTCCCTGCCTTTATTGAGGGAATTATTCAGAGCGGCGGTTTACTCAATTCCTTAAAGGAGAGGGGGTTAGGACAATGAATTATAAAATTGCATTGATTCCCGGGGACGGGATTGGTCCAGAAGTGGTGCAGGAGGCAGTGCAGGTTCTGGAAACCATTGGAGAGAAATATGGTCATTCCTTCACTTTTGAGCGTGTTTTAATGGGTGGATGTGCCATTGATGCAGTGGGAAAATCCTATCCAGATGGCACAGCAGAAAAATGCAAAGCATGTGATGCTGTGCTCCTTGGTGCAGTAGGTGGTCCCAAGTGGGGACACGCCACAGAGCCAGAAAAGCGGCCAGAGACCGCATTGCTGTCCATCCGCAGTGACTTGGGGCTGTATGCCAACTTGCGCCCCGCTGCTCTGCGTCCTGCTTTGGCAGATGCCTGCCCACTGAAGCCGGAAGTGGTACCCAATGGCATTGACCTAATGATGGTGCGTGAGCTGACAGGTGGCATTTACTTTGGAAAACGGGAGCGTTACCAGACAGAGGACAGGGGAGAGGAAGCAGCCGACCGCATGGCTTATTCTGAGCAGGAGATTGAGCGTATTGGTCGCCGTGCCTTTGAACTGGCCCGTCTGCGCCGTGGAAAGGTGTCCAGTGTAGATAAGGCCAATGTGTTGGAGACTTCCCGCCTCTGGCGTAGTGTGATGCACCGATTGGCACAGGAATACAGTGATGTAACATATGAAGATGTGCTGGTGGACAATGCAGCTATGCAGCTGGTGAAAGACCCTGGGCAGTTTGATGTGGTTGTGACAGAGAATATGTTTGGGGATATTCTCTCTGATGAGGCTTCTATGATTACTGGCTCCATTGGGCTTTTGCCCTCTGCCTCCATTGGAGATACTGCCCCTGGGCTGTATGAGCCAATCCATGGGTCTGCCCCTGACATTGCAGGCAAAGACTTGGCAAACCCTATTGCTACTATTTTGTCTGTTGCTATGATGCTCCGCTACTCCTTTCAGCTTCCAAACGAAGCAACTGCCATTGAACAGGCAGTGGATGCAGTTCTGGCGGAAGGGTGGAGAACCGCAGACATTGCAGAAACTGGGGTGACACCCATTGGCACAAAAGAGATGGGTAGACGGATTCGGGAGAAGCTGGTCTGAAATTGTTTTCATACAAACGACATCCAATCTTTTTGGGATTGGGTGTCGTTTTGCATTTACTACAAAAATAAAATTCAAATGCTATAAAATTTTACACATAGGGACTTGCAATTCTGCAAGTGAGAGACTATAATAATGGCATATTTTGGACTTGTTTTGAGAAGGAGACAGTGGATTCCTTGGGATTTCCACCCAAAACCTTCAATATGCAAAGTTTACTGCATTGTGAGCAGGATTTTGTAGGATTGTGGTGGCATTTCTGCAAAAATTGAATGGAGGACAGTTGTTATGAAAGAGTTATCCAGTATCGCATTGAACATTGAACCATCCAGCACCATGGCCATCGACTCCATGTTTAAGCAGATGAAAGCCGAAGGGCATGACGTCATTGGATTT
This sequence comes from uncultured Oscillospiraceae bacterium, assembly GCA_944383165.1. GTDB lineage: Bacteria > Bacillota > Clostridia > Oscillospirales > Oscillospiraceae > Lawsonibacter. The sequence goes on from CALWON010000080.1 coordinate 2,125, forward strand.
GGAGCCGGTGAGCCTGATTTTCCAACCCCTGACCATATTAAACTGGCTGGTATTGATGCGATTGTCAACAACCATACCAAGTATACCCCCTCTACTGGTACCATTGAGCTGCGTAGGGCAATTTGTGAGCGGTTAAAGGCAGATTGCGGTGTGGAGTACCATGCCAATGAAATTGCAGTGTCCAATGGTGCAAAGCCTTGTGTGTATGTGGCGCTGCGTGCCCTTGTGAATCCCGGTGATGAGGTTATCCTGCCCGCTCCCTACTGGGTCAGCTACATTGAGTTAATTCGTATGGCTGGCGGTGTGCCCGTGGTGGTAGAGGCAACCGAGCAAGAACATTTTAAAATTACCGCAGAAAAGCTGGCAGCCGCCATTACCCCAAAAACCAAGTGCATGATTCTCAACAACCCCTCCAACCCCACTGGTATGATGTACAGCCGTCAGGAGCTGGAAGCCCTTGCCCGTGTCTGTGTGGAAAAAGACATTTATGTCATTTCCGATGAGATTTACTACTGCCTCGCCTACGACAATGAGGAGTTTGTCAGCTTTGCTTCCATCAGCCCAGAGGCAAAAGAGCGCACCCTGCTGGTCAATGGTGTGTCCAAAGCCTACGCTATGACTGGCTGGCGTATTGGCTATGTGGCAGCCCCTGCCAATATTGCAAAAATCATTGGCAACTATCTGGGTCACTGCACCGGTTCCCCCAGCGCCATTTCCCAACAGGCTTCCTTGATGGCTTTGACTGCCTCTCAGGAGACGGTGGAGAAAATGCGTGAGGCATTTGAGGAGCGACGCAACTACATGGTGGAGCGGATGAACAAGATTCCCGGCGTCAGCTGCATTAAGCCAGAAGGTGCCTTCTATGTGATGATGAATATTGAGAAGCTCTTTGGAAAAGAGCTGTTTGGACATGTGATCAAAGATGCAGATGATTTTGGGCATCTGTTCCTGAAGCATGGTAAAGTGGCAGTGGTGCCCGGTACTGGATTTGGTGCTCCTGGGTTTATCCGCTGGTCCTATGCTACTTCTATGGAGAACATCAAAGCAGGTCTGGACCGCTTGGAGAAGTTCCTGGCTGGTGTAGATGTGTAAGTGATATGGTACAAGGAGAGACTGGAGTTCCGGTCTCTCTTTTTATTGGCAATAAAAAGGAATAAATTGGGAACCATCGGTATATAAAAATTGTGAAAGTTTTGATAAACTATGGTAAAGGATAGAAAAATAAGATATAATGAACCAGTGAGTAAACAGAACAGAGGTGTTCTGGAAAACTAGATAGAAAAGGACGATGTATTATGCCAACCAATACCTATGAAAGCCCCCTTTCCTCCCGCTATGCCAGTGATGAGATGTTATACCTGTTTTCAGCAGATAAAAAATTCTCCACCTGGCGGAAACTGTGGGTGGCTTTGGCCCGTGCAGAAATGGAACTGGGGTTGCCTGTGACACAGGAGCAGGTATCTGAGCTGGAAGCCCATCTGACTGATATTGATTATGAGGTAGCAGCAAACTGGGAAAAGAAGCTGCGCCACGATGTCATGGCCCATGTCCACACCTATGGGGAACTGTGCCCCAAGGCAATGCCCATCATCCATCTGGGAGCCACCAGTTGCTATGTTGGAGATAATACCGATGTGATTTTGATGCGGGAAGGGCTGGAGCTGGTGCGCAATAAGCTGGTACAGGTGATTGCCCGTCTGGCTGAATTTGCAAAGGAATACAAGGCACTGCCCACACTGGGATTCACCCATTTTCAGGCTGCCCAGTTGGTGACTGTGGGTAAGCGTGCAACCCTGTGGATGAATGAACTGCTGATGGACTTGCAGGAAGTGGAATACCGGATTTCTACCCTGAAACTGCTGGGTTCCAAAGGCACAACCGGCACACAGGCCTCTTTCTTAGAGCTATTCGAGGGCGACCATGAGAAAGTCAAGGCTTTGGAGGAGAAGATTGCAAAGGAAATGGGCTTTGATGCGGTAGTGCCTGTCAGCGGTCAGACCTATTCCCGTAAAATGGACTACAATGTGGTTTCTACTTTGTCTGGTATTGCCCAGTCTGCCAGTAAATTTGCAACCGACTTGCGTTTGTTGTGCCACCTGAAAGAAGTGGAGGAGCCATTTGAGAAAAACCAGATTGGTTCTTCTGCCATGCCCTATAAGCGCAACCCCATGCGCTGTGAGCGTATCTGTTCCCTTGCCCGCTATGTGATTGTGGATGTGGGCAATCCTGCCATCACCACTGCCACCCAGTGGTTTGAGCGTACACTGGACGACTCTGCCAACAAGCGTCTGTCTGTACCAGAGGCATTTTTGGCAGTAGATGCCATTTTGAACATTTACCTCAATGTGGCTTCTGGTCTGGTGGTTCATCCCAAAGTCATTGAGCGGCATGTGTTGGAGGAACTGCCCTTCATGGCAAGTGAGAATATTATGATGGATGCAGTGAAGCGTGGCGGCAACCGTCAGGAACTTCACGAGAGAATCCGTGTTCTCTCTCAGGAAGCTGGCAGAAATGTAAAAGATTTGGGGCTTTCCAACAACCTCATTGACCTGATTGCTGCCGACCCTGCCTTTGGTATGAGCAAAGAGGAACTGACTGCCCATCTGGAGCCATCCCGTTATATTGGACGCTGCCCAGAACAGGTGGAGGAGTTCATTGCCAACGAGGTGGAGCCTGTACTGAAACAGTATGCAGCAGCCCTGTCCGGCAAGGAGACTGAGTTGAAGGTATAAGAGCCAGAAAGGTGGAAGCCGTTGTGAACGAGCATAAGTATCGAGGCTATGTGGCTGCCGGTGTGACTGCCTTTGCAGTGATTGCCGCCTCCCTGTTCCTCTTTTTCACCATTTACAACTTTTCCAAAGTCTGTGCCATCTTCAATACGCTGGCTTTGATTTTGCGCCCCATCTTCTATGGGCTGGTTTTGGCGTTTCTGCTGCTGCCGGTCCATCGGTTTCTGTATGAGTTTTTATCAGAGCTTCTGATTGGTACAAGGCAGGTGTCTGCCAGAATGAAGGGGCTTGTGAATTTTGTGGCAATTTTGCTCAGTTTGATTTTGGCTTTTTTTGTGGTGTATATCCTGCTTGCTATGGTGCTGCCACAGGTCTATCTGAGTATTGTGGGACTGGTGGAGGCATTTCCCGGCTATATTCGCAGTATTCAGGGTGGAATCACCAAATTTTTGGAGGATAATCCAGAGTTACAGCAGGCACTGCTGCCCTACTATGGTTCTATGGCCATGTCAGCAGAGCAGTGGCTTAGTGGAATTGTACCTGATTTGGAGTCTGTAGAGGGAATTGTGGGCTGGATGAAGGCAGATATTTTGCCCCAGCTCACTGGGGTTGTCACTAGTGTGTCCAGTGGGGTAGTGGCACTGTTGATGCTGCTGAAAGATTTGCTCATTGCTATCATTGTGTCTGTCTATGTGCTGGCAATGAAAGATGTATTTGCAGCCCAGTCCAAGAAAATCGTCTACAGTTTCTGCCCCACAAACATTGCAGATTTTCTGGTGGAGGAGACCAGAAGCGTCTACCGGATTTTAAGTGGATTCATCAACGGAAAACTGGTAGATTCCCTGATTATTGGTATTTTGGCACTGATTTGCTGTACCCTGTTTCGGTTTCCCTATCCGATGTTGTTGGCAGTCATCATTGGTGTGACCAATGTCATTCCGTTCTTTGGTCCCTTTATTGGAGCCATCCCCTGCGCCCTGTTGATTTTGCTGGTCAGCCCGTTACAGTGTCTGTATTTTGTGATTTTTATTTTCATTTTGCAGCAGTTTGACGGCAATATCTTGGGTCCCAAGATTTTGGGTGATTCCACTGGGCTTGCCTCTTTCTGGGTGCTGTTTTCCATCCTGCTGTTTGGTGGGATGTTTGGGTTTGCCGGCATGGTGCTGGGTGTGCCTGTGTTTGCCATGTTTTATAGTGTGGTTAGCCGTCTGGTGCGGTATGGCTTACAAAAACGAAATATGCCTTTGGAGACGAAGGACTATATGGGAAAAACGGAGCCGTTTGCAAAAAAAGAGGGCTGACTTGTTGCAGCAGTCTGTGACACAAATGAGAATGAAAAAGGGTTCTGAAGGTGTTTTCTGTTGCCTTCAGAACCCTTTTTATTTTCTCTGTGATGGAAAAGAGATTGAAAAAGGGTGCAGTTTATGATACACTGCCAGTTGATACAGAT
>CALWON010000081.1 GCA_944383165.1 uncultured Oscillospiraceae bacterium
GACTCTCAAACCTCTGTGGAACTGGATACCTATTTTGATGTGAAGGAAGTACCCATCCCATAAAAAGAAACCCAACCAGTGACCGATTCCTTTGGTCTATCTGGTTGGGTTTTTCTCATCCTTCCATATGTCTGCCCAGAAATGTGGCAACCGATTGCGCCAGTTTATAGTCCACCTCACCACCGGTGAGATTTTCTTCTGGGGCTACAAACATGACACTGCCCAATACATCCCCCTCTGCAAGAATAGGGGCTGCAATGTCCAGACAGTAGTTGCTGTTGTCTGAGCAGAGCGGAATGGCTCCTTCTCCCTGTTTGTGCTGGTACATCTGCCGAGATTCCATGAGCTGTTCCACCTGCTCAGAGAGCTGCTTATCCATCAGTTCACGGCGTGGGGCACCAAAAGCGGCAATCACGTTGTCACGGTCGGTAATCACAGCCACATGCCCTGTGGTGCGACTGAGAGATTCACAAAACTCTGAGGAAAATTCACTAAGCCCACCCATCAGAGAGTATTTTTTGAAAATCACACTGCCATCTCTGTCTGTATAGATTTCTAGAGGGTCCCCCTCACGAATACGCATCGTGCGGCGAATCTCCTTGGGAATGACAATGCGCCCAAGGTCATCAATTCTTCTCACAATTCCTGTTGCTTTCATCGTCTCCAAAACCTCCAACAAAACTCAATCCAATTCGGTAAATGTATGGGAATGTTTGTAGAATTGCGTTGAATTTGAAACAATTACCGAATGTGTGGTTAGTATAGGCAGAAGTTTGAAAAATATGCAATTTATCTGACCGTTCTCCTCATGGACTACTTACCATTATTCTTCAAAAATGGAATTTCTTCCTGAATGTGTAGTCGATATTGCTTGGGTGTCTGCCCCATTCGATGCTTAAACGCCCTGATAAAGTAGCTGACATTGTCAAATCCACAATCCATAGCAATCTCCAACACAGGACGTGTGGTTTGGCTGAGCAAATCAGCTGCTTGCTGAATTCGCAGCACAATGAGATAGTCCATAGGAGATTGCCCAGAAAACTGCTTGAAAAATCGACAGAGATACTGACGGTTGTACCCTACCACCTGTGCTAAATCTTGTAATGTTAATTTTTCTGCATAGTGCTGCTGCATATAGCATACTAACAATTTAAACCGATGAATCTGCTCCTTTTCTACCGGGGTCAACCGTCTTTTGGTGCCTGTCAGCCCTCTTTTTTGATAGAGTGTGTAAACCAGCTCCAACAGCAACAGCTTACAGCGAAAATACCAATCCTCTCGTTGGTTCAATGCTGTATCCATCAATGTGATAATGGTGGAACTACATGCTTGATACATCGGACTGCCCACAGATAAGATGGAAGGGAAGGTCAATTGCTGCGTCCTTAATGGATGAAATATTTGGGTCTGTATCTCATCCTCATAGGCAAATGAGAGAATGACAGGGTCAAAGAGCACCACACGATGGATGGTTCCTCTGTGACATCCGCTAATTTGGTGCAGTTCTCCGCTGTTGATGATACAAATATCCCCTTGTTGTAAGTAATACTCCTCCAAATCCAATTCTACTCGCATCTCCCCACGGAGCACTTGTAGAATCTCCACCGATTGATGCCAGTGCCGTGCCACTGAAAATGGACACTGCTCCACATCTTCTTGATTGGAAAAGTACAAGGCTGCCATCGGTTGCTGGATGGTACCATGAGGAGTCAACTCCATTTGTGTATCTTGTGTTACATCCATTGATCGTTCACCCTAAGTCAAGATTGTTATATGATGATATGCAATACTGCAAGAACTTTCATAAAATTGTCTATATAATATTATACACAGACAAGACCTTCCATATACAATTTCTAGCAAAAGAGGTTGATAACATGGTACAACTATATGTATTTGGTCATCCGTTTGAAACGGATGCTGTGGTACAATCTGTTTCAGAAACCGCTGGTAATCCTCCTATTGGTACCATTGCCACCACCCATGGATTTTCTTTCACCCACACATTGGAAGCACAGGATGTGGTCTATGGTTTGGGAGAAGCCAATCGAGGCATCAACAAACGAGGTTTCCGCTATGTCAATCATTGTTCTGATACTCCTAGTCACACGGAAGACCTTTCTTCTTTGTATGCTGCCCATAACTTTATTGTGCTCTCTGGTACCAACCACATCGGACTCTTTTTCGACTATCCCACCACCATCACCTTTGATATCGGTTACACACAGCAAGATACACTTTCCGTCACCTGTGACTCTGCCAACTTGAAGCTGTATGTAATCCAAGGTGCCAGTGCCTATGATGTGGTCAAGGAATTCCGCAGCCTCATTGGTCCCAGCTACATCCCACCCAAATTTGCCTTTGGATTTGGACAGAGCCGCTGGGGATACAAAACTCGAAAGGACTTTGAACGAGTGGTTCAGGAGCACCGAAAGCACCATATACCTCTTGATATGGTATACATGGACATTGATTACATGGAGGACTACAAAGACTTCACTGTAAACTCTGAAGAATTTCCTGACTTCCCCGCCTTTGTGCAGGAAATGCGGGAACAGGGCGTTCATCTCGTTCCCATTATTGATGCCGGCGTAAAAATCGAAAAGGGCTACCCGGTCTATGAAGAGGGGGTTCAAAAGGGGTATTTCTGTAAGCGTGAGGATGGCAGCGATTTTGAAGCCGCTGTCTGGCCTGGACTGACACACTTCCCCGATGTGCTGAACCCTGAGGTCAGACAATGGTTTGGCAACTGGTATCGAGTGTTAGTGGACGCAGGGATTGATGGCTTTTGGAACGATATGAATGAGCCAGCTATTTTCTACTCTCCCGAAGGACTGGCACAGGTTAAGACCTCTATGGAGCGTTATCTGGCAGATTCCACAGGTGCTCTCTCCCATCACAGTGTGTTGGATGCGCTCAACCGCTTGTCCAATTCCTCAGAAGATTACCAGCGTTTTTACCACAAGGTTCAGGGAGAATGGGTGCGCCATGACCGGGTACACAACCTGTTTGGCTACAATATGACCCGTGCAGCTGGGGAGGCTTTGGCGCAACTGGCTCCTGACCGCCGCATCCTGTTATTCTCCCGTTCCTCTTACATAGGGATGCACCGCTATGGAGGGGTGTGGACAGGAGATAATATGTCTTGGTGGTCTCACATTCTCCTGAACATTAAAATGATGCCATCCCTGAATATGTGTGGTTTCCTCTACTGTGGAGCCGATCTCGGCGGGTTTGGCTGTAATACCACCCGAGATTTACTCCTGCGCTGGCTGGCATTTGGGGTATTTACCCCCCTCATGCGTAACCACTCTGCCTTGGGTACCAGAGAGCAAGAATTTTATCAGTTTGAGAATCCCCAAGACTTCCGTCATATTATCTCGGTACGTTATCGTCTGATTCCCTATCTGTACAGTGAATTTATGAAAGCCGCCTTGGGGAACGATCTATACTTTAAACCTCTGTCCTTTCTCTACCCAAACGATCCTCTGGCTTGTGAGGTGGAAGATCAGTTGATGATTGGCAATGAGGTGATGGTGGCTCCTGTCTATCAGCAAAATGCCACCGGTCGATATGTCTATCTCCCAGAAGAAATGCTGTTTGTCAAGTTCTGTCCCGACGGTACTCTCACACAAACGGTATTGCCTGCTGGTGTCCATCATGTCTCTGTGGCACTCAATGAAGTTCCGCTCTTCATCCGACAGGGACACACCATTCCACTTGCCCAGCCCTGTGAGACCGTGGCCGACCTCTCTACGCAACCTTTGGAGTGCATTGGCTATTCCGGTGCCACGTATACGCTCTATGATGACGATGGAATGTGCCGGAGCTGTACCTTAGAGGGTCATACCACTATTCTTATCAAAGAATAACCCTCTATATTCCTTTTCCCTGACTATGGATGATATCCTCAAGATTGTATTTCCTCTGTGCTGTACAGTATGATAGGAACGATAATTGACAGGAAAAGTGGAACATGTGAACAATCATCGGAGAGACCACTCCCACCCGGGTGGTCTCTCCTGTTTTTTCACCAATCATCCATACATGCCCATATACACCAATTACTTTCCAATATCCGAACAAAAATGAGTTTGTCGATATTCTCGTGGAGACATATTGTAAATGTTCTTGAAGGCATGGGAAAAGTGGAGCTGATTGGAGTATCCAACCTGTGCAGAAATTTCTCCGATGGACAATCTGGTTTCCTGCAACAGATGTGCCGCACGGCTCATACGGTAGTGCAGTAAAAACGTTTGGGGAGTTTCCCCCATAGAATCTCGGAATAGTTTGCTGAAATAGCTTCGATTCAACCCACAAAAGGCAGCAATATCTTCAATGGAGACATCCCGTTGATAATTATGGTCAATAAAGGACAGTGCCTCTTGGATGTAAAAATCCTGAATGCGGCGACGGCTATATGTACGCCGAGTGGCAGAGGAGATGGTCAGTTGATCCAAAAAGAAATACCCACACCCGATCAGCCGAAAGGCACTAAAATCGCTGTGTTCTACCATGTTCAGCATACAATCTTTCAAACGATCTCCCGCCTCCTGGTTGATGGCGGTATAGATTGGATTTTTTGCACCAATTCCAGCCAATTGCAGCGCTTCATGGGCTCTTAGTCCATCAAATTCCACCCAGGTATATTCCCAAGGGTCGGTATCATCGGAACGATAGGTGGTGGTCTGTCCAGGAACCAGTAAAAACCCTTGTCCTGCCGAAATGGAATACCGTTCCTGATCAATGCGCAATTTTCCCTTTCCTGCAATCACATAATGAAAGAGATAATGATCTCGGGCGTGGGGACCATAGGATTGGCTGGGATTGGTTCGTTTCCATCCAAAATGATATAGGTTCAAGTCAATAAATCGCATATCATGGAGTTCATGTGCCTTGATGTCTAGCTCATCTGTATATTTTGGAGATGGGGAGTGGATGGTTTTCATAGGGGATCCTCCAACAATGCTAACATAGAATACGAAGGGATACGCCGTCTAGTTCATCTGGTAGAGCTATCCCTTGTTTATTTTATCATACACAGTCTGTCAAGAGTTGCTTTAGACTATTTTTATCGTTTTTTATTCGAAAATGTCATATAACCTAATGTGATGTCATATCTAAAACGCAAAGTAAAATATAAAATGTCGTATATTTGAATTTACGAACTAAGCAGTAAACTGTACAATTATGTTGTAATCTTTCAAGTCATACTGTGCAATGTGCACAATGCACAAGACGTGACTTCAAGATTTGGAAAGCCCAACAAACCAGTGTATGTCTACGGTAAGCCGGCCGGATAAGCGTCAGGCATACACTCCACTAACACACACAGAAGGAGGATATGGAATGAAACCCATAAACAAGCTGATTGCTATGACCTTAGCTGCCTGTATGCCACTGTCTTTGACCGCCTGTGCTGGCAATTCCAACACATCTGAGGGAACCAATGGAAATGATACCCCCAAAGCTCTGGAGGTTCGCATTTGGGACGGTGCCCAACTAGAAGGGTTGCAGACCATTGCCGATGGTTGGACCCAACAGACTGGCATTGCAGTAAACATTCAAACCATGAACTGGGATGAATACTGGACCTTGTTGGAAGCTGGTGCCAGCGGCGGCAAGATCTATGGCTATGCAGCGGATGTGGGAAATAACCAGGATGGTTGGTGGAACATCGTCTATGACTTTGGTGGGTATATCATCAACGACGATAAAACCAAGTCTGGTATGGACGACCCCAAGACTTTGGAGGCCATGGAGTTTTTGGGAAAGGTAATTCAAGACACCATGCCCGCCCAATCGGTGATTTCTGAAACAGGATGTGGTACTCTGTTCACCTCTGGTGTGGTGGCAATGAGCACCCAGGGCAGCTGGAACATCAACACATTTTACTCCAGTGAAAACAATGCCGATTACGGATGGGCTTTGCTCCCATACCAGGATGTCAACGGCAATGGTCAGGTAGATGATGGAGAGCGCTGCTCCATCTATAACGGTGTAGGCTGGGCAGCATC
>CALWON010000082.1 GCA_944383165.1 uncultured Oscillospiraceae bacterium
GGTGTAGTCATCACCAACATAATTCAATGGAACAGAGTTGTGGTTTCCAAGAGCATTGGGTGGATAAGTGGCTGAGATTGCCAACATAGTTCAATGAATCAGAGTTGAGGTTTCCAAAAGTATTGGGTAGAAAAGTCGCTGAGACCGCCAACAAAGAAATGTTGCCTCAGAGACCTCCTGAAATTTTCTTTGCCCCCTTTCTTTTTTCAAAAGAAAGGGGGTGTAGTCATCACCAACATAATTCAATGGAACAGAGTTGTGGTTTCCAAGAGCATTGGGTGGATAAGTGGCTGAGAGTCACAGCAAAGGAAATGTAGCCTCTGAGACATTACAAAATGCTCTTACAGAGTGGAACAGCTATTCCTTTCCAAAAAACTTGCCTAAGAGTCCTTACAAAATTTTCTTTGCCTACTTTCTTTTTTCAAAAGAAAGTAGGCAAAAAGGAGTTGAGAAACACATGAAAAAACAGTTAATCCAATCCATTGTGATTGCATGTTCCATTTTTGTATTTGCTGGCTGTCAAACTCCCCAATCAGAAAACGCTGAAGCATCTACTGACCTGCTGAATGTTGGTGTAGTATCTTATCAAGACAAAATCACTAATAAGCTCATGCCCCATGATTGGACGTTTTTGGAAGCTGATGTACCTATTTTAATTTCTCAACTACGAAACAGTGATTTTTCTGCCTTGTATGTCGATGCTGAAAAAGCTATTTGTGTCACATCAGCAGATGACATCCAGATTTGTTATGATTCTGAGTCCACATGGTCGGAACTGGCAACAGAACAAGTATCAACAGAGCAATTCTCACAATGGCTGTTAGAAAATGACCCAATTCCCGGATATTCTATGAAGGATTTGCAAAAACGCTTAGAAGAAGGTGCTGAAGTTAGGCATATTGTGTTTGACAATCAACAGGAAATCTATTTTGTAGTGGATGAACATGGCGTTCAAATAGAATTAGTCCAACCTGATAAAATAGAGTCTGTTTTGTTGGATGGTGTGCGGCTGATGTTTACCTCAGCCACTCAAAAATATCAATTGTCCAATAATATGATAGACCATTTTACAGATATGCTAAAAGAAATGGGTATAACTGAGGAAAAGGAAGCTGTTTTGGAATGGGATGGTGTGATAGAACACCTGACAGAAAATAAAGTCAGTTTCTATGAGCCAGTATAAGAAAAAGCTGTAGACAAACTCCCTTTTTAACCAAAAATCTCTAAAACACACAACAACCCAGCATAAAAGTTGATTTTTCAACTTCTATGCTGGGTTGTTGTGTCAGAACATTATCTCTTTATTCCTTCCATACTCCCAACTATATCATAGGGCATATGAAAAAAGTTTACATTTCCCCTTGTTTCTTTTCGTAAACTTCACATAGGTTTCACCGAATGATGGTAGTAGCATTGGAATTTTTTTCGTACAATGATGGCTGTCCGAAGGATGTAACGGATTGATAAACTGGAGGGAAATCATTGTATGAAACGCTTGATTGCAAGTTCTTTGACCCTGGCTCTGGCTGCTGCCTCTCTGGCTGGCTGTGCCACCACCCCTGCACAGACCCCAGATACCACTCAGCCCAATGGAACTGCTACCACCGTAGCGACGGGCAGCACAACCGTCCCAACCGCTCCCAAGTATGTCTTTTTATTCATTGGTGACGGTATGAGTTATCCTCAAATGCAGTCTACTGCTGACTATCTGGGTGCCCTGACCGATGAGGACTACTGGCAGGCTGCTCCCAGTCTGGATGACAATCAGGGAGCCATTCTGGATGGTCCTGAATATCTGAACTTCATGAACTTCTCTGCTGCCGGTTCTGCTGTGACCTACGATTCCAACAGCTTCTGCCCCGACTCCGCTTCTACTGCTACTTCCATTGCCACTGGTCATAAAACCTACTCTGGTACCATCGGTGTGGATGAAACTGCTACTGTGGAATATGAGACCATTGCAGAACAATTAAAGGCTCAGAAGGGCTGGGAAATCGGTATCATCTCCTCTGTTACCATCAACCACGCTACCCCTGCCGCCTTCTATGCCCATCAGGCAAGCCGCAATGACTACTATGAAATTGGTCTTGACCTGATTGACTCTAACTTTGACTACTTTGCCGGTGCTGGTTTCAGCAAGCCCACTGGTTCTGATGGAAACCAGACCAGCCTCTATGACTTGGTAGCTCAAGCTGGCTACAAGGTAGCTATGACCAAGGCTGAGACTGAGGCAATTACTGCCGCTGACGAGAAAGTCTTTATTGTAGATGAACACGTGGGTGGTGACAGTGCAATCCCCTACGAGCTGGACCGCACAGAGGAAATGCTGTCTCTGGCTGACTATGTAGAGAAGGGCATTGAAGTGCTGGATAATGACAACGGCTTCTTTATGATGTGTGAAGGTGGTAAGATTGACTGGGCTTGCCATGCCAACGATGCCGCTTCCTCCATCCATGAGACTATGGCTCTTGCAGATGCCGTAGATGTTGCCATTGACTTTGCCAAAGAGCACCCCACCGAAACTCTGATTCTGGTCACTGGTGACCATGAGACTGGTGGTATGACCATTGGTTATGCTGGCACCGACTATGATACTTATCTGGACCTGTTGGAGAGCCAGAAGATTTCTTATGACCAGTTCGACCGCCAGTATGTTGCCTCCTACAAGGAGAACAAAACTTCCTTTGATGCTGTGATGGCTGATGTGACCAAGCTGTTTGGTCTGAAGCTGGAAGGTGAAGAAGGCGACAAGCTGGTACTGACTGATTATGAGGTAGAAAAGCTGAAGGATGCCTATGAAAAGAGCATCAATGGCACCACCACAAGCCAGTATGAGCAGGAGGAAACTGTACTGTATGGTACTTATGAGCCTCTCACTGTCACTTTAACTCACATCATCAACAACAAGGCTGGAATCAACTTCTCCTCTTACAGCCACACTGGTCTGCCCGTGGCAGTTCTGGCTGAAGGTGTTGGCTCCGATGTGTTCAACGGTTACTACGATAACACTGACATTTACAACAAGCTGGCAGAGATGCTGGAAATCGCTTAATCTATCCCCATTTTACATGTACCCTGCTCCCTGTTTTTACAGCGGGCAGGGTCATGCCCTGCCAAGGAAAGGAATTTTGATTGCTATGCTGAACTCCATACCCTCTGAAAAACTACGATACTATGCCCCTGTTCTGGTGTGTTTGCTCTCTATTTTGATTCTCCTATTTCTGCCCACAGGCTTTGAGGGTGCCATGCTCTATCAGGAGGCAGAGCGATGCAGTGCAAAGGTACTGTCTGTGGACAACAGCACCATTATTGACACTGGATTGGTGCGTTCTGGTGAACAGCGGTGTGAACTGGAACTGGTCAACGGTCGATTTCAGGGGGAAGTGGTGACAGGCATAAATATGCTCAACGGCTCCTTGGAACAGGATAAACTATTTGAAGTGGGAGACAGGGCTTTGGTTGTGGTCAGTCACAATGGAGACACCATTACCAATGTTACCATGTCTGACCATGACCGCCTCGGCTGGGAAGCTGTCATGGCAATCGGCTTTGCCCTGTTCCTCATCTTATTTGCAGGGGAAACTGGAATCCGTGCCATTGCCTCTTTTGCACTCACTGTGCTCACCATTTGGAAAGTGCTTGTTCCCCTGTTTTTAAAAGGCTGGAATCCCATCTGGGTGGCTCTGATTATCACCCTGTTTTTGACTCTACTCATTATTGCACTGGTCTATGGCTTTGACCACCGCTGTTTTGCTGCGGTATCCGGCTCCTTCTTGGGCATTTTAGTAACCTGTGTGCTGGGTGTGTTGTTTACCAATCTGTTCAAAATTCATGGTGCAGTCATGTCCAGTTCTGAAAGCCTGCTTTACTCCGGCTATCAGCATCTCAATCTCACACAGATTTTTATGGCTTCTATTTTTCTAGGTGCTTCGGGTGCTGTCATGGACCTATCTGTGGACATCACTTCTGCCGTATATGAAGTGGTAGAAAAGCGACCTGACCTCACTTGGAAGGAGGCAGTCCGGTCTGGTATGAATGTGGGGCGCTCCGCTATGGGCACTATGACCACCACCCTGCTGTTTGCCTACTCCGGTGGGTATATTGCACTGATGATGGTTTTTATGGCACAGGGTACTCCCATTGAGTTTATGCTCAGTTATAAATATGTGGCTGGTGAACTCATCCATACTGTGATTGGCTCCTTTGGGCTTGTCACCGTTGCCCCCTTTACCGCTCTCTGTGCTGGCGTGCTTCTGACCAGAAAAAAGGTCTAAATATGACAAAATTATCCATAAAAACAGGTTATCCACACCCCCTGTGGATAACCTGTTTTTATCATTTGTATTTTCAGACAGACTGTGGTATGATAATCCAACACTGAAAGAAAGAGGAAGTGACAACATGCACAATGGCAAACGTGATTCCTTTGGCTCCAAGTGGGGCTTTATTCTCGCCTGTATTGGTTCAGCCGTAGGGATGGGCAATATCTGGTTGTTCCCTGCCCGTGTCTCTGCCTACGGCGGAGCAACCTTTCTCATTCCCTATCTGATTTTTGTTGTATTGATTGGTTCCACTGGTGTCATTGGGGAAATGGCATTCGGACGTGGTACCCGCTCTGGTCCTATTGATGCCTTTGGATTTGCCACACGTCAGCGGTTTGGCTCTGAACGGGTGGGAAAGCTGTTGGGGCTGATTCCTGTCCTGGGTTCCCTTGCCCTTGCCATTGGGTATTCTGTGGTCACAGGCTGGATTTTCCGCTATCTGGTGGGTTCTTTCACAGGCTCCCTGTTCAAAGCTCCCACGCTGGAGGGGTTTGGGGCTTTGTTTGATTCCGTTGCTGCTGACAATGTACCCTTCCAACTGATTGGTATGATTCTTACCATTGTCATTCTGATTTTTGGTATTGGAAAAGGAATTGAAGCTGCCAACAAAGTGATGATGCCTCTTTTTTACATCTTGTTTATCTCCCTTGCTGTCTACCTTGCCACATTGCCCGGCGCAGTGAATGGCTATCAGTACATCTTTGTATTGGAACCAGAAGGGCTGCTGGACCCAATGGTATGGGTCTACGCACTGGGACAGGCATTCTTTTCCCTGTCCGTTGCAGGAAATGGGACACTCATTTATGGCTCCTATCTGAGCAATGATGCCAACATTCCAGCAGATGCCAAAATGGTTGCTATTTTTGACACTGCTGCTGCCACTTTGGCATCCCTTGTCATCATCCCAGCTATGGCAGTAGCTGGGCAGCAGCTCAACCAGAGCGGTCCTGGGCTTATGTTTATTTATCTACCCAATGTGCTCTCCTCCATTCCCAATGGCAACCTGATTCTGATTATCTTTTTCCTTGCTGTCACCTTCGCCGCCCTCACTTCCCTCATCAATCTCTATGAGGCTCCCATTGCCACCATGCAAGAGCTGTTTCACCTGTCCCGACCTGTGGCGGTTGGAATCATTGGTGGGATTGGGATTGTAGTGGGTTATCTGATTGCCCCTGTTGTCTCTCAATGGATGGATGTATGCTCCATTTATATTTGCCCTGCTGGTGCGCTTCTCGCAGCGATTATGTTCTTCTGGGTATGCAAAAAAGAATTTGTATTGGAACAGGTCAATTTGTCCCGCTCCAAACCTCTGGGCAGTTGGTTCTATCCCATGGCAAAATACCTCTTTTGTGGTGTGACCGTCCTTGTTCTGATTTTGGGTGCTGTTACCGGTGGTATCGGCTAACCCACTTTCTTTTAAAAAAGAAAGTGGGCAAAGAAAATTTCGGGAGGGCTCTGAGGTAACAATTTCTTTTTAGATACTCTGAGCGACTTTTCTACTCAATACTCTTGGAAACCAACTTTCTTTTGAAAAAAGAAAGTTGGCAAAGAAAATTTCAAGAGAGCTCTGAGGCGACGTTTCCTTTGTTGTTTGTCTCTGCCACTTTTCCACCTAATGTT
>CALWON010000083.1 GCA_944383165.1 uncultured Oscillospiraceae bacterium
ACATTCATGGTAATGGAAACACCTGCCTGGCTTGCCTTTGCAAGGATATCAATTAAATCCCGGTCTGTCACAGAGTTGACTTTAATAAAAATACGGGCTGGTTTTCCTGCCAGCGCTTTGTCAATTTCTCCCTGAATCAGCGCCATGAGCCGAGGTTTCAAGCTATGTGGAGCTACCAGCAGTTCTTTATAATTGCCCTCCAGATTAGAGGTGGACATATTTTGGAAAAATGCCACTGCATCTTCTCCAATGACTGGATTTGCTGTCATCAAACTGAAATCTGTATACAGTTTCGCTGTTTTTTCGTTATAGTTTCCCGTTCCAATCTGGGTGATGTACTGTACCTTTCCCCGCTCCACACGGGTGATCAAGCAGATTTTGGAATGTGCTTTATAATGTTCAAAGCCATATAAAATCGTACACCCTGCTTCTTCCAAACGCTCTGCCCACGCAATGTTATTCTGTTCATCAAAACGGGCACGCAACTCCATCAGGACAGTCACATCTTTCCCATTTTCTGCTGCAGCTGCCAGATATTCTGCCAGTTTTGCGGTAGATGCCAAACGATAAATAGTAATTTTAATGGACAAAACATCTGGGTCGGATGCTGCCTCCTTCACCAACTTTAAGAATGGGTCCATAGAGTGGTAAGGATAGAACAGCAGGGCATCCTGATGCAAAATCTGTGGGATCATCTTCTCCCCTTTTTGGAGTTGGGCAGCCCATTGTGGTGTATAGGGGGGATAACAAAGCGCAGCACTGCTTTCTTTTGGCAACTTACTTTCCAGCGCAAACACATACCCCATGGAGAGTGGGCTTTTGGATAAGAACACATGCTCCTTTGGCAAATCCAACCGCTGACAAAGATATTGCTGTATCTCCTCAGAGGGGTTGCCCTGTAATTCCAGCCGGACTGGTGCCAATCTTGCCCGTTTTTTCAAAACTTTCAACATGTGGGTGCGGAAATCCTTTCCCACATCATAGTCTTCATCATCAGGGCTAATGTCTGCATTCCGTGTCACTGCCATCACACACTTCTCTACCACCTGATAGGAGTCGAACAGTTTGTGGCAATATTCCAGCACCACTTCTTCCGTACGCAGGAAACGTAGTCCAGATTCTTCCAGGCAGTAAACTGGGGGTAACGCTTTTGGAATGGGAACCAGACCAAAGCACTGCTCCCCTTCCCGTTTCAATTTCAAAATTACACACAACCGCTTGCTTGGCAAATTTGGAAATGGATGGTGGGCATTCACTACCATGGGAGACAGCATAGGACTCACATAGCCCCGAAACCACCGCTCTACCTGTTTTTTCTCGCTTCCATCCAGTTCATCAATTTTGAGGTCGCACACATTACAGGAGCGCAGACGGGTATTGAGGCTGCCCAGAATTTTATCCCGTCTTTTATAAAGGGGTGGGACCGCCTGTGCAATCGCCTGCAACTGCTGGGCAGGTGTCATACCGCTGCGTCTATCCAAATGGCTCTCTTTGGATAAGGTCATATCAAAAATAGAACCCACCCGGATCATATAAAATTCATCCAGATTGCTGGTGAAGATAGACACAAATTTCAAACGCTCAAATAGCGGGACACACTCGTCCTCTGCCTCCTCCAATACTCGCTCATTAAAGCGCAACCATGACAATTCCCTCTCTTGTGTGTAGCGAGTATCTATACTACGGCTCATTTTTTCTGTCCTCCCATGACCTTTTCCAACAGATATCCCTCCCGTACACCACAGGTACTGACAGAAATGGTCTCCACCTCATATTCTTTACAAATGGTTTTTAAAATCGCCAGTCCCGGAACAACAGTATGGATACGGTCTGGAACTGTCTTTAAAATATGCTGTAGTGCGTTTCGATCCCCAGTTTTCAGCATTTTGTAAAGGCGCTTCACATCGCTAGCAAGCAAAATCCGTCGATGGCTTTCCCCATCCACTTGGGCATCACACAGTTTGGCAGCAGCACGGATGGTCCCTCCTACGCCTACCAAATGATGGCAGGCAATACCAGCATCTTTTGAAAACTCTAGTTCCTGACGAATTCGCTCTTTGATACTTTTACGCTCTGCCTTAGTTGGAAATAATCCATTGACATAGGTTGTATGGAGGGACAGGGAACCAATGGCTAAACTGCATTCAGATGTGACAACCCCATTTTCATAGGAAACAAGCTCTGTAGAGCCACCACCAATATCAGTCAGCAGCCCACTTCCTCGCATGTCACTACAGGAAGTTGCACCTACAAAAGAGTAATGTGCTTCCTGTGCCCCAGACAACACATCCACATCCAGACCTGTCACGGAACGGATCACATCCAATGCAGCTTCTGTATTGGTAATGTTACGCAATGGGGCAGTACCAAAGACATACATATCATGTACGTTCAGGTTCTTCAAAATTTCCTGAAATTGCTTCAACACACCACAGGCACACTCAATTCCTTCTGAACTCATGGTCCCATCCTGGATATAACCTGCCAGCCCTGCCATCTCTTTTTTATGGATGAGCAAGCGAAACTTTTCCCCTTCCCACTGATAAATGGAAAGGCGCATTGTGTTGGAACCTACATCTACAATACCACATTTCAAAGTCATTCATCTCCTATTGTCTCTTTTTATTAGCACTTACCCATTATCTTTAGTGTACCTCTTTTCATCCGAAATATCCACTCATTTTACATCAATGATAGGTAAAATTTTTGTAAAATAAAATTTCTTTCACATACCAAACTATATCCCTTTTCAAAAAGAAAGTCTTGCATATTGTGTCCGGTTTGGTGTAAAATATAGAGGTTAATATTCCCACCAAAGAGACAGGAGGGTTCTATATGGCTGAAGAACTGAATCATGGCACACCAACGACACAGGAGCCAGCCCCCAGCCAGAACTTTATTCACGAATTTATTACCGAGGACATTGCCCCTGGTGGACGTTTTGCCGGGATGCAGGTACACACCCGTTTTCCACCCGAACCAAATGGCTATTTGCACATTGGTCACTGTAAAGCACTTATCATTGACTTTGGTTCTGCGGAAAAATTTGGCGGAATCTGTAATCTCCGCATGGATGATACCAACCCCGCAAAAGAGGACACCGAGTTTGTAGATGCCATTCAAGAGGACATTCATTGGCTTGGATTTGATTGGGGGGACCGCTTTTTCTATGGCTCAGATTATTTTGAGAAAACCTACGAACTGGCAGTTGGTCTCATCAAAAAAGGACTTGCCTATGTATGTGAGTTAACACCAGAACAGTTTAAGGAGTACCGCGGCGACACCAATACTCCTGCCCGTTCTCCTTGGAGAGATCGACCCATTGAGGAATCTCTTGACCTGTTTGAGCGGATGAGAAATGGTGAATTCCCAGAGGGTAGCCACACTCTGCGTGCCAAAATTGATTTGGCAAGCGGCAACTTCAATATGCGTGACCCTGTTCTTTACCGTATTCGCTACATTGAACACCACCGTCAGGGGACAAAGTGGTGTATCTTCCCCATGTATGACTTTGCCCACCCCATTCAGGACGCACTGGAGGGAATCACCCATTCTCTGTGTTCTCTGGAGTATGAGGACCACCGTCCACTGTATGACTGGGTGATTGAACATACAGATGTACCCAGCAAACCACGTCAAATTGAATTTGCACGGTTGGGTATTAACTATACTGTCATGTCCAAACGCAAACTGCGCAAACTGGTAGAAGAACACTATGTCTCTGGATGGGACGATCCCCGTATGCCAACCCTGTGTGGACTGCGCCGCCGTGGTTACACCCCCACCTCTATTCGTAACTTCTGCGACCGTATTGGTGTGGCAAAAAATCCTTCCACTGTGGAATATGGATTTTTGGAGCACTGTCTGCGTGAGGATTTGAATGAACACGCCCAGCGTGCTATGGCTGTACTCCGTCCTCTGAAACTGACCATCACCAACTACCCCGAAGGACAGACTGAAACAGTAGAAGTGGAAAATAATCCCAACGACCCCAATGCTGGTTCCCGTCAGGTGTCCTTCTCCCGTCACCTCTACATCGAGTCAGAGGATTTTCTGGAAACACCCATTCCAAAATATAAACGCCTCTACCCAGATGGTCTAGAGTGTCGCTTAAAGGGAGCCTATCTCATCCGCTGCACTGGCTGTGTAAAAGATGAAGCTGGCAATGTGATTGAGGTACTGGCTGAGTATGACCCTGAATCCCGTGGTGGAAATCCAGCCGATGGTCGTAAGGTAAAAGGAGCTACCATTCACTGGGTGGATGCTGCCACCGCAGTAGATGCCCAGGTGCGCCTCTATAGCAACCTGTTTTCTGACGCTGATCCAGATGGTGGGGACAAGGATTTTCTGGAATGCCTCAATCCAAACTCTCTGGAAATTCTGGAGGGCTGTAAACTGGAAGCCTCTCTTGCTTCTGCCACAGCACCTGCTCAGTATCAATTCCTGCGACTGGGTTACTTCTGTGTAGACAGCAAAGACTCTACACCAGAAAAACTGGTCTTTAACCGTGCTGTCTCTCTGAAAGATGGGTTTAAACCAGGAACTTAATGGGTAACATCAAAAGGAAATCATTCAGTAATCGCAGAACGGCATAGTGAAAAGCTATGCTGTTCTGCTTTTCTTTATCTTTCGTTTGTATTGTCGTATTTTTGTAGTATACTCTATCTTGAGGTGTTATCATGCAGGTGAACAGATTATTTCATATTGTATATTACCTGTTAGAAAATGGAACATGTACTGCACCTGAACTTGCAGAAAAATTTGAAGTTTCTGTACGCACTATATATAGAGATTTAGATACTTTGAGTGCAGCTGGTATTCCCATTTATACCACACAAGGAAAAGGTGGTGGAATCTCTTTGTTGTCTGATTTTATTCTGGAAAAATCGTTGCTTTCTGAGAAAGAAAAAGAGCAAATACTCATGTCATTACAAGGTATATCTGCCACTGAAGGAGAGAGCACAGACAAATTATGTTCCAAGTTATCCGCACTCTTTCAAGTGAAAAACACAGATTGAATCGAAGCTGATTTTACTGATTGGGTAAAAAATACTGCAAAACAAGATATTTTTAACAAAATTAAAAAAGCCATTTTTGACAGGCATATCATTTCCTTTTCTTATTTCAATCGCAAAGGATTTTGGCTCAGTCGTTTCGTTAAACCAATCAAACTAATCTTTAAGAGCAAGGATTGGTATTTATATGGTTTTTGTTTGTTAAAAAACCAACATCGTTTTTTCAAATTAACCCGTATGAAAGATTGGGTTATCTCTGCGGACACATTTACACTGGAGCCCTCAGACATACCAAAAATAAAAAAGGAAATTCAAAATTACAATACAGTTTCTGTTAATTTAAAATTTTCTCCACAAGTAGCATTTCGTGTGTATGATGAATTTACAGATAGTGTGATTACAGATTCTGAACATTATCTTTATGTAACCGCTGCCTTGCCTGACAATGAAATCATGTATTCTTATCTACTTACCTTTGGCGATTGTGTAGAAGTTCTTGCCCCGAAATATGTACGTACAAGAATCATGGAAAAACTGAACTTGATTTTGGAAAAATATAAAACCTGACAATCGATGTCAGGTTTTTTGTCATATAATACTTTTCAATAAAGGAGGTGCTTTGATGAAACACGAATGGAAAAAACAAGAAAAAAATCTGTATGGGGCAAAAACGACACCAAACTTAGTTACCGTTCCTGCACAGAAGTATATTATGATAGACGGAAAGGGGAATCCAAATGATACCGATTTTTCTCGTCGAGTATCAGTATTATTTTCATTGGCATATACAAGCATCGGTGTACAAGGGGTACAAACAAGATTAAAAAGAAATGTTAGATTTGAAAGTAAGTAGAGTGGCGCAATCCAG
>CALWON010000084.1 GCA_944383165.1 uncultured Oscillospiraceae bacterium
AAGGAATGAAACAGCAAATTGCCCAGCTCCAAGCCACCAATACAGAACAGCAGAAAAAGTATGACACAGATATGAGAAACTTGAAGGTAGGGAATGCGGTGGATGCGGCTTTGAGAGCAGCCAACGCCATTAACCCCGCTACAGTCAAACCTCTATTGGCAGATTTTTTGGAAAAAGCAGTGCTGGCAGATGATGGAACCGTTACCGGTTTGACGGAGGAAATTGGAAAATTGGTGAAGGGCGAGGGGACAAGCTTCTTGTTCCGTCCCAATGTGCCACCCGCTCCCGCTATCTCTGGTACTTCCCCAGCTGGCACTATAACTGCCACACCTTCCCCTCAGACAACAGGATATGAGGCACGATTGGCAGAGGCTCGCAAAACAGGTAACTCCGCTTTAGTAGTGGCAATTAAGAGAGAAGCTGCTGCGGAGGGCATTCAACTATTTTAAGACAAGAAAAGGAAGGATGATTTATCAATGGCAAACAATGTAACAGGTACTGGTACCAGCTTCAATCTACCCAATTTTGCAGGGGATTTGTTCACTGCATCCCCTACCAAAACCCCATTTCTCTCCATGATTGGCGGTTTATCTGGCGGTATGAAAACTGAGAGTGATGAGTTTCCCACAGGTCAGCTTTATGAGTTTCCTGAGGCGGCTCAGCCTTCCATTACCGAAGATGCTTCTGTGACGGCTCCCACTGCCTCTGCAATTGGTCGTGATCAGAAAACCAATGTGACCCAAATTTTCCATGAATCTATTACTCTCACCTATGCAAAGCTGGCAAACCGTGGCAAGCTGTCCGGTCTGAATGCTGCTGGTCAGATGGCTAACCCAACCTCTGAGCTTGATTGGCAGGTGGCAAGAAAATTGGAGAAGATTTCTCGTGATGTGGAATATACCTTCCTGAATGGTACATTCAACAAGGCATCTGCTTCCAATCAGGCAAACAAAACTCGTGGTATGTTTGAGCTGTGCAGCACAGGGACAACCATTGCAGCTGGTGATTCTGCCATTTCTATTGACCTGCTCAAACAGCTGTTCAAAGCAATGGCTGATGCTGGTGCTATGTTTGGCAATATGGTTTTATTCTGTGGTGCAGATCAGAAGCAGAGAATCACCACCTTATACGAAAAGCAGTTGGGCTACAATACCCCGGCTTCCCGCAATGTTGGTGGTATGAACATCACTGAACTGGAAACTGACTTTTTCAAGATAGGCATTGTCTACAATCCATTTGTGCCAAATGACCGTATTTTAATTGCTGATATTGCAGGCTGTGCCCCTGTTTTTCAGGATGTACCGGGAAAGGGTACTCTGTTCCTTGAGGATTTGGCAAAGACTGGTGCAGCAGAACAGAAGCAGATTTATGGAGAGATTGGTCTGGACCATGGTCCTGCATTCCTTCATGGTTCTATTACTGGTCTTGACTACACTGGTCGCATGTAAAAGGGAGGGGAAGCTATGTACAAAGTAACCGGTGGGCAGAGGTTTGGAGCGGTATGGGACAATGGAAAGTGCTTGGCTCTCTTTCAAAAGGGAGTTGCGTACATCAAGGATACCTCCACTGCTGAACGACTGCGAGAGATGGGCTACACCGTAGAGGGAGAGGCAGAAGAAGCACCAAAAGAGAAAGATTCTCCCATGGAAGTTGATCAGTCGGCAAAGATGGGGAAAAAGAAAGTTGGGTGATTACATTGAGGGATAAGGTTGTGACTGCCCTGCTGGCTCTTGGCGTGACAGTTACAGAGCCTGATCCGCTGCTGGATCTCATTTTACAACAAGTTTCCTATCGTGTGCTGAATGAGACCAACACAATATTGCCAATGGCAGAGGGTTTGGAAAGTATTGCTGTGGATATTACGGCTGGTGAATATCTGAAGTTCAAAAAGGGGACAGGAGGGCTGTCAGGATTTGAGCTAGAAGCTGTAGTGAAGCAGGTTCAAGAGGGAGATACCAACATCCAGTATGCGATTGGGGAAGGCTGCACCACCCCAGAACAGCGACTGGATGCAATCATTTTGGAACTGACAGGAAGGGAGCGGGAGCTTTCCCGTTTTCGGAGGATTGCATGGGATTGACAGCACACCCTATGGAACTGCTGTGGAAGGACAGGTGCAGCATTTATCAGCAACAAAAGGTCACAAACCCAGATACTAAGTTGACCAAATTTGTCGAGGTGGAACGATTGGCTGACTTACCCTGCAAGCTCTCCTTTGAGTCACTCAATGCGACAATGGAAGGAGATGTGGCAACAATATCCCAGAGAGTAAAGCTCTTCCTCTCTGTTCAAGTGGTTATCCCTGCCGGATCTAAAATTGTAGTAAATAGGGGCAACCCTCAGAGAACATTTGTCTATGCCCAAAGCGGAGAAGCAGGCATATTTACACATCATCAGGAAATTCAACTGATTCCTTTTAGGGGGTATGCCTGATGGCACGTTGGGGAAGATGTGATTTTAGGCAACTGGAAAGGCTGAACAGGAGAATGGAGCAGCTTATGAGTTCAGACCTGGATTCTTTTTTCCGTGAAGCAGCCAAAGATCTTGCAAAACGACTTTTAAGCAAAACTGTGAAACTGACTCCAGTTGTATATGGAACGCTCCATGATGCGTGGGCAATTATGCCCGTGGGGCATCGTGGAAACCATTACACTGTTGTTTTGATCAACAATCTTGTATATGCGTCCTATGTGGAATATGGACACCGACAGCAGCCAGGGCGATTCATTCCGGGTTATTGGGAAAGTGACCGCTTTGTTTATGATCCTGATGCAGAAGGCGGAATGGTGCTGAAACAAGGATGGGTGAGAGGGCGCTATATGCTGACCATTTCAACACAAGAATTGGAGCGGCAGGTTCCGGGTATTTTGGAGAGAAAATTGACGAACTTTATGAGGGGGTGCTTCAATGCTCAATGAAATCATTGCTGGCATCGCCATAAGGCTGAACGCCACCTTTGGGGACAGCTATGAAATCCACCAGAACAATGTGAAACAGGGTTTGAAAGAGCCCTGTTTTTTCATTGCTGTTATCAAGCCAGAAGTAACTCCCATGATTGGACAGCGCTTTATCAAAGTGAATCCGTTTGACATTCAGTATTTTCCAGAAAACCAGGGTGATAATCAGGAACTGTTTACAATTGCTGACAAGCTGATTGAAACCATGGACTTTATCACGCTCCAGAATGGAGATCAGCTTCATGGTACTGGTGTTAGCTATGAAGTGGTTGATGGGGTTCTTCACTTTTTCATCAATTACAACCTGCCTATGGTCAGAGTGACAGACCCCACTTACATGGAAACACTGGAAGCCAATTTTGGTACGAGGGAGAGTGATTGAATGGTAACCAGAGAGAAAAAGACAACAGATAAAGTGGTTTTCACCAAGAATACAATCTTGCATTCCCAAAAGTATTCCAATCGGCGTGATCTGCTGTCTGTGCTTTTGGAAGATGGCAAAACCTACACCAAAGATCAGGTGGATGCGCTGATTGAAAATTTTATGAAGAAAGGTAAGGTGAAATGATATGGCACTTGGTGGGGGTACTTTTTTGACCCAAAATAAGGTTCTTCCCGGCGCATATATCAACTTTGTGTCTGTTGCAAAGGCAAGCGCCACCCTGTCTGACCGTGGCATTGCAACGATCCCCCTTGATATGAATTGGGGACCTGAAAACAAGGTTATGACTGTTGAGCTCGCAGAGTTTCAGAAAGACTCTCAGAAGATTTTTGGGTATCCCTACACCGCTGATGAGCTGAAGCCAATGCGTGAAATTTTCCTTCACGCCAAAACGGTTCATTTCTTCCGGTTGAATACCGGTGGCGTAAAGGCGGCGAACGACTATGCAACAGCCAAATACTCTGGTACCCGTGGCAATGATCTTCGTATCGTCATTGAGACCAATGAGAACAGCGAGGAGGAATCTCCACTGTATGATGTTTCCACGTTCCTTGGGACTGTGATGGTGGATCAGCAAAAGGCTGTCGCCTCCGCTGAGCAGCTGGTTGGGAATGATTATGTAGACTTCATCAAAGAAGCAAGCCTCCAGCTGACAGCCACAACTCCTCTGACTGGCGGTACCAACGGCACTGTGGAAGATGCAGCCTATCAAACCTATCTGGACCGCATGGAGGCATACACCTTCAACGCCATGGGTTGTATGTCCAACAATCCCACAATCTGCGCCCTGTTCACTTCCTTCGTGAAGCGTATGCGTGATGATGTGGGCAAGAAGTTTCAAGTGGTTCTGTTCCGTACCCTTGTCGACTATGAAGGTGTTGTTTCTGTCAAGAATGGTCTTGAAGGTGATAGCGAAAACTCTGCTTTGATTGCATGGGTGACTGGCGTAGTGGCTGGAACTGCCGTGAATGCTTCCGCCACCAACATAAACTATGATGGCGAGTATGCTGTTGACACAAAGTACACCCAAACCCAATTGGAGAACGGCATCAAGGAAGGCTCCTTCATGTTCCATCTGGTGGATGAGAAAGTGGTTGTTCTCGATGATATCAATACCTTCATTTCCATCACTGATGTGAAATCCAGCGACTTTTCCAGCAACCAGACCATCAGAGTTCTGGATCAGATTGCCAATGACATCGCTGTTCTGTTCGGCACGAAGTACATCGGCAAGGTTCCCAATGATAATGCCGGTCGCATTTCCCTGTGGAATGATATTGTAAAACATCATCAGGAGCTCCAGACCATCAGAGCCATTCAGGATTTCAGCGGAGAAAATGTCACTGTCGCACAGGGCGACACCAAGAAGTCCGTGGTTGTTACCGATTATGTTACCCCAGTAAACGCCATGGCACAGCTCTATATGACTATATACGTCCAGTAAGAGAAAGGGATGAAATGATATGGCAACTGTGATGCACGCAAAAGACACAATTTCTGCTTCCCTTGCGGAATGTTTCGTTACCATTGAGGGTAACCGCTACAATTTCATGCAGGCAATCAACCTTGAAGCCAACTTTGAGAAGAACAAGACGGAAGTTCCTATTTTGGGCAAGACCGGAAAGGGTAATAAATCTACCGGCTGGAAGGGTACCGGATCTGCCACCTTCCATTACAACACCAGTATTTTCCGTAAGCTCATGGAGCGTTACAAGAATACTGGTGAGGATGTGTACTTTGACATCCAGATTACCAATGAGGATCCTACTTCCACTGTAGGTCGTCAGACTACAATCCTGAAGGATTGCAATATTGACGGTGGCGTTTTGGCGAAGTTTGATGCTGACGCTGAATATTTGGATGAAGATATGGATTTCACATTTGAAGACTTTGAGATTCCAGAGACCTTCTCCATGCTGTCCGGTATGCAGTAATAATGTCAACCCCGCTCCATTTTGATGCTGTTGGGCGGGGTTCTATCACATCATAATCAAAAACAGGAGGAATTTTACCATGAGCCTATCCGCATTTCTGGCAAAAAACGCTCTGAAAGTGGAAAACATCAAGTTTGTTGCTTCCAAGCGTTTTTTGGATGAGAAGAAGCAGCCCATTGAATGGGAGATGAAGACCATCACTGGCACGGAGGATGAAGCCCTTCGGAAATCATGTGCCAAGCGTGTTCCTGTACCAGGAAAGAAGAACCAGTATCAGCGGGAAACTGACTATGATATGTATCTTGGCAAACTGGCGGTTGCCTGCACGGTTTTCCCCAACCTGAACGACAAAGAATTACAGGACAGCTATGGTGTGATGGGTGGAGAAG
>CALWON010000085.1 GCA_944383165.1 uncultured Oscillospiraceae bacterium
GGTCGTGCTCTCTCTGGTTTTGTACGCAAAACTGCAAAAGAGATCAAGTGTTATCCTGTTGAAACAGTTGAGGAACTGACTGCTGCCATTGCAGCACTGAAAGGGGAGTAACCAAATGAGTTTACAGGGAAGAAATGCGCTTGTCACTGGTGGCAGCCGTGGCATTGGGCGTGCCATCTGTCTGGAGCTTGCCAGACAGGGTGCCAATGTGGCAGTAAACTACGCAGGCAACGCTGCTGCCGCTCAGGAAACTGTGGAAGCCTGTCTGGAGCTGGGTGTGCAGGCCATTGCCATTCAGGCAGATGTATCCAATGCCGCTGCCTGTGAAGCGATGGTGAAGGAAGTCATCTCCACCTTTGGAAGTCTCCATATTTTGGTCAACAACGCTGGTATCACAAAAGATAACATTGCATTGAGCATTACAGAGGAAGATTTTGATGCTGTGATGAATACCAACCTGAAAGGGGCTTTTCTCTGCTGCAAGGCAGTCTATCGTCCCATGATGCGCCAGCGTTATGGTCGCATTATCAATTTAAGCAGTGTGGTTGGTCTGCGTGGCAATGCAGGGCAGGCAAACTATGCTGCCAGTAAGGCTGGCTTGATTGGTCTGACAAAATCTCTTGCAAAAGAGCTGGCAAGCCGCAAAGTTACTGTCAATGCGGTTGCCCCTGGCTTTATTGACACAGATATGACAGCTGTGCTGTCTGAACAGGCAAAAACTGCCCTGCTACAGTCCATTCCTATGGCACACCTTGGAGCTGCGGAGGACATTGCCCATACAGTCGCATT
The DNA here is from genome assembly GCA_944383165.1 of uncultured Oscillospiraceae bacterium. Lineage (GTDB taxonomy): Bacteria > Bacillota > Clostridia > Oscillospirales > Oscillospiraceae > Lawsonibacter. Next base: position 790 of record CALWON010000085.1, read on the forward strand.
TTTTGCTTCTGAGGAAGCTGCCTATATCACAGGTCAGGTGCTGTGTGTAGACGGTGGAATGGCAATCTGAGACAGAAAGGATGGAACCACAATGGAGAAAAGACGTGTTGTAGTCACTGGTATGGGTGCTGTCACCCCACTGGGACTTACCGTATCTGAAACTTGGGAGGCTGCCAAAGCTGGTCAGTGTGGCATTGCCCCCATCACCCATTATGATTGCAGCGAACAAAAAGTAAAGTTGGCTGCTGAGGTCAAAAACTTCAATCCCTCTGCTGTGCTGGACAAAAAAGAGGCTCGCCGCATGGACCGCTTCACTCAGTTTGCTGTTGTAGCTGCTGCTGAGGCTATGGAGCAGAGCGGTCTCAATCTGGAGCAGGAAAACACCGCCCGTATTGGTGTGTGTGTTTCCAGCGGCATTGGTGGTATTGAGACCATTCAATCCACCTGTGTATCTGGTGTCAGCCGAGGCTTTGACAAAGTATCCCCATTTTTCATCCCTATGGCAATCACCAACCTTGCCGCAGGACATATTGCCATCCGCTTTGGGCTGCATGGCATGTGTATCTGCCCTGTGGCAGCCTGTGCAGGTGGTAGTAACGCAGTGGGCGACGCGTTCCGCCACATTCGGGACGGTTATGCCGAAGTGATGGTGGCAGGTGGTGCTGAGGCCTCTATCACTCCTCTTGCGATGGGTGGCTTCACCTCTATGAGTGCTCTTACCACTGCCGATGACCCCACCCGTGCTTCCATTCCCTTTGATGCAGAGCGCAGCGGCTTTGTGATGGGTGAGGGTGCAGCCATTCTGGTTCTGGAAGAACTGGAACACGCCAAAGCACGCAACGCCCAGATTTTTGGTGAAGTCATTGGCTACGGCTCCACTTGCGATGCCTATCACATCACCGCTCCTGACCCCAACGGAGTTTGGAGTGCTGCCTGTATGGAACAGGCACTTGCGGACGCTGGTATCACCCCAGAACAGGTGGATTATATCAATGCCCACGGTACTTCCACTCCCCTGAATGACAGCGGAGAAACTGCCGCTATTCATAAAGTGTTTGGGGAACATGCCAAAAATCTGATGGTCAGCTCCACTAAGTCTATGACAGGGCATCTGCTGGGTGCAAGTGGTGCTGTGGAGGCTGTATTCAGTGTCCTTGCACTCAAGGATGGCTTTGTACCTGCTACCATTCACTATCAGGTTCCTGATCCCGCCTGTGACTTGGACATCGTCCCCAATGAGGGGCGTCAGGCTGACATTCACTATGCAATTTCTGATTCTCTGGGCTTTGGTGGACACAACACTTGCCTTGTATTCCAAAAGTGGGAGGGTTAAAACATGGAATTGAACATTCAGGAGATTATGGAAATTCTGCCCCATCGCCCTCCTTTCCTGCTGGTGGATAAGATTACAGAATGTGAACCTGGTGTAAAGGCTTCTGGTATCAAATGTGTAACTATGAATGAGCCATTCTTTGTTGGGCATTTCCCCGGAAAACCCATTATGCCTGGTGTACTCATCATTGAAGCACTGGCACAGACTGGTGCAGTGGCTGCCCTGTCTCTGCCAGAAAACAAGGGAAAACTGGCAATTTTTGGTGGTGTAAAAAATGCCCGTTTCAAACAGCCTGTGGTACCTGGCGATGTGCTGGAGCTGTCCTGTGAGTTGGTAGAACAGCATGGTCCCATTGGGTATGGAAAAGCAGTTGCCAAGGTAGATGGAAAAATTGCTGCCCGATGTGAAATTACGTTCGTCATTCAGTAAGACATTCTCCTGCCATACTTCTTGTCTCCTTTGGGTATGATTATTTTACAGGAGGAACTGTGCCATGCTGGATGAGGCATTTGACCGCGTGTATACAAAATTTAAGCTTCACTTCTATCGTTCGGTTTTCTCCCGCTTCCAACAGCGGGAAGCCAGCTTAACCACTGTAGAAACCTTCTGCATGGAAATTATCAATGCACTTGGTCGTCCGACTATCAATGAGTTTTCCAGTTTTGTCAATATCTCTCCCCCTAATGCTGCCTATAAAATCAACAACCTGATTCAAAAGGGTTATGTTGTAAAAGAGCAGTCCCCAGATGACAAGCGGGAATATCATCTTGCGGTGACACAAAAATATGTGGATTACTACAACATCAGTTACCGCTATCTGTCCACTGTAATGGATCGCATCAAGGAACGCTTCCCTGCTGAAGATGTGGAAAAGCTGGAAGAAATGCTGGACATTATTTCCACAGAACTTATGCCAGAGTTACATCTACCTGATTTACCTTCCACCACCAAGCTATAATGCTGTACTGCACTTGTCTGAATAGGCAGGTGCAGTTTCTTTTTTGGTAAGTGACAATTTTCTTTTCCAACTGGTTTTCTCTCTTGTCTCCCCTGCCATTCTGTAGTATGCTATAACGTATTCCATTGGATTTGTCAGAAAGGAGGATGTTCTCTTGTCTCAATACATTGACCTCATCCGTACAGTTTTGGTAAAGGTACGTGATATTCCCATGAATCACGCCACATTTTACGCCTATTTCACCCTTGCGCTGCGGATTCTGCTGCCTCTGCTGGCTCTCCTGTTGCTCATTCGCATGATTTATGGTCTTGTCAAAGCCAGTCCAAAACCGGAGCTGTGGGGTTATCTCTCTCTGCCCAACGGCGTGTGTGAACCCCTAACCCACTGGGAAAATATCATTGGGCGCAGTGATACCTGTGATATTTTACTCAACTACCCAGTGGTATCTCGCCAACACGCTGCCATTTTACATTCTGAAGAAGATCACTGGATGGTCCATGACCTTGGCTCTAAAAGTGGCACCTTTGTTAATGGGGCAGCAGTGGAATCCGGTGGTTCTTCTGCCACCTATGGCGATGTCATCCGTCTGGGTGGTGTGGATACCGTTCTATTGCCTGTGCCAGACCATGAAGTAGAAGAACAGAAAAAGCAGTCTGTCAAACCGGTTTCCCCTTGGCTTTCTCTCCTGCTGTTGAGCCTTTTTCAAGGCTTTACCGCACTGCAATTCTTTACGTCCGTGGAAAAGGAATACATCATTCTGGTTCCCGGTGCCTTTGTGTGTCTGTCTCTTGTGATGTGGGTCTATTCCCTCTCACTGCGTATGGCAGGGCGTACCGGTTTTGAAGTGGAAACTGTAGCTTTTTTCCTCTCTACTCTGTCTTTGGCTATCACCGCTTCCTCTGCTCCATCTGCTGTATTCAAACAGTGGTGTTCCATTGTGCTTGGAATTTTCGCTTTTCTGATTTTGGGGCTGTTTCTCCGTGATATTAGACGGGTACAAAAAATCCGGTGGCTGATGGCAGCTGGTGCTATTGGTCTGCTGTCTCTCTCGTTGGTGGCTGGAACGGTGAAATATGGTGCTGCCAACTGGGTCAGCATTGCAGGCTTTTCCATCCAACCATCTGAACTTGCCAAAATCTGCTATATCTTTGCCGGCTCTGCCACATTGGAGCGACTGTTTCATAGACGCAATTTGGGGCTTTTTATGGTGCTCACTGGTCTCTGTCTGGGCTGTCTGGCCCTCATGAGTGACTTTGGTACTGCTGCCATTTTCTTTGCTACATTCCTTGTAATCGCCTATCTGCGTTCTGGTGACTACACCACGCTGGCTCTTGTGTGTGGCGGCTGTGTATTTGCTGGGCTTGTGTTGGTCAGTGTCAAACCCTACATTCTCCGGCGATTTGCTGCCTGGGGGCATGTGTGGGAGCAGGCATCGGATGGCGGCTACCAACAGACCCGCACCATGTCCGCCGCTGCCTCTGGTGGTCTGATTGGAGTTGGTCCTGGAGAAGGCTGGCTACACAATCTGGGGGCTGCGGATACTGACCTGGTATTTGGAATGCTGTGTGAGGAGTGGGGTCTGTTGATTGCATTGCTGGCGGTGGCATGTATTGTGGCACTTGCTATTTTTGCAGTGCGGTGCTGTCACGCCAGCCGCTCCAGTTTCTATGCCATTTCTGCCTGTGCTGCTACCAGTTTACTGGTGGTACAGACTATGCTGAATGTACTAGGTTCTGTGGATATTCTCCCTCTGACTGGTGTGACATTTCCCTTTGTCTCCAATGGTGGCTCCTCTATGCTGGCCTCATGGGGGCTGATGGCATTTGTAAAGGCGGCTGACACCAGAACCAACGCCAGTTTTGCAAACATCACACAAAAATCTCATGAAACCACATGGTTGGGGAATCTGATGACTCAGGAGGCAGAAGAACATGAAAAAAATTGAACGCAGAACTCTGGTCTGCCTCATTTTGGCAGGTCTGCTTGCTGTGGGCACACTGCTGTTCGTGGTGCGCCTGCTGCTGTATGGGGGTGACTGGGTCTCCTTTGCTGCAAATCGCCATCTCTACTCCTCCTCTGGTCAACTATCTGTGGGCAGAATTTTAGATCGGGATGGTGATGTTCTATCATGGGTAGATGAAACCGGAACACGGCACTACTATGAAAATTCTATTGTGCGCACCGCTACTCTCCATGCCGTTGGTGATCCTACCGGAGCCATTGGCACCAGTGCCCTTGTGGCATTTGCCGACCAGTTATCAGGCTATAACATTCTCACCGGTGCTGACCAGCTCTTTGGAAATGGCAATGACTTGTATCTCACGTTAGATGCCCGTCTCAACTACATCGCCTATCAGGGATTGAACGGTCATAACGGGGCAGTGGGTGTCTACAACTACA
>CALWON010000086.1 GCA_944383165.1 uncultured Oscillospiraceae bacterium
AAATATTTCGACCATGAAGGTTACTTATATCACCAGCATGAATTGGAGGAGCAATACAGCTCCCACCGTGCTCCCAGTGAAATTTTTCTGTAAGGGTGGCATATGGTATGAACACACTCCGTTCTCTCTGCTGTGAAATCTGTCACCAACTCTATCAACGTGGCTATGTGGTTGGGCATGACGGCAATGTGTCAGTAAAAGTAGATTCTAACCGACTACTCATCACACCATCTGGAATCAGCAAAGGGCGTATCTCTCCAGATATGCTCGTCCTCTGTGATTTAGACGGAACCATATTGGAAGGGGACCGCTACCCATCCTCTGAGATTGCCATGCATCTGCTTGTTTATCAGGAACGACCTGAAATACATGCGGTTGTCCATGCCCATCCCCCTGTTTCCACTGCATTTGCCATTGCAGGTCGCCCCCTGTCTGAACCATATCTGACGGAAACCATCAGCGGTTTAGGAGAAATTCCTGTGGCTCCGTTTGCGATACCCTCTACACAGGAAGTACCAGACAGCATTCAACCCTATGTCCAAACCCATCAGGCTGTTCTTTTGGCAAATCATGGTGTTCTTACCTGGGGAACCGATTTATATGCTGCCTTTGATGCACTGGAAACAGTAGAACAAACTGCAAAAATCTTTTTGGCTGTCCATCAGTTGGGTGGTGGTATCCCTCTTTCCCCTCAGCAAGTGACCACTTTGAAAGAACTGAATGGACACTACCAAAAATTAGCAGGGAAACGAACCCACAAGGAGGAATCTTTCAATGGAAGCCTTTGAGGCACTTTCTCTTGGTGCAGACCACCGCAGCATCACCATTTTAGACCAGTCCCAGCTCCCCAATCGTATGGTATATCACACTGCCACTACATTGGAGGAAATGACAGAAGCCATTCGCAGTCTCCGTGTCCGTGGTGCGCCTGCCATTGGTATCTATGCTGGGTACTGTGTGTATGTGCTTGCACAGCAGCTCTCCCAGACCTGTCAGGATATAATGTCCATACAAAAACAGCTCATCCATATGGGTGAAGTGCTGATTGCGGCAAGACCGACTGCTGTCAATCTTCCTTGGGCAGTGAAGCGGATGCTACAAAAAGCCTCTGTCTGTACCTCTGTTCCCCAACTTCTATCCTGTCTTGGTGAGGAATGTGTCACCATCCATCAAGAGGATATGGAGATGTGTCTGAAAATTTCAGAATATGGGCTATCTCTCTTAAAAGAGGGAGACGGCGTTTTGACGCACTGTAACGCAGGTCCCCTTGCCACCTCCCGCTATGGGACAGGACAAGGTCCCTTCCATCTGGCTGCGGAACGTGGATTCCCTCTCCATGTCTATGCAGATGAGACACGCCCTTTGCTTCAAGGTGCCCGCCTGACTGCGTGGGAATTGAAGCGGGCTGGTGTGGATGTCACCCTGATTTGTGACAACATGGCATCTATGGTCATGAGAGAGGGGCGTATTCAGGCATGTTTTGTAGGCTGTGACCGTGTGGCAGCCAATGGCGATGTGGCAAACAAAATTGGAACCAGTGGTGTTGCCATTCTAGCCAAACATTACGGTATCCCCTTTTATGTGCTTGGTCCCACTTCTACCATTGACTTATCCTGTCCCGATGGAGAACACATCCCCATTGAACTGCGCGACCCAGAAGAAATCCGCAGTCTTTGGTATCAGGAACCTATGGCTCCACAAGATGTACCCTGTCTGAATCCCGCCTTTGATGTCACAGACCATAGTCTGATTACTGCCATTATTACAGAAAAAGGAATCTGTAGACCTCCCTTTACCCAGTCACTGGCATCACTCTTTTAATCTAAAAACTGTGGATGGTCCATTTATAGGCTGTCCACAGTTTTTGTAAACTTTATTTTTTCTTAGTTGACAAATAAGCTATTTAATTGTATACTAATCTAAAATAATAGTTTACAAATGGAGGAGAGTCTGTGAATACACTCATACAACAGGTACTCAGCGGTCAACGCCTCCACCGTGGGGATGATTTGACCTCTCTTTTGCGTATGGATTTGGACACACTTTGCCACTATGCCAACGAAATTCGACAAACATTCTGTGGCAATCAAGCAGAACTGTGTACCATTCTCAATGCACGCAGTGGTCGCTGTGGGGAGGACTGCAAATTCTGTGCTCAGTCCTGTCACCACAAAACAGCGGTTGAGGAATATCCCTTCTGTTCTAAAGAGGAAATTCTTTCCCAAGGAGCATACAACCAAACCGCCGGTGTCCAGCGGTTTTCTCTGGTGACAGCAGGTCGTGGGCTACATGGAGAAGAATTCTCTATGGCACTGGATGCCTACAAACAATTACACGAAAACACCCACTTGTCTCTCTGTGCCTCTCATGGTTTTCAGTCTCTGGAAGAATTTCGTGCGCTGAAAGATTGTGGTGTCACCCGTTACCATGCCAATTTGGAGACATCAAGGAGAAATTTTCCCAATATTTGTACCACCCATAGTTATGAGGACAAATTGGAAAACATTCGCAGAGCCAAAGAAGCCGGTCTGGAAGTTTGCTCCGGTGGTATTTTGGGTATGGGTGAGACCTTTGAGGATCGCATTGACATGGCATTTGAACTTGCTGAGTTGGGGGTTGTGTCCATTCCTCTGAACTTACTCAATCCCATTCCTGGCACTCCCTTTGCACAGCTCCCACCAATCTCCAACGATGATGTGCTGCGCACTGTTGCCATTTTTAGAATCATCAATCCCACAGCATGGATTCGCATGGCTGCTGGACGAAACCGTTTTTCAGATGGCGGTGCTGCTCTGTTCCTCTCCGGTGCCAATGCAGCCATCACAGGGGATATGCTCACCACCACTGGTACCAACATTCAACAGGACAAAACCATGCTGACAGCCCTTGGCTATCAGCTTCCAGAAAAGGAGTAAACATATGGAAGGAACCATAAACACAAAACCACAAAGCAAAACCTATCGACTGGTTATGACTGCACTTATGGCATCTGTCATCTGTATTTTTGCTCCTATGTCCATTCAAATTGGGGATATTCCCATCTCTTTGACCAATCTTGCAATCTATATCATTCTATACATTCTGGGCTGGAAACAGGGTAGTATCAGTTATCTGGTTTATATGCTCATTGGTATGGTGGGAGTCCCTGTATTTTCTGGCTTTACTGGTGGATTGGGGAAACTTCTTGGCTACACAGGTGGTTATATTATTGGTTTCCTGCCTATGGCTATTGTGGCTGGTCTTGTGATTGACCACACCAAAAACCGCTTTTTCCATCTGCTTGGTATGGTTGTTGGTACCATCATCTGCTATGCCTTAGGTACTGCATGGTACTGCTTTAGCAGTGGTACTCCGGTAGGTGCTGCACTAGCGGTATGTGTCATTCCATTTATCCCATTCGACCTTCTCAAAATGGTATTTGCCATTGGAGTTGGTCCTCTCATTCGCTCCCGTCTCTGCTCTGCTGGTGTCTACCACAAAATTTAATCCATCTGCTGTAATCCTTATGGATTGCAGCAGATTTCTTTTTCTGCTACAATGGAGAAAACAGATTAGAAAAGAGGGTATTGTCTATGCGAACCATTCCAGCATCTCAATTGACGGATGCAGTGGCACATCTGTGCATTCAGGCAAACACACAACTCCCTGATGACATTGTATCTGCACTCAACCAAAGCAGAACAACAGAACCATGGCCTCTTGCCAAAGAGACCCTTTCCCTTCTCTGGAACAATCTGGAGGTTGCCACACAACAATCTCTGCCTATTTGTCAGGATACCGGTATGGCATGTGTATTTGTGGAACTGGGGCAGGAGGTTTACATTGATGGAAACTTTGAAGAGGCTATTCATGAAGGGGTACGAAAAGGCTATGGAGAAGGATATTTGCGAAAATCCATTGTGGGTGATCCCTTACGCCGTGTAAATACAGGAGATAATACACCTGCTGCCATTACGGTTCGACTGGTTCCTGGAGATGGTTGTCAAATTACAGTTGCCCCCAAAGGCTTTGGTTCTGAAAATATGAGCCGTCTTGCCATGCTAAAACCTGCGGATGGTGTAGAAGGAGTGAAACAATTTGTACTGGACACGGTACAACAGGCAGGCTCTAACCCCTGTCCCCCCATTGTACTGGGCATTGGCATAGGTGGTTCTTTTGACAAAGTAGCTTACCTTGCCAAACATGCCCTCCTCCGACCCATTGATGTGCCCAATCCTGACCCCTACTATGCACAACTGGAACAGGAACTGCTCTCTGCCGTCAATGCTCTGGGGATTGGTCCACAGGGCTTTGGTGGGCAAACCACCTGTCTGGGACTCTCTATTGAAGCTGCTCCAACCCATGTGGCTGGTCTGCCTGTGGCTGTAAATGTAAGCTGTCATGTCACAAGACGTGCAAGCTGCACACTTTAAAGAAAGGGAGGCATTTTGGATGCAATATCACTTAACAACTCCTGTTACCCCTGCCGATTTGGCTCCTCTCCATGCAGGAGATACTGTTTTGCTCTCTGGCGTGGTATACACTGCAAGAGATGCTGCACATAAGCGCATGATGGAACTTTTGGATGCTGGAGAGCCACTTCCATTTCCTCTGGAAGGCTCTGCGATTTATTATGTCGGTCCCACCCCAGAACGCCCCGGTCAGGTGATCGGCTCCGCTGGTCCAACTACCAGTGGTCGTATGGATGCCTATTCTCCTCGCCTGCTGGATCTGGGTCAGTCTATTATGATTGGTAAAGGAAAACGCAATCAAGCTGTGAAAGATGCAGTTGTGAAAAATGGAGCTGTCTATCTGGCTGCGCTGGGTGGTGCTGGTGCTCTCATGGCCGCCAGTGTGAAAGAGTTGGAGGTTATTTGCTGGGAGGATTTGGGCTGTGAGGCAGTACGCCGCCTCTATGTAGAAGATTTTCCCCTCACTGTCATTTTAGATACCCATGGTGGGGATCTCTATGAAAGTGGTCCTGTTGCCTATTTGTCTCAGCGATAAAATACTATTTTGACTTGTCCGTCTTGCTGTCTTTTCGGAATATTTAAATATATCCATTTAATTCCAAAAAGTTTGTAAACGATTTTTGTAGAATTCCCACTTTCTTCATAACTCCTATTGACAGGTTACCCATAGGCTAATATAATAAAAATAGAGACCAACATTTGTTTTGGTTTCTATTTATTTTATCCTATATATAGAACATATTTTCTATTATTGGATGAATAGTTAATTACAAGGAGGAATGATAATGTCAAAACTAAGTATACCCTTGCCAGCCAATTTACCAGAAAACTGGACCTATGGTCAAATCATTGCCCCAACGGGTCAGGAGGTGGGTCTGCCAGCCAACTATGGCTACAACTACCTGATGAATCAGGTAAACAATGCACAGAAGGCAGCACTGGAACTGGACAGCAAAAAGGCAGAGCTGGATATGTCCAA
>CALWON010000087.1 GCA_944383165.1 uncultured Oscillospiraceae bacterium
TTCTTAATGAGCTGCTCATTGGTCAGGGTCATAGCGTCGTAAGTCTTGGGGAATGTGCCTGCCCAGTCGGTACGGCTCAGATAAGTGACCTCGCCGGGCTGATAGTAGTTCCAATCTGCATAGGGAAGCTGATTAGAAATGGGATAACCAGTCTTAGAAACGGAGAACAGGGTCTTGGAAATAAAGTCCTCTGTAATGTTCTTCACATACACCTGGGCTGCATTGCCAGTACCAGACATCTTGCTGGCATCCATACCCTGTGCTGCCATGATGTGATTCAAAGCGTCATGGGCACCGTTGCCAACGGAGAAGTAGTAGTTGCCGGGATCCATGATATAGGTGCCAGTGGTACCATCGCCGTTGTCATAGGTCTCATCATAGCTTGCAATATACTGCAAATCTACAACCACAGGCACAACCTCAGACTGTCCAGGCTCCAGAGTCTCTGTCTTTTCAAAGTTCAGTAGCTGAATAGCAGACTTTTCTACACCACCTTCAGTATAGGGAGCCTGACCATAAATCTGGACAGGAGTCTTACCAGCCACATCACCCACATTTGTCACCTTTACATTAAAGGTAGCATAGGCATTAGGAGCACCTGTCTCCTCATCAACGGAAATATCAAAGACAGGCTCACCTTCAAACTCGTAGGTAAAGTCTGTGTAGCTCAGACCATAACCAAAGCCATAGGTCACCTCGTTGTCATAGTTCCACTCAGTATCAGAAGCATAGGCACCCACAGGAGATGTTGCATTTCCCTTGCCAGCCACTGCATCATAGTAGCGGGTCTCATAATAGCGATAGCCTACATAGATACCCTCAGCCTCAATGGTGTAAGCACCAGGGACGAAGCCCAGCACACCACCGGTACGGGTAATGGTTCCATCTGTGTTGGTGTAGTACATCTTGCCCATGTTCTGCATCGCAGGAGCAGACATGTTGTAGGTGGTGAAGATGTCAAACAGACCACCAGAAGGGCTTACACGACCACAGAGAATGTCAGCAACACCCAGCATACCATAGCAGCCAGGAGCACCAATCCACAGAATTGCATCTACATCAGGATCATTCTTCAAAGAACCAATTTCCACAGAAGAAGAACTTTGAAGCAGTACAATCACCTTATCGGAACACTCTTTTGCCAGTTCAATGGCATCACGCTCATTTTTGGTCAGGGACAGAGGCTCACCACTCTCATAGTCCAGACCCTCAGCTACACCGCCAGGCAGGTAGTCTTTGGACTCTGCACTGGGACGACCAATGACCACAATGGCAGCATCGCCATACTGAATAAAGCTGTCTTTATAGCTTCCATTGACTGCTGCAATCTCGTCCAGAGAAGGCTCAGCGGCGTTGTACACTTCCTCAGCGTTCTCGTTGTTTGCGTGGTTGTAGGTCTTGTTCAACTCCTCATAGATATCCAACATAGTGGAGTTCACATTGAAGCCAGCACCCTCAAACTCAAATTCTTCACCAGTCCAAGCATTCATAGTCTTATTGACAACAGTAGCGACATCACGGCTGGTTGCATCGGTGACTTGAGTAGTTGCAATGGTGTTTGCAAAATCAGTCTTATTCTGGCTCAGTGCCTGTTCCAGGCTGATATAAGGACCCTGTGCCTTTACACCAAAGCTAGAACCCAGCAGATTGACATAGGAGCGAATGCCCAGCAGAGTGACATTAGAACCACTGTCCAAAGGCAACACATCATTGTCATTTTTCAGCAGGACAGCACCCTCTGCCACCTCACGGCGGTTCAGGTCCATCGCTGCCTGAATCAGTGCAGTGGAGTTACCACTGCCATCTTCGTTGAGCAGTTCAGCAGGTGGTGTGAACTTATCATACAGGGGGTTTTCTTCATTGTTATCAGATACAAATACCTCACTCGATGTACCCAGATAGGTATCAATGGTACCTGCATTTGCCTCCAAGACCCCACCCAAGACCAGGGAGAAGGACAGGGTAAAACAAGTTGCACTTGTCAAACCACGCCCAAATGCTTTTCCAAATTTCTTATTCATGGTTTTCTAGATCCTCCTCTTTTACTGACATACATTTAAAAACCAGTACCTGTACTCATCTCCCCTCTTATTGCTCCTGCTTCCCATCAAACCCAGTTTGCACTGGTGCTCTTTCCTTTTTTCAGGGCATAATCCGGATTTGGTGTTGAGACAGAACGCAGGGTACAGGTATCACGAAGCTGACCAGATACCGCCTCAATCTTACACTCGCCATTGAGTGGTACCTGGAACTTGAATACCTTGTTCCCTTTTTGGGTTGCAATCAGTTTACCGTTGCAGTAGAGAGAGACTTCTTTCTGGTTGGTATACACCTTAACCTGTGTGGTTGTCTCTGGTCTATCCACATAACGGCGTGAACAGATGTGGACAAAGGGCTCCTCACTCCAATATGCCTTATACAGGAAAAAGCTATCCTTTTTCACCTTGCGGTCAAAGGTCACAAGCCCCTTGTGGTTCATGCCGGGCTCACCGCCCTGATCACGGGCATCAGCTGCAAAGTCAAACATATTCCAAACATGGGTACTCCACATATAGGGATGACGCTTGAAGCACTCCAGCATGAACTCATGATAAATTGCCTGATACTCCTCTGTATGGTCCCCACGCTTTGGATGGGAGGAGTGAAGATTTGGCATACCCTCACAACCATATTCAGAGTAACCAAGGCAGCGGTTTGGATAAATGAGGTGGAAAAAGCGAATCCACCAGTCATTCAAAAACAGCCCTGGCACATACCAGCCCAGATACAGGTTCCATGATACAATATCAGAAATATGGGCAGAGGCATTAAAATGGCTACACATGGCATAACATGCCAATGTAGTAACACGGGTCTTGTCCATCTCATGACACAAATCATTGAGTACACGGTGGTTATCCAACATGTCTGCCTTATCCTTGGTGGAAATGGTAATTTCGTTGGAAATACCCCAAGTGACAATGGAGGGGTGGTTATAGTTCTGAACAATCAGCTCTTTCATTTGGCTAATGGTGTTTTCCCTGCCATTGGGCATATGCTCAGAGATATATGGGATCTCTGCCCATACTACCATGCCATACTTGTCACACAGGTCATAGAAATATTGGTCGTGCTGATAATGGGCAAGTCGGATGGTGTTGGCACCCATCTCCCGAATCAGAGCCATATCCTCGTCATGATGTTCCCGATTCAGAGCATTTCCCAGTCCCTTTCGATCCTGATGGCGGGAGACACCGTGGAGAGGATAGGAGCGACCATTGAGGAAAAAGCCCTTCTTGGGGTCTACATGAAATGTGCGCACACCAAAGGTACTTGTAATCTGGTCTACAACTACACCATCCTGCATCAAATCTAGTTGTGCTGTGTAGAGATAGGGGTCTTTCACACCATCCCACAAATGAACATTGGGAATTTCCAAAGTCACATCTGTACCAGTTCCCTGTGCAACCACCTGTCCTGTATGGTCTTTCAACTGGACTGCCACCTCTGGCTGATCCACATTGGTCCAGCTCTGGACACGCACTTGAGCAGCATGACCGGAAACGGTTGGAGTAATACGCAGCCCTGGACCACCATAATAATCCAAGTCGAAATGATTTTTATTTACAATCAGCAGGGATACATCTCGGTAGATCCCTCCATAGAAGGTGAAATCCGCTTTCTGTGGGTATACACGGTCATTCACACTGTTGTCTGCATGAACCACAAGATGATTTTCACCCTGTAGCAGGCTGGTAATCTCTGCCCGGAATGTGGAGTAGCCACCGTCATGATGCACTACCTTTTGCCCATTCAACTCCACATCTGCAGTGGCATTGACCCCCTGGAACTCCAAGTAGACCACCTGTGTATTGTGGTCAAACTCAGGGCAGGAAAAGGTATGTTCATAGGTACAAGTGCCTCTCCAATAGTCGTTTCCGCCGTCCTGACCATCCACATTATTCCATGTGTGGGGCACGTTGACTTGCTCTGTGGTTCCTTTGGGTCCATGAAACAGCCAATCCTCATTGATGCAAATAATCTTTCTTACTGACATTTATCTACACTCCAGTATACAATTTCTATACCGTATTCTCTATATTCTGATAGGATTATAGCGAAAAAGTAAAAATATACGCAATAGACTTTGCATAAGTGGTCTTATTCACGGCATAAGTGGTCATTGACCACCCAAAATTACCCCTTTATTTTTATGTACTATTCACAAAATTATACTCTAATCTTTTTGAAATTGGCGATTGTTCCTTGCTTTCATAGGAAATCGCAAGGAAAATAGTGTTTTCTGTGGACCAAACCTATTACACATTCAAAATACTGTATATTATTTCCCATTATGTGGAAGCTGCACTGGAGGATGTGCCATCTGACTGCCCCACACTGTCAGAAGATGTGGTTGCTTCTGCCATTGGGTTCCCCACCTCTGTATTGGCAGCCACTTCCGCTGGCTCCATACGCTCTTCTTCTGTCCCTTCATCCTCCCACAGGGAATCATGCTTTTCCTTTTCAGCATTCTGGTTCATCAAAGCCATATTTTTTGCAAGCATATACATTTTAGGATCATACTCCATCAGCTTCTTTTCGTCAGCAGGTGGTACCTGATCCCCTTTTGCAATGCGGCGGAATAGCTCTAAAATCTTCATCATGGTTTCAGCATATTCTGCAATCGCCTCACTTTGCTGACGTGCCGCTTCCGCATTTTGAATATTTGCATCCATCAGAGAAAGCTTCTCCATCACACCCTTTGTCTGTTCATACTCGCTTTCAATGGCTGACAGTTCTTTTGAAAGTTCTACCCTATCAAAATTGACCCCAGAAGACTGTGTTTCTTTTAGTTTTTCGGATAAATCTTTCTTTTTCCAGTACAATGTATCAAGGTGTTCCATTGCCGCTTTTTTTGCTTGACCAAGTTTCATTGCATTTCCCTCCTTTGCACAAAATTATAGAATCCTTCTCTTATTATTTCGGCTAAAATATCAAATATATTAAGTGGTGTTACCATATAAAAATAAAAAGGTACAACAAGTGTACCCTTTGGGAAATCATATATACAAAAAGGACAAGCTTGTAAAAAGCTTGTCCTTTTCCTTTGGAGGTGCCACCCAGATTTGAACTGGGGAAATGGAGCTTTTGCAGAGCTCTGCCTTACCACTTGGCTATGGCACCATATATGGAGCGAGTTTTGCTCCAATAAATTGGAGCGAGTGACGAGGCTCGAACTCGCTACCTCCACCTTGGCAAGGTGGCGCTCTACCAGATGAGCTACACT
>CALWON010000088.1 GCA_944383165.1 uncultured Oscillospiraceae bacterium
ATCTCTGGAAAATGACCAAGTTTACAGGCTGCAATGAACCGCTGTCTGTTTTTGTCCAGTTTGTCGAATGTTTTCACAAATTGGAGCAAAAATCCCTCTGCGTAGTGGTCAAAATACTGCCGCATCAGCAGTTCTTCCAAATGCTTTGCATCCTCTCCATAGATGGAAGTGATTTTGGTATCCCCTTCAAAGACAAACTCCTGTACGTTGGTGGTACACTGAAACACATTCTCCTCCAGCTCTTCCACACTGGCTGGAATGGCAATGGAGGTCAAATTGTCACACTGTTCAAAAGCATAGCACTCGATTTCCTTCAACTGTGCAGGTAATACCACTTTACGCAAGGTTGATTTGCGGAATGCGTGAATACAAATGGTGGTCACGCTCTCAGGAACCACATACTCCCCAGTCATCTGGACAGGTGCTTTGATGAGTTTTGTCATATCTTTGGAAAACAGGACCCCATCTTTGGATGTTAAAAATGGGTTTTCTGGGTCAACCGTAAATTGTTGCAGGTTGTCATCTCCATAAAACACACCAAGCCAAATGGATTTCACATTTTTGGGAATGAAAACACGCTCAATCTGTTTACAATCGGATAACAGCCGGATTTCTGCTGCATCGCCTGCCTGTGCAATCAGTTCCTCTGGAATGACAACATCGGGACCTGAGCCGTTGTAAGTAAGGGACCAGTCATACCCTGGTTTGAATGTAAAATCCTGAACATCAAACATAGGAAACAACCCCCTTATAGGAATCGGAACAGGTCCGACTCTGTGATAATCTTGATATCATCCCGTTTTTCCTTTTCTGCCAGAGCCTTTTTGATTTTGCTGTCCCCTGCGTCACCAAAATCACCAATCACAAGATAATTGGTTTTGCCGCTGATTGCCGCAGTGCATTTCCCGCCTTTGCCTTCAATCAACGCCTGGATTTGATCCCTGTCGCGGTTATTTTGGAATTCCCCAGTCAATACAAATCGAGTTCCTTGGAAGGTAAGGGATGTGATTTCCTCGGTGGGGTAGTTTGGAAGTTCGTCCAGGTCGTCTTCCCCATTGCACAGGATGTCATACCACTCGTCAAATTCTTCGTCACTGTCCAATGTCAGAGGTTCAAAGGAGTCCTCCAGCATCTTCTGTACATTCCAGCCATAATAATCTTTTGTAAAATCCAGCAAGCAGGACCATGCACTGTCTGGATTCAGCGTGAATCGGTTCATAAAATCACAGAGGTCATTGCTTTCCTCTACAAAACCGTAATCAGCAAAGTTGTCCTCCAAAAAACCATAGACATCCATTTCTTCTTCTGTATACAGGTAACACTCATCGGGAAATACACAGTCCTTGACCCACTTTTGCAGTTCCTTTTTTTCTGCATCCACAGTAAATTGGGAAAAGAATTCCACTGCACTGTCAAAGCTTTCACAACCCAGAGATTCCCAGGTATCCTCCATTTCCTCACAGCAGATGGTTTCATAAGACAGGCTTTCCCCGTTGCTGGTGAATTCTCCAGTCTCTTTGACTTGGAATCCCACCCCTTCCTCATCATCTTCAAAGGTAAACTCCAGTTTTAGATTTTTTTCGTGCATCAGATGGAGCAATTCGTTGTACTGCTCCATGGTCAGAGGGTGCTTGGAGTCGGGATTGGTTCGAATCCAGTCCAGAGTCCACTCATGGAAGGAGTCCAGTGTGCCGGAAAAGGACCAGCGACCACAGCCGGAAAAACCGGTTGTTTTCTGCTTTAAGGATAGACCACCATACCATTGAATCCCATATTGACCATAAAATTCCCAGCTATCCAACACAGGAATCAGGGCATCGATGGCTTTTTGTGTCCAGTTGC
The DNA here is from genome assembly GCA_944383165.1 of uncultured Oscillospiraceae bacterium. Classification (GTDB taxonomy): domain Bacteria; phylum Bacillota; class Clostridia; order Oscillospirales; family Oscillospiraceae; genus Lawsonibacter. Next base: position 1,843 of record CALWON010000088.1, read on the forward strand.
CTTTGAGTGTGATGGTGCCACTTGCACTTGAAATGTTTGCCATAGATAACATCCTCTCTGGTTGTGTTTGTGTATTCTGGTAAAATAGGATGAGATTTTTTTGTTTCTCTGTCATTTTAGCACAGAACAGGTCGAATGTCCATATTCATTACTACCATATGGAAACAAGAGTGCCCCTACAGTGATGAGAACACTGGATGGGCACTCTTGTTGTGATGGAATGTGATCTTTTTTCCGAAAAGGAACACTTGTTCAGACACTTCTACTGTCTTGTCAAAATTGTGGTAGCGTTGCTCACAAATTTTGTGGTATCATCTATCCAACCAAAGTGAACAACAAATTAGAATTGAGGGAGATGCAAGATGAACAAAGATGAATATGCTATTTGTGTTGAATGCGGAAGTGAATTTCTGAAAGCATCCTCAAAAATGATGGCATTATGCCCTGAATGTGCCCATTTTCTTTATGGTTATCCAAATTGTGACCATGTTTTCAAAAATGGAAGATGTATCTACTGTCATTGGGATGGAAGCGAAAGCGAGTATATCAAATGGCTCAAGAGTGACGATTAAATCAAAATTCATTTAGAAACGAAAGCCCACCCATGCTGATGGAGCAGCGACTTCCCATCTGGTATCATTGTGATGAAAACAACAAAAAAGACGAGTGTTCTTACAGCGTTTCAAATGCAATCAGAACACTCGTCATGTTATGGTCGGAGTGTGGGGATTTGAACCCCAGGTCTCTTGGACCCGAACCAAGCGCGATACCAAACTTCGCCACACCCCGATGAGATGATACGTTGGAGATTATACTGGAGAATCCAAACACTGTCAAGAGGCATGAACCAAATTTTTCCCACATACAATGGAGGTGAACATCATACCACAGGAGGGGAAGTACATGTATGCAACAGCGGTTTCCCATACAAAACGATACCGCACCACACAGAAAAACCCCACCGCTGGAAAAGAGCGTCTGCGGCTGGCGCAATTTGCCGTGTGTTTGGTTCTGTTTTTGGTGGTGTTTCTGGGAAAAGGAGCGTTTCCAAATCAGATGCAGCAGGTGGGGCAGTTGCTGGCTGCCAATGTGGATGTATCCGGTCTGGTGTTGGAGCTGGGGGAGCGGCTTTCTGAGCAGAATGGCGCACTGGCACAGGTGGGAGATTTCTGCATGGAGGTGCTGGGGCTGGAAAAACAGGCACAACTGCCAGCCCAACTGGCACAGGAACAACAGTTTTTGAACCAGACCACCACCCTGTCAGAACAGGTGGAGCACTACCTGAAACAGGAGATTTCACAGGAACGACTGGAACAGGGACAGGCTGTGGCAGTGGCACCAGACCAGCAGGAGCAGACCCCGCAGATTCAACAGGAACCAGCGGTGCCACCGGTGGGCACGGTAGTCACCTCTGCCAACTATACTGGGCTGGCACTGCCAGAAAATTACACCATGGATGAGCTGTCCATTGGGGAATTGGATACTGTCACCCCAGTGATGGGGCATCTGTGGTCCACTTATGGATACCGAGACCACCCCGTAGATGGGGAATATAAATTCCACAATGGGGTAGATTTGGGAGCTAGTGCTGGAGAGACCATAGGGGCCTTTGCCAGTGGAACTGTGGACTACATTGGAGAAAATGATACCCACGGGCTGTATTTACAGTTGGACCATGGCAATGGAGTCAAGACATTTTATGCCCATTGCAGTAAATTGTGTGTCTCCCAGGGGCAGACGGTAGCCAAAGGGGAGAAGGTGGCTGAGGTCGGCTCCACAGGGGTTTCCACAGGTCCTCATCTCCATCTGGAAATCAAGGTCAACGGGATTCATGTGAACCCCGTCTACTACATTGATTACATCAGCGTATCATGAAGGTGGGATGTGTCACCCTGTCTGGGGGTTTTTTACTGTTGATTGCCTTTTTGAACTACATGGACAGAGAGGGGATGGTGTGGCTCTCCCTCATCGCCTGCACCCTCCATGAGCTGGGACACCTTTTGGTGCTGGGCTGTATGGGGGTGCGTGTGCGAGAGGTGAGTCTGACGGTAGTGGGGGCAGAAATTCAACTGAAAACCCCTCTGTCCTATGGGCAGGAGCTGCTGGCAGCCATCGCAGGTCCACTGGTCAACGGGATACTGGCGGTGTGCTTTGCCCGGTGGTCTCTGTTTGCCGGTATCAATTGGCTGCTGGCTGGGTTCAACCTGCTGCCTGTGGGGGGACTGGATGGAGGCAGGGTGCTTTTTTGTGCGTTGGCACAGGTGCTGGAGCAGGAGCGGTGTTTTGCCATTTGCAGACGGGTGGAGCAGATGACTGTGACATTTTTGCTAATATCTGGAATACTTTTGCTGGGCGTTGGTGGAAGTGCTACACTGACCATCACTGCGGGCTGGTTATTTTTTGCTGTGTGGGGGAAAAAGAACGGAAAAAACTCTTGTCATTTATGTAAAAAACGGGTAAAATAACGCTACATGTGTTCAAAATATAGAACTGGAGGCGTGACATGAATCGGACGCTGGAGCATATTTTGCCCAAAGTGCAAAAACCTGCCCGCTATACTGGCGGTGAATATAACGCTGTGGTGAAAGACAAACGCACAGTAGATACCCGCTATGCCCTGTGTTTTCCCGATACCTATGAAATTGGTATGTCCAATCTGGGTTGCCGTATTTTATATGGTGTGATGAATGAAGTGGAGGGGCTGTGGTGTGAGCGTTGCTATGCCCCCTGGGGAGATATGGAGGAGGAGATGAGACGGGAGGGGCTGTTGCTCTATGGACTGGAGAGCGGCGACCCAATCTCTGACTTTGATATCATTGGATTTTCCCTTGGCTATGAAATGGCGTATACCAATGTATTGAATATGCTGGATTTGGCAGACTTGCCCCTGAGAAGTGAGCAGAGAACAGAACTGGCTCCTCTGGTGGTGGCAGGGGGTACCTGTGCCTATAATCCAGAACCACTGGCTCCCTTTGTGGATTTCTTTGTACTGGGCGAGGGAGAGGAAGTGACACTGGAGTACATCCAACTCTACCGGCAGGCAAAAAAAGAGTGCTGGAGCAAGGGGGAATTTTTAAAGGCAGTGGCACGCATCCCTGGCATTTATGTGCCCAGTTTCTATGAGCCAAAGTATCGAGAGGATGGTACTTTGGAGGCGATAGAGATTGTGGAGGGCAGTGGAGCTGCCCCCCTGGTGACCAAGCGTGTGATGGAAAACATGGACAACGCCTATTTTCCAGTGAAAACCATCATCCCCTCTACCGAAATTGTCCACGACCGGGTGATGCTGGAGCTGTTCCGTGGGTGTATCCGCGGCTGTCGCTTCTGTCAGGCTGGCTATGCCTA
>CALWON010000089.1 GCA_944383165.1 uncultured Oscillospiraceae bacterium
GTCAACCAAAAATCCAGCGCAGCATCCACCAATGCACACATCTCTTTTTCATCAAATACACGAGCCGCATAGGTAATGCGGTCTCCAGGTTGAAATTGTTTTTTCTCTTTCTTATAGGTATGGTAGTAGGCTTCCACTGCTTCTAAAATTTCTTTGCGTGCCTCAGCCTCGTTTGCCCATTGATGTATCATCTTCACAAACCTCCTATTTGATATGTAGATTCCTACCACAGAAACAATGATTGTGTTCTTTATTGTAATACAAATCATAGGATATCATCAACTGTATTCTGAAAAGAATCCCATTTCATTCCCATTTGACCAACACTTCTGTTTGTGATACACTCAAAAAAGAATTGTGAGGTGTTTTTTTATGTCTGCTCAGCCTGAAAAAGTAACTGGTATCCATCACATTGCCCTGCGGGTATCCAATTTAGAGAACACACTCTCTTTTTATACCCACGCTTTTGGGTTTCAGGTCATTGCTCAATGGAACAATGGGATACAGGATATTGCTATGTTGGACACTGGAAATGGAACCATTTTAGAGGTATTTAGTGCAGGTATTTCCTCTGGTTCCATCAATGAAACCCAAAGCGGTACCTTCTTCCACCTTGCCTTTGATGTAGAGAATGTAGATGCAGTGTATACAAAAGCACTGCAATCTGGTGGTAAGGAAAAAATCCCTCCCAGAGATATGACCCTCCCTGCAAAACCACAATCCATACCAATTCGCAACGCCTTTTTATATGGTCCTGACGGGGAGAGTATTGAACTATTTCATCGCTATTGACATAAAAATGGGACTTGTCTGCTGACAAGTCCCATTTTATTTCAGTTTTTCACAATTGTCACCAAATCAGCGGTCACATCATCGGAATCTGCTTCCAAGGTACCAGTATAGATTACTTTGATAAGGTCTCCTGGCTCAACAAAGGTCAAATCAGTTCCATTGATATTGAATTTGTAGTACCCATCATTGGTAGCCAAAACCAACAAATTAAGCTCTGTATTAATGGTATTAACTGTTCCTTCAAACATCTCCTCCTTTTCTGCTTCCTGCTCCTCTGACTCCTCCTGACTACTGGAGCTGGAGGATTGGGAAGTAGACTGAGAACTGGTTGTACTACTGTCCTCTCCCTTAGTTGGAGCAGGCTTTGTGCAGGCTGCAAGGCTGACCACAGCAACCAGACAGAGTGCCGCTGCCATATATTTCATCATTGGTAATTTCATAGAAACACATCCTCTTTTATCAATTTTGCTTGTGTATATTTGCTTGGTTGGGGTAAGAACACAGTAGCATAATCCATTTCCGCTGGCAATAGGGTTCCACTATTCTTCAAGAGATGTTAAGAAAGTCTTTAAAAAGCCGGAAGGAACAGGAAATCCTGTCTCTTCCGGCTTTTCATCTAATCAATGAGTTTGTCCAATAGTTTGGATAATTCCTGTAACTTTTCCTCTGGCTCTCCGCTTTCCACTGCCTGACGCACACAGCCATTCACATGTGCCTTCAATACCATGCGATTGGCTTTCTTCAGAATAGACTGGGCTGCCAGAATTTGATTGGATACATCCATACAATAGCGGTCCTGTTCTACCATGTTTAGAATCCCATCAATCTGCCCTCTGGCAGTTTTGAGCAACTGCTTTACTTGCTCATGGTCTGCCATCATTCTACATTCACCACCTGATATCCTGCCTGTGTCACTGCATCAGAAAGAGCCTGTACATCCACTGTTGCATCTGCCTGAACAGTAGCACACTTACCCTCCAAATCCACCTTTACTGTTTGCACTCCTGCCACTGCCTGTAATGCTTTTTCCACATGAGCAACACAGTGCATACACATCATTCCTTCAATGCTCAGTTTCTTTTCCATGATTCCATCGTCTCCTTTTTTTGTTTCTTCCATTGGATTGTTCTGTTGAACTGGATTTGCTTCAGAAAATTTACTATGAAACCACCGCAGACGCAGGGCATTGGACACTACACATACAGAACTTAAGCTCATAGCTGCCGCTGCGAACATAGGATTGAGCATAAACTCTGTCCAATTCAGTGCATATAACAGTCCTGCTGCCAGTGGTATTCCCAGTGCATTGTAGAAAAATGCCCAAAAGAGATTTTCCTTAATGTTGCGGATTGTTGCTCTAGATAATTCCACTGCGGTCACTGCATCCATCAAATCTGATTTCATCAACACAAGGTCCGCACTTTCTATGGCAATATCTGTACCCGCTCCAATGGCAAGTCCTACATCTGCTCCCATCAGTGCTGGCGCATCATTGATGCCATCTCCTATCATTGCCACACGCTTCCCCTGTTGTTGCAGTTCTGCCACTTTTTGCGCTTTTTCATGAGGTAATACCTGAGACACAATTTGATCCACACCCAGTTCTGTCCCAATAGTCTGTGCTGTCTCCTGTCTGTCTCCTGTCAGCATCACCACCTGTAAGCCCAGTTTGTGGAATGCCTGTACCGCCTGTGTGCTTGTTGGCTTTGGTCGGTCTGCAAGGGCAATCAATCCCAAAACCTTTTTCTGGTCTGCAAAAAACAGGGGGGTTTTTCCCTGTTGTGCCAGAGATTGTGCCCGTTCTGTAAAGTTCTCACATACCACACCCAGTTCTTCCATCATTGCCTGATTGCCACCAAAAAACGGTTTTGTGTTTAGATATGCTTTTACACCTCTACCGTGTACAGCTTCAAACTGTGAAACCTGGGCAATGGGAAGCTGTTTTTCCTTTGCAAGTTGTACAATGGTCTTTGCTAAAGGATGTTGGGAGGGTTGTTCCAGACAAGCTGCCAAAATCAACAGCCCTTCCTCATCCATATCTTCATCCACTAGAATATCTGTCACAACTGGTTTTCCCTCAGTCAGTGTGCCGGTCTTATCCAGCACAACGGTATTTACTTTTCCCAGTGTCTCCAGTGCTTCTGCGGATTTAATTAAAATTCCATGTTCTGCCCCTTTGCCTGTTCCCACCAAAATGGCAACTGGAGTGGCAAGCCCCAGCGCACAGGGACAGGAAATCACCAATACTGCCACTCCGGCAGTCAGTGCTTTTGTGATGTCATGCCCTCCCAAAAAGAACCATAACAGAGCGGTTATCAATGCAATGGACATGACCACTGGTACAAACACCCCAGCCACTTTATCTGCCAGTTTTGCAATGGGTGCTTTGGAAGCGGCTGCCTCCTCTACCAGCCGAATCATCTGTGCAAGGGTGGTGTCCTCTCCCACACGGGTGGCTTCCATCAAAAAAGACCCTGATTGATTGATGGTAGCAGCAGATATTGTGTCCCCTACCATTTTCTCTACTGGGACAGATTCCCCCGTCAGTGCAGATTCATCGATCACAGAAGCTCCTTCTGTGATCACTCCATCCACTGGAATGGCATCCCCTGGGCGAATCCGTATCAAATCACCCTTTTGCACCTGCTCAACTGGAATCTGTTCCTCCTGTCCATTTCGCACCACAGTAGCCGTTTTTGGGGATAAATCCATGAGGCGAGTAATTGCCTCACTGGTTTTTCCTTTGGAACGGGTTTCCAAAAATTTGCCCAGTGTGATGAGGGTTAAAATCATACCAGCAGATTCAAAATATAAATCCATGTGGTACTGTGCCACCAGCTCCAAATTTCCATGACCCAACCCATAACCCATTTGATAAATGGCAAATACACCATAAATCACTGCCGCACCAGAACCCACTGCAATGAGGGAATCCATATTAGGGGAACCGTGGAGCAAAGTCCTTATACCAACTTGATAATAGGTACGGTTTAGATAGAGAATGGGCAGTGTGAGTAAAAACTGTGTGAATCCAAATGTGATACTATTTTCTAAGCCAGAAAGCCAACTGGGAATGGGAAGCCCCATCATATGCCCCATTGCAATGTAAAAAAGAGGGATAAGAAAAAGCAATGAGGCAATCAACCGCACTTTCATCCCTTTGATGTTCTCCTCTGCCTGCTGCTTTGGGGAAGGGGTTGAAGTCTCTCCCCATACACTGGCACCATAACCCCCTGCTTTGACCGCATGTATAATTTGCTCTGGTGTGAGCACACTTTCATCATAAGAGACCTGCATAGACTGGGTCATCAGACTGACTTCTACCGATTGTACCCCATCTAGTCCTTTCACAGATTTCTCTACATAGGCAGAACAGGCTGCACACGTCATCCCTGTTACCTGAAATTTTTGTTTCATTTTATCACCATCCGTTCTCCCAAACCACCCCCCAGGGGTGGGGTATGATAGAATTGTAACTCTGTCATTCCTACTTGTCAATCCCCAGTTGAGCGGGATTTCTTGACTTTTCTAGTGAACATGTGTATGATTAAATGGTATGATGTGATTTTATATGGTTAGGAAGGAAGCACTATGAAAAAAGCCAGCTATGGCAATACTTCTATTTCGGCACTGAAGGGTGCGGATCGAGTCCGCAAACGCCCCGGTGTCATTTTTGGTTCTGACGGTTTGGAGGGCTGCGCCCATGCCGTATTTGAAATTATGTCCAATGCCATTGACGAGGCAAAAGAGGGACACGGCAATTTAATTACTGTCACCCGTTTCTTAGACCACTCCATTCAGGTGGAGGACCAGGGACGTGGCTGCCCAGTGGACTGGAACGAAAAAGAGCAGAAATACAACTGGGAACTGGTATTCTGTGAACTGTACGCCGGCGGCAAGTACAACAATGATGGGGCAAATTATGAATATTCTCTAGGACTGAATGGACTTGGCTCCTGTGCCACCCAGTATGCCAG
>CALWON010000090.1 GCA_944383165.1 uncultured Oscillospiraceae bacterium
ATTATCATCCATGGCTCAGTCAGAATGAATTAGCAGAACATATTGCCTATGCTGATTTGTGTCTGGGGGGGCACTTCAGTGGGGATATTATGAAGGCAAAAAGATGCATTGCAGGGAAAACATACATTTACAGAGCAATGAATAAACCCGTAATATTGGGGGAAAATGCAGCCAACCATGAGCTATTTGAGGAGAACCATCAAGATATTTTCTTTGTAGAGATGGGAAATGCGGAAGCACTGGCAAAGGTAATTCGATATGCGAAACAGCAGATTGAAAAAAATAAGTGATAGAAGGAAGATACGAATTTTATGAAACTATCCATCATTGGCACCGGTTATGTTGGTCTGGTAACGGGTACTTGTTTTGCCGAAATGGGCAACACAGTTTACTGTGTGGATACAGACCAGAAAAAGATTGATGCACTGAAAGAGGGAATCATTCCCATCTATGAGCCGGGCTTGACGGAACTGGTGAAAGATAACTACCAACAGGAGAATCTACATTTTACCACAGAAATCCGGGAGGCATTGCAGGAAACCTCCCTGTGTTTTATCGCTGTGGGTACTCCTATGGATGAGGATGGCAGTGCAGATTTGCAATATGTACTGGCTGTGGCAAAGGAAATTGGTCAGTACATGGTACGGGATATGGTAGTAGTAGATAAATCCACCGTACCGGTGGGAACTGCTGACAGAGTAGCAGAAGTGATTCAGGAGCAACTGAACCAGAGAGGGGCAGACTATAAATTTCAGGTGGTATCTAACCCAGAATTTCTGAAAGAGGGCTGTGCAGTCAAAGACTGCATGAGCCCTGACCGTATTGTGATTGGTGTGCCCAACCAGCAGGCAGAGAAGGTCATGCGTGAACTGTATGACCCCTTTATCCGTAACCGTGACCGCTTTATTGTCATGGATGTTCGCAGTGCAGAAATGACTAAGTATGCCTCCAATGCCATGCTGGCAACCAGAATTTCCTTTATGAATGAGATGGCAAATATTTGTGAGCGTGTGGGAGCAAATATCAATCAGGTTCGTAAGGGGATGGGGAGTGATAGCCGGATTGGATATAGTTTCCTCTATGCCGGCTGTGGCTATGGTGGCAGTTGCTTCCCGAAAGATGTACAGGCGTTGATGAAAACAGCGGTGGATTATGGTTACGATGCCCGTATTCTAAAAAGTGTTGAGGCAGTCAACTATGATCAGAAGCGTGTATTGGTACAGAAAATTCTCCAGAAGTATGGGGAGGATTTGACGGGGAAAGTTTTTGCTCTGTGGGGGCTTGCCTTTAAGCCTGAGACAGATGATATGAGAGAAGCTGCTTCTCTGGTTATTGTCCGTGAACTTACCAAGCGAGGAGCCACCATCAAGGCGTTTGACCCCAAAGCCACAGAGACAGCAAAATATGCACTCGCTGATGTAGAAGGAATTTCTTATGAGACCAGTAAGTATACAGCTCTCTGTGATGCAAATGCTATGATTTTGGTGACAGAGTGGAAAGAGTTCCGCAGCCCTGATTTTGACGAGATGAAAACTAGAATGAAGTCTCCAGTGATTTTTGATGGACGAAATCAATACAATGCCCAGATGTTGCAGGAATTGGGATTTGAATACCACCAAATTGGATGTAATGATATAGATTTGATATAAATGATAGGTTGGTAGTGGATTGGTGAGGAGATAACAGTATGGAACAAAATACACTATACTCCATTGCAAAAAGCTGGGGACAAACGGAGGGGGCACTTCACCACATAGAGGAAATTCTGGACTGGGTTGATACCAGAAATCAGACTGTTGTGGTTGAGATTCAAAAGAGTACTCTGTCAGCAAGTCCCTTTTGGTTTTATGATGAGCAGCAGGGAACCATACACAACAAAAATAATAGCTTTTTCTCTATTACTGGTTTTGAAAAAAAATCAAAGAGTGGTGCAGTAGTTCGGCAACCTGTAATTCTGCAACAGGAAATTGGCTTTTTAGGTATTATTTGTCAGGAAATCAATGGAGTAATGCATTTTTTGATGCAGGCGAAGATTGAGCCTGGAAATATCAACAAAATTCAGATTTCTCCCACCATTCAGGCAACCAAAAGTAATTTTACGCAAAAGCATGGTGGGAGCAGACCACCGTATCTGGAATATTTTGAACAGGCATCTCAGTATGAAGTTGTGGTTGACCAAATCCAATCGGAGCAGTCCTCCCGTTTTTATAAAAAAAGAAACCGCAACATTCTTATTCGGGTGGAGGAAGAAATTCCTATTTTACCATCCCATAAGTGGATGACCCTGAAACAGATTAAGCAGTTGATGCGTATTGATAATCTAGTCAATATGGATACCCGTACTGTGTTATCCTGTATTCCCTACTGTAAATTAAGATTCACTCAAGAGCAGAAGGAGGAATTAAAACAACTTTTTTCGGATATCTCCCTTTATCGTTCTGTTTTTGAACAGTCTTCCAGAAATAGCCTGCCTGAATTGTATCAGTATATCAATGATTATAAAATGTTTGAAGATGAGATAGAAACATTGATTCCATTACATCAGTTAGAAGGATGGGTAATGGAAGATGATAAAATTGCATGTCAGAATCCATATCCCTATCAGGTGATTTTTTGTGATATTGCCATGGAGGGAAGGGAAGTTAAGCAATGGACTCAGCCCCTCTTTGAGGCAATGGGGATTGCAACCTTTGGGTTGATCTGTGGGGAGAAAGATGGAGTCTTGAACTTCCTTGTGCGGGCAACACCAGAACTGGGTTGTTTTGATGGGATGGAGCTTGGACCCACTGTGCAGCAGGAGGCAATTCCTTTGCCAGACCATCATGAGACATTGGTGGATCACTTTTTCTTTGAACGTCTTTCAAAGGGAAAAGGTATTTTGTTTGATCATCTGCTCTCTGAGGAAGGTGGACGTTTCTATCATGAACAAAATAGGAATGTTTTGATGAAAGTCAAACCCAATGAGGTGCCACAGTTACCAAATGGGTATTTTTGGGTGGATTATTACACATTAAATGAGCTTGTTCAGGTCAATAACACATTGAACATCCAGCTGAGAAACTTACTTTCCCTATTGGAGGTATGATTAAGATGAGACTGGGAATTTTGGGTACAGCAGATATTGCCTATCGCCGTTTTTTGCCTGCATTGCGTCAATGTTCTGATATTGCCTATGTGGGTGTTGCATCCCGCACACCAGAAAAAGCAAAAAAATTTCAGGATACCTATGGTGGTTTCATTTATCCCTCTTATGATGCATTGTTGGAAGATGATAGTATTGATGCTGTCTATGTGCCATTGCCTCCTGCCTTGCATTTTGAATGGGGGAAAAAAGTGTTGGAAGCTGGCAAGCATCTTTTGATGGAAAAACCTTTTACTACAAACTTAGATGATACCGAGCGGCTTTTGAAACTGGCAGAGGAAAAGGGGCTGGCAGTTCATGAAAATTATATGTTCCTCTATCATAGTCAGCTTGCTAAAATCAAAGAAATGATTGCGGATGGTTCTTTGGGAGAAATTCGCCTCTATCGCATGTCATTTGGTTTTCCCATGCGTGGGCAGGGAGATTTCCGCTATCACAAAGAACTGGGTGGTGGCGCATTGCTGGACTGTGGCGGCTATCCCGTTCGGCTGGCTCTGGAACTATTGGGAGATACCACAAAAGTGGTATACTCCAAACTGGTTCAGCCTAAAGAATTTGAGGTTGATTTGTATGGCAGTGCAGTGTTGGAGAATGATACAGGTGAAGTAGCACAGATTTCTTTTGGTATGGACAATGCCTACCAATGTCAGTTGGAGGTGTGGGGATCCAAAGCGACATTGATTGCACCCCGTATTTTTACTGCTGGTGAGGGAGTAAAGCCTACCTTAATTCTTCGTACATCTTCTGATGAGAGTAAGATGGAATTGGAGACAGATGATCAGTTCTTACATTCTATTGAATGGTTTATTCATCAGGTGGAAGTAGTTAAGAGAGGCGATTTCAGAGCAATGAAGAGTATACCACTTCATTCTGGTATCATAACAAAAATACTACAGGGAGGAACGA
>CALWON010000091.1 GCA_944383165.1 uncultured Oscillospiraceae bacterium
GCAAATATCAGAAAAATGAATCAAAAATTACTTTTAATGATGTGCAGGATGCTCTGATTTTTGTATCAAACAATTTTTCGACTCAGACCTCTTACGAAAACCAGACAAAAAAGGCCATCAACAATAAATTTATTCAAGATGCAATGACTGAGTTTTTACGAGAGCAACTTGAGGTATACTTTATAGAAAACCCCTTTGATGCCCAGAAAATTGCAGAACAAATTCTGATTAACAAGCGTTCCCGTGAAACTGCGGAGCGCACCAGACTAAACATCAAGAAAAAACTGTCCGGCAGTGTGGATATTTCCAACCGTGTCCAGAAATTTGTGGACTGCCGCACCAAAGACGTGAACAAACGTGAGTTGTATATTGTAGAGGGCGACTCCGCTATGGGAGCTGTAAAGCTGTCCAGAGATGCAGAGTATCAGGGTATTATGCCAGTGCGTGGTAAAATTCTCAACTGCTTAAAAGCAGATTATGGAAAGATTTTCAAAAGTGAAATCATCACCGATTTACTCAAGGTGTTGGGCTGTGGGGTAGAGGTGAAAGACAAGCATGTGAAAGATCTGTCCGCCTTTGAGCTGGAAAATTTACGCTGGAACAAAATTGTCATCTGTACTGATGCAGATGTAGACGGATTCCAAATTCGCACCCTGATTCTCACCATGCTCTACCGTTTAACCCCTACTCTTATTGAACAGGGTTATGTGTATATTGCAGAATCTCCCCTCTATGAAATTACCTATAAAGACAAAACATGGTTTGCCTACTCTGATAAAGAGAAAAATGAAATTTCAGCCACTCTGTCTGGCAAAAAATTCGATATTCAACGCTCTAAAGGTCTGGGTGAAAACGAGCCCGATATGATGTGGCTGACCACTATGAACCCAGAGACACGCCGCCTCATTAAAGTCATGCCAGAAGATGTGGAGAAAACTGCCTATTTCTTTGACTTACTGCTGGGCGACGACCTGCAAGGCAGAAAAAATCACATTGCAGACAACGGCTATAAATTTCTGGAGCTGGCAGACATCTCCTAATCTTTTCAAAAGGACGGATTCCTATGGCAAAAAAGAAACAACCCAATGGATCATCCTCAAAGGTGGTCAATTCCAATGTAATGGGGCTCCATGCTGAAGTGTTGGAACAACCCATTACTGAGACACTAGAACTCAACTACATGCCCTATGCCATGTCGGTGATTGTCTCCCGTGCCATTCCAGAAATTGATGGTTTTAAACCCTCCCATCGAAAATTGTTGTATACCATGTATGATATGGGGCTGCTCACAAAGCCCCGTACCAAAAGTGCCAATGTGGTAGGAGCCACCATGAAGCTCAATCCCCACGGAGATGCTGCCATCTATGACACTATGGTTCGTCTCTCCCGAGGGTATGGCGCACTGCTCCATCCTCTGGTAGACTCCAAGGGAAACTTTGGTAAGGTGTACTCCCGTGATATGGCATGGGCTGCCAGCCGTTACACAGAAGTGCGTCTGAACCCCATCTGTGCAGAGCTGTTCCGGGATATCGACCAAGATACGGTGGACTTTGTGGACAACTATGACGGTAAATTAAAGGAACCCTCTCTCCTGCCCACTACATTCCCCAATGTGCTGGTCTCTGCCAATCAGGGCATTGCGGTTGGCATGGCAAGCAATCTGTGTGGATTCAATCTTGGAGAAGTATGTGATACCACCATTGCCTATCTGAAAGATGAAAACCATGACTTGCTTTCCACTCTGTTGGCTCCCGATCTGCCCACAGGCGGTGAACTGCTCTATGATGCAAACACCCTGCGTGACATCTATCGAACGGGTCGTGGCTCTTTTAAGGTGCGTGCCAAATGGCGGTATGTGAGAGAAGAAAATCTCATTGAGGTATACGAAATCCCCTACTCCACCACTTCAGAAGCCATTATGGACAAGGTGGCAGAGCTGGTCAAACTGGGGAAAATCAAAGAAATTGCAGATATGCGTGATGAGACAGACTTGACCGGTCTGAAATTGACCATCGACCTGAAACGGGGAACCGACCCTGATAAGCTCATGGCAAAACTCTTTCGCATGACCCCTCTCATGGACTCTCAATCCTGCAACTTTAACATCCTCATTGGTGGTATGCCAAAAGTGATGGGGATTGGAGAAATTTTAAAGGAGTGGACCGACTGGCGTTCTGCCTCTGTTCGCCGCAGAGTGTGTTTCAATCAAAAGAAAAAGCAGGAAAAACTGCATCTGCTCCTTGGTTTACAAAAAATTCTGTTGGATATTGACCGAGCCATTCAAATCATTCGTGATACTGAGGAGGATGACCAGGTTATCCCCAATCTGATGACCGGCTTTGACATTGATGAGATGCAAGCCAACTATGTGGCAGACATTCGTCTGCGTAATATCAATCGGGAGTATATTTTAAAGCGGACACAGGAGATAGACACTCTTCAGAACGAGATTGAAGAACTGGGGGCTATCGCCAATGACCCAAAAAAGATTCGTAAAATTATCATCAAAGAGTTAACCGAAGTCAAAAAAAAGTATGCGGTTCCCCGCCGCACCGATATTGTTTATGACCACAAAAAAGAAGAAGCAGCCTCCCCAGATGAGGACATTCCAGATTATCCTGTCCATCTGTTCCTCTCCCAAGAGGGCTATTTTAAGAAAATTACGCCTCAGTCTCTGCGCATGGCAAGTGAACAGAAGTATAAGGAGGGAGATGGGGCATTTCTTTATTGGGAAGGAACCAATCGGGATGAACTGCTGGTATTTACAGACCATCACCAGTGCTATAAAACCCGTATGTCTGACTTTGATGACAGCAAAGCCAGCGTCTTAGGCGACTATCTCCCCACAAAACTTTCCATGGAGCCAGACGAAAAGGTGGTATGGGCATGTATTGCAGGAGATTATACCGGAAATCTGCTGTTTTTCTTTGAAAATGGAAAGTGTGCCCGTGTAGACCTGACCTCCTACCAGACCCAAACACGGCGCAAAAAACTGACAGGTGCCTATTGTGATAAATCCCCTCTGGTGACAGCCTATCTTCTCAAAGAGGACACTGAAATGGCGGTATACTCCAGTGACAGCCGCTGCCTGATTTTTCATACCGCAGCCCTCTCCACCAAAACCACCCGTACTACACAGGGGGTTGCCATTATGGTGTTGAAACCCAGACGTACCGTTGTCAAGGTACTCCCACGCAGTGAAACCCCCATTGTTCGTACTGCCCGTTACTATGCCCACAATCTGCCCATTGCTGGTGCTCTTCTGCGGGATGAGGACAATGGAACAGAGCAATTGTCTCTGTTAGATTCCTAAGTTTTGGGGCTTATGCCCCTCCGTTTTATCGGAAGGAGGTTATGATGCAGTCTATGAAATCAAATTTACAAAAGCAGGTATCTATGTACATTTGGATTACCATTGCTTCTCTCCTGTACGCTCTGGCTTTTGACTGGTTTTATGTCCCCAACCATATTGGATTTGGTGGTATCACTGGTGTAGGACAGGTGGTCAATGCCTATCTTCCCATCATTCCAGTTGGTACTTTTGTGTTAATCATCAATATTCCCTTGTTCATTTTGGGCTGGAAATATATTGGTGGTCATCTTCTGGTCAGTTCCCTGTATGCTATGGTGGTATCCTCCATTGCAGTGGATGTGATTGCCATCATTCCCTTTGAGCCTATGGATGAAATGTTAGCCACCATCTGTGGTGGTGCTCTCATGGGGTTATCTTTGGGCATTATTTTTGTGAAGGGAGCCACCACTGGCGGTACAGACCTAATTGCCCGTCTGGTCAAATTAAAACTCCCGTGGGCACCTATGGGAAAACTGCTGTTGGTGATTGATTTGGCGGTCATTTTGTTGGTGGCTGTGGCATTTCGTGAAATCAACACCGCCCTCTATGGTGTGATTGCTCAGGTGGTTTCTGCCTATGTGACAGATACTGTGCTCTATGGGCTTGATAATGCCAAAGTTGCCTATATTATCACAAACCATGAGGAAGATGTACTCCATGCCCTTGTGAACCATCTGGA
>CALWON010000092.1 GCA_944383165.1 uncultured Oscillospiraceae bacterium
TCCTGTCATCCAGATGGTCAATGTACAGTGGCAGAGGGTGAGTGGAAAGGAAAGTCTATTCAGGAGCTAGGGATCTTGGATCGGACTGGGTTTTGGGGTAGAAATTGCCCTAAAGGAGATTTTCCTATTTTGGTAAAGCTGATTGATGCCAAAAAGGATCTTTCCATTCAAGTACACCCCTCTGATGATACTGCCCTTTTAGAGCTAGGGGAACATGGAAAGGCAGAGATGTGGTATATTGTAGACTGTGAACCACAAGCCAGCATCTATTTTGGGTTTTCTGAGCGAATTACAGAGGAAGAACTGCTCAGACGAGCAGAAGATGGTACCATCTGTCAGGTGCTCAACCGTGTACCAGTTTCTCCTGGGGATGTATTTTATATTTTGCCTGGTACCATCCATGCCATTGGTGCAGGAATTGTGATTGCGGAAATTCAACAGAATTCCAACACCACATTCCGTGTATATGACTACCAGAGAAAGGGGGCAGATGGCAAACCACGTCAGCTTCACTTGGAGCGGGCAGCAGCAGTAATGGACTACTCTCCTATTTTACCCGAGGAATGTAAAGCCAATAGCAGTGTTACATTTGAAGGGTTTACTATGGATGAAATGTTCTCCTGTAAATATTTTCGAGCCTATGGTATTGATATAAGAGATAAAATTACACTCTGTTGCAATGGAAAATCTTTTCATCACTTGCTTTGTGTGGATGGAGATGGTACAATCATATGCAATGGAAAAAGCTACCCAATTCCATGTGGGCAGTCTTATTTTATGCCGGCTGCATTGGGGGAGTATGAAATACATGGAGCTTGCAGGGTTCTGTTATCCAGAGTATAGCGGAAAGGATGGAGTTCAGTTATGAAAAAAACAGCGCTGATTATGGCAGGTGGACGTGGGGAGCGGTTTTGGCCAAAAAGCAGGAAGAATTTGCCCAAACAATTTCTGTCTCTGACTGATGATGGAAAGACTATGATTCAGTTGACGGTAGAACGGATTTTACCATTGGTCAATATGGAGGACATCTATATCGCCACGAATCGGGACTATAAAGCATTGGTACAGCAGCAGCTGCCGGAGATTCCAGAAGAGAATATTCTCTGTGAGCCAGTGGGGAAAAATACAGCTCCCTGCATTGGTTTGGGTGCAGTCCATATGCAGAAAAAATATGGAGATGCCATCATGATGGTGTTACCTTCAGACCATCTGATCAAGTATACTTCTATTTTTGTCAATACGTTGTCGGATGCCTGTGAGGTAGCGGAACAGGGAGAAAATCTGGTGACATTGGGAATTACACCAGATACACCTGAGACTGGTTATGGCTATATTAAGTTCATGCCAGATAAAACACTGGGACGGGCATTTGCAGTGGAGCGATTTGTGGAAAAGCCCAATTTGGAAACCGCAAAGACCTATGTGGTTTCTGAGCAGTATCTGTGGAATAGTGGTATGTTCATCTGGAAGGTGTCCACCATTTTGAATAATATCAAGACCTATTTGCCCGATACTTTTGAGGGTCTGCAGCGGATTCAGGCTGCCATTGGAACAGAGCAGCAGGAGACAGTTCTGGAGAAGGAGTTTTATGAGTTTCAGTCCGAATCCATTGACTATGGGATTATGGAAAAAGCAAAGAATATCTATATTCTGACTGGTGCATTTGGCTGGGATGATGTAGGTTCCTGGCTGGCAGTGGGCAGAATTAAGGCAAGCAATGAGTTTGGAAATGTGGTGGATGGTCATGTGGTGACAGTCAATACCAAAAATTCCATTATCCAAGGTGGGGAAAAACTCATTGCTACCGTTGGTCTGCAGGATGTGATTGTAGTGGATACAGAGGATGCTCTGCTGATTTGCGACAAGGACAGTGCTGGGGACATTAAGAAAGTTCTGGAAAATCTGAGAATTTGCAACCAGACCAAATATCTGTAATTTGGAACAGTACACATAAGAAGGAGAATGATCTATGAAAAAAGCACTAATCACTGGTATTACTGGACAGGACGGTTCCTATCTGGCAGAGTTGCTGCTGGAGAAGGGATATGAGGTTCATGGCATGACACGCCGTGCCTCTCTGCCGAACGTGGATCGTATTTCACATATTTTGGATAAAATTACCCTTCACGATGGGGATCTGAGTGATTCCAGCAGCATTATTCGTATTATGAACATGGTTCGCCCTGATGAGGTTTACAACCTAGCTGCCCAGAGCCATGTACAGGTGAGTTTTGATGTACCTGAATATTCTGGTGATGTGGATGCTCTGGGTGTACTGCGTATGCTGGAAGCAATTCGTATTTTGGGGATGGAAAAGACCTGTCGTTTTTATCAGGCTTCCACCTCCGAGCTGTACGGTAAAGTAGAAGAAGTGCCACAGCGTGAGACCACCCCATTCCACCCATACAGCCCCTATGCCATTGCGAAGCAATACGGATTCTGGATGGTGAAGGAGTACCGTGAAGCTTACGGCATGTTTGCGGTCAATGGCATTTTGTTCAACCATGAGTCTGAGCGCCGTGGTGAGAATTTTGTAACCCGCAAAATCACCCGTGCCGCTGGTCGTATCGCCTGTGGTTTACAGGAAAAACTGCAATTGGGTAATCTGGACAGTAAACGTGACTGGGGTTATGCTAAGGACTATGTGGAGTGTATGTGGTTAATGCTTCAACACGACACTCCTGAGGATTTTGTCATTGCCACCGGTGTACAACACACGGTCCGTGAGTTTACCACCCTTGCCTTTGCCAATAATGGCATTGAGCTGGAGTGGCAGGGAACTGGCATTGAGGAAAAAGGCATTGATAAGGCAACTGGTAAGGTACTGGTAGAGGTCAATGAGGCTTGGTTCCGTCCTACCGATGTGGATAATCTGTGGGGAGATCCTACGAAGGCGAAGACAGTACTGGGTTGGAATCCTCAGACCACCAGCTATGAGCAGCTGTGTGCCATTATGGCAGAGCATGATTTGCAGCTCGCCAAGAAGGAAAAGGCGGCGATGCAGGGATGAAAAAAGCTCTGATTACAGGCAGTCAGGGCTTTGTGGGTCACTATTTACGTCAGGAACTGGAACATAATGGTTATACTGTCACCGGTCTGGATATCCAGACCGGTGAGGGTGTTGTTGTGACAGATTTACTGAATCAGGATGCTGTGAACGATGTCATTTTACAGTTACAGCCAGATGTGATTTTTCATCTGGCTGGACAGGCAAATGTGGCAAAGTCCTGGAGTATTCCACAAAAAACAGTGGAATTAAATGTGGTGGCTGCCATCAACCTGATGGAAGCAGTTCGACAGAAGAAACCAGACTGCCGTATGGTATTGGTTGGCTCCTCTGACCAGTATGGAAATTTGGGTGAGGCTGGGAAACTGGTATCTGAGACATTGGTTACAAAGCCTCAAACTCCCTATGCAGTGTCAAAAAAGGCGCAAGAGGAAATGGCACAGGTCTATGTCAGGGCACATGAGCTAAATATTTCTATGACCCGTTCCTTCAATCATGCGGGAGCAGGACAGGGGAAGGGGTTTCTTATCCCTGATTTTGCCTCTGGTATTGTGGCAGTGGAGCGTGGGGAACAAAGTTGCTTGAAAGTAGGAAATCTGACAGCCAAACGGGATTTTACCCATGTGAAAGATGTGGTGCGTGCCTATCGTCTCATTGCAGAAAAGGGATATGCTGGAGAAGTCTACAATGTAGGTTCTGGTGTGACCTATAGTGCGCAGGAAATTTTGGATCAATTGTGTAATTTGGCACGGTGTCAGATTCCTGTAGAACAGGATGCTGCAAAAATGCGCCCCAGTGATACACCTGTGATTTGTTGTGACCATAGAAAATTGACCCAGCACACAGGTTGGGAGCCTGAGATTTCCATGGATGAAATTTTAAAAGAAGTGATAGAAGATTGGCGAAAACAATGATGAAGTAATCGCTTTGAGAGGAATCACATTATGTTGGAAAAATTAAAGCGTCACCAGTTCCT
>CALWON010000093.1 GCA_944383165.1 uncultured Oscillospiraceae bacterium
GGCAAAGAAAATTTCAAGAGAGCTCTGAGGCGACGTTTCCTTTGTTGTTTGTCTCTGCCACTTTTCCACCTAATGTTCTTGGAAACCTCAACTCTGTTCCATTGAATGATGTCGGTGATGGCGACTCCTGAAGTTCTTTTTGCCTACTTTTTCTTTCAAGAAAAAGTAGGAGAGCTCTGAGGCAATGTTTCCTTTGTTGTTTGTCTCTGCCACTTTTCCACCTAATGTCCTTGGAAACCTCAACTCTGTTCCATTGAATGATGTCGGTGATGGCGACTCCCAAAGTTCTTTTTGCTTCCTTTTTCTTAAAAGAAAAAGGAAGTCTTTTTGCCTACTTTTTCTTTTTCAAGAAAAAGTAGGTTAGGTGGCTTGTGGGACTGTGACAATGGCTTTGAACAAGTCACCATCCACTACAAGTTGGAAGGTTCCACCCTGCAATTCCGTCAAATTTTTTGCAATAGACAGCCCTAAGCCGGAGCCTTCTGTTGTACGAGATTCTTCTCCCCGTACAAACCGCTCCATGAGCCGTTCCGGTGGAATATTCAATGGTTCCCTGGAAATATTTTTGATGGAAAGAGAGACACTCCCCTGTGCACGCTCCACTTCAATGTACACCCGTGTCCCTTCTAAAGCATACTTGGAACAGTTCCCCAAAAGGTTGTCAATCACACGCCATAGATGTCTGCCATCTGCATAGACATAGCTTTCCCCTTCTGGCAAAGTACAGACCACCTGTAGCTGTTTTGCCTGTAGCTTCTCCTCATATTCCCCCAACGCCTGGTCCAGCAGCTGCCCCATGCCAATCCGTTCCCGGTTGACCTTCAGCACACCAGTGGATGCCTTGGAAGCCTCCACCAAATCTTCGGTCAGTTTGCGTAACCGCTGAGATTTCCGCTCCAGTACCTCAATATATTCTAAGGCTTTGGGGTCAGTTTGCTCTGTGGTTTTCAATAAATTCACATAGTTGATGATGGAAGTCAGCGGTGTTTTCAGGTCATGGGATACATTGGTAATCAACTCCGCTTTAAATCGTTCACTTTTCATTTTTTCATCCATCGCACAGGTGAGACCATTGGAAATGTTGTTGAGAATCTCCCCATGCCGCTTCAAATCAGCAGGAAGCCGCTCTGTTTCAATACGATGGTTTAAGTTACCTGCTGCAATAATCTCTGCCCCTCTGCGCACCTTCCAAAATCCATATGCCCAGCGACACAGCAGCAACATCACCACCAAATTGAGACAGAGTCCCGGCACAGGGGCATATTCTGTCAGTGGGTACAGATAATCTACCATAAACACACAGGCAACATATCCACAAAACCCCAATATTACCTTCCAAATCAGGGGCAATCCCAAAAAGAAATCCCGTATGAGACGATAAATCCATCGAATCACACGTCCAATGAGAGAGTATTGCACCAATGTTTTTGTTTTACAGCGTACCGCCACGGTCCGTAAAAAGAGTGCCACAAAATACCCCCATCCTGTAACCAATGCCCCTGTACCAAGGCAAATACCAGTTAAAATCCCTCGTTGCATATAGGAAATCATCTGCCATACCACCCCCTCATATTCCAGCATGATACTGACAATACAAATGCTTAAAACAAACAGTAGCAGCAACCAGAACTCCAGAAACACTCTGTCCTGCCAACTTGCCACCAATGTCCTGTTGTTATCTGGCTGATAGCCTGCTCCCCATAAAAGATAGACCAACAAAAGCAGTGCAATCCCCAGTGTCCCAAGAGATGCCACAACATATCCAGTAAACTGGTGCTGACAGCTTTCAAAAACCTGTTGCAAGTCAGAAAAATCATCAGTGGCTGTCATCCATTCCGGTTTGACCACACCATAACACAACACCAGACCTTCCTGTGTCAGGTTGCTTTTGTCGGAAAACGCCATGGCTGGCTCCAGTTCAACAGCGTAGACTTCATCAGCCGAAATTTCATAGGATTCCTGAACCAGAGCACTGTCTCTCTGTTCAAAGGTTGCATAAAAGAGGGTCTGTACCTGTTCCTCAATGCCTTCCCCTACATTTTCCAGTACAACCTGACTGCCATCCCAACTCAAAAGACGAAAGCGGAAATTGGTGTTCTGCTGCTGCATCTCCTCCTGGATACGGTTCATCTGGTTTTGGTATCGCTGTTTTTCTACATAGCTCAAATCTTCCTGTTCCAGACTGAGCATACAATTTGTATACTCAATCAGTCTATCCTCGTGCTCTTTGATGAGAAGATAAAAGGCATCTGTATCCTCAATGGAATTTAGGTTGACATAGGGAAGGGCAATCAGTGTCTGACAGCCATAAAACACAGAAGTAAACAGGGCAATGAGAAACAAAATCCAGCCTGCAAAACGCAGGGAGAGGCTCTCCTGCAACCGGTGCATTTAAACCCCTCCTTTCTCCATTTTATAACCAAGCCCCCAAACTACCTTCAAATAACGGGGGTCCGCTGGGTTAATTTCAATTTTCTCACGAAGATGGCGAATATGTACTGCCACTGTATTTTCAGAACCATAGGCGGGGTCATTCCACACCTGCTCATAAATCTGTGCAGAGGAAAACACCTGCCCAGGATGGGTCATCAGCAACTTGAGGATGTTGTACTCAATGGGGGTCAGTGCCACAGGATCTCCATCCACTGTGACCTGTTTGGCACTGTCATCCACAGAAATAGGTCCTACGGTCAACAGACCTGGCTCCTTGTCCATGCCACCCAGTGCAGTATAGCGGCGCAGTTGACTTTTCACCCTTGCCACCACTTCCAGTGGATTGAATGGTTTTGTGATATAGTCATCTGCTCCAATGTTCAGCCCCAGAATTTTGTCTGTATCTTCACTTTTGGCAGTGAGGAGAATGATGGGGATATTGGTCTCCTCCCGCAGCTTTGCCGTTGCTCGAATGCCGTCCAGTTCTGGCATCATAATATCCATCAAAATCAAATCTGGCTTGTGCTCCTGCACCTTTTCAATGGCTTCTTTGCCATGGTAAGCTTTGATTGTCTGATAACCCTCACTGGTCAGGTAGATATCCAATGCAGATACAATATCCTGGTCATCATCACAAATCAGAATGGTATACATATTCCCTCATCCCTTCTACTCAATTTCTGTCTGATTCTAGGATAACACAGAGAATTTAAGATGCAAGAGGGAATTTCTTAAAAATAGATGAAGTAATTTCCTTTTTTTGTCACTTTTCGACTTTCCACAGGGGCTGTGGAAAGAGCAATCTCCTCATTCCTGCGTGACTTTTCTGGTATTTTATGCTACAATAGCTTGATTTGATTTTTCTTTGGAAAGGAGACCATTCCATGCCCCTAGACCAGTTAATGGAAAAACTGAAACATACACTATCCCCAACTCAGTGGGTCAGCTTTTTTTCCTGTTTCATTTCTGGCTACCTCATTCACCTTTTTGCGTTTACCAATCTCATCCCAAACTCGGATGGGTTAAGCCGTGTATTTGATTACCAGCAGATGACAGTATCCGGTCGGTGGTTTCTCCACTATGCCTCATCTTTAAATGGATTTACCCAAATGCCTGCCCTGATTGGCTTTCTAACCATGCTGTTGCTGTCCTGTGCCGCTGTGGTGGTTGTCACCATTTTGGAACTGAGGGGGCGCACTCTGTCCAGTTTTGTAGGCATTGTTTTGGCTGCATCCCCCTGTCTGGGTTATACGTTTCTCTATATGTTTACCGCTTCTGCTTACAGTCTGTCCATTCTGTTGGCTGCATTGGCGGT
>CALWON010000094.1 GCA_944383165.1 uncultured Oscillospiraceae bacterium
ACACTTACTCTGATTTGGTGCGCGAGGCGGGAGTCGAACCCGCACGCCCTTGCGAGCACTGGCACCTGAAGCCAGCGAGTCTACCAATTCCACCACTCGCGCAGAGGGGGTTGGAGCGACTGATTGCTCAGTGCGTTGTATATAGTACCACACCATTCCCCTTTTGTCAACTGTTTTTCTGAATTTTTTTTCATTTCCCATCTTATGACTGAGCCAGACAGGATTCCAGAAACGGCAATACCGCCTCTACTGTTTTGTCCTGCTGCTCCTGTCTGGAAATTTCCCCTGCCGGATCGCCCTTTTGCAGTCCATAGTTTCCAAACTGGGCATGGTTTCCGCCCTCCAGACACACCACATGGTCTGTTTTATCCAGCTTTTCTGCCACACTGGTATTCAAAGAGCCGTACACCACCAGAGTGGGGTCAAATTCCTTGTAGGGATAGGCACCCAACAGCACCAGCCCTTCCAATATGTCTGGATGTTCCGATGCAAATTGGGACGCCATAGCTCCACCCATGGAGTGCCCCATTAAAAACCAGTGGTCAATGTCCTCACATGCCTCTATTCCGTCCAACGCTGCATCTATGTCAAAAATCGCCATGTAGAATGGCATTTCTATGAGAACACATAGGTAGCCTGCCTCCCGAAACTGATTGAGCAGGGGTAAATATGCCTCTGTCTCCACCTTGGCTCCCGGGTAAAACAACAGTCCGGTATCTGTGTCCTCCTCTGGTATTAACATGGTCAGGTTGCCTTGTCTGTGTACAAACCCTTCCTTGACCAGAGACAGAGCCGTTTCATCTGCCCTGTAATATTGATTCACATACACCAGAAAAGCAATCGCCAAAGCCACCACAACACAAAGAACCACCAACAGGCATTTTTTTGCCTTCATTTCTTTGACCTCCCTGTCTGGGGCATATCCCCTTTCTCAAGATATGCCTCAGCGCAGTTTGCCGTTCTTTGTGGAGTCACTGCCATCACTGGTGGATTTGAACTGAAGATACATAGACAACATCATCAATAAAATGCTTACACCGGCTGCCAGATTGGCAGTGATTTCCGGTATCCACTCCGCATCCAACAGAAGTTGGGAGACTGCCAGCAGAACGAGACACAAAAGAAGCAGATTTCTGGAGGTTGGGTTCATCCGTTTGCGCTTGCCGTCTGCGGAAAACTCTGACTCCTGCTGGTAGGCTGTATCCTTCTTTTTTCCCTGTGGATGCCGCTTTTTCCCCTTTTTCATACATCTGCTCCTTCCAAAATGGTGGCTCCACCCACCACATAATCCCCATCATAAAACACAACCGACTGACCAGGTGTAATGGCTCTCTGTGGCTTGTCAAAAATCACCTGTGCCGTGTCCTCCCCTGTCTGGATGAGGGTGGCAGGCTGTGGCTCCATGCGGTAGCGCACCTTGGCTTGGACACGCAAAGGAGCATCCAGTTTGTCCATTGGAATCAGGTTGAGCTGATTGGCAGTCAGCCCATTGTGAAAGAGGGCTGCATTGTCAGATAAAATCACCTGATTGGTCTCAGGCACCACGCGATTGACATACAGCCTGCCCTGATTGGAGGAGACTCCCAGTCCACGCCGCTGTCCCACGGTGTATTCAATAATCCCTCGATGGGTGCCCAACACCGTTCCATTGCTGTCACAGAACTGCCCTTCTGGATAGGTTTTCTGGGTTCTGTGGCGGATAAATGACACATAGTCCCCATCTGGTACAAAGCAAATATCTTGACTGTCCCGCTTTTTGGCACTGACTAACCCCTGTTCCTGTGCTATGGTGCGGATTTCCTCTTTGGACAGCCCCCCCAGAGGCAGACGCACATGGGAAAATTGCTGCTGACTGAGAGACCACAACACATAGCTCTGGTCCTTCTCTGGATGCTTTGCCCGCTTCAATAGAATACGCCCATTGGCATCCCGCTCCAACTGGGCATAGTGCCCCGTTGCCAACAGAGAACAGCCCAGTTCCTGTACCAGTTCCAACATTTTTCCAAATTTTATGGTACGGTTACACACCACACAGGGATTGGGTGTTTTTCCCTGCTCATAAGCTTGAATAAATTCATCCATCACCTGTGCGCGGAACTCCTCTGTCACATCCAGAGTGTGATGTTCCATCCCCAGATGGGCTGCCACCACTTTGGCATCCGATAAATCATGCAACGCCTTGCAGTGCTCTGCCTGCCCTGGTGCCAGGTCCTTCATATCAAACAGCCGCAGGGTCACACCTGTTCCGTGGTAGCCCTGTTGTTGCAGCAGATATGCCGCAACGGAACTATCCACACCGCCACTCATGGCAATGGCTATGTTTTCCTTCACGCAATCGCTCCCCCTGATTTCAAACAATTTTGTTTGAGTATAGCATATGTCTGATACTTTGACAACCAGCCAAAAAAAGGCTGTCTGTCCGATTACTCATAGAGTTCCTTTGACAACTGACCAATTTTCCGGGCACATTTGAACAAATTGAAAGAACACAGGACAGCAATGATGGTATTGGTTGTCATGGATATGGAGATATTGCACAGGTAAGGTCCACGCCCTCTGGCTATCACACTCAAACTGAGCAAGAGAAATAGAAGTAGAAGCCACGCCCTTCTCCAGTAGTAACTGCGCTGAGACTGGCAATCGGTATACAGTTCCTGAACATTGTCCTCACTGCGGCTTTTGAAATAACAGCACCCCATAGATTGAGAAACCAAAGTCATCTGGCATTCCTCCAGAAATGATACATAGGATTTCCAATCCTTCCGGTATCCACATGGGTCAATATGGTATCGGTATTTTGTATCTGACTTCTGGAATTCATAGCAGAGAAACCGTTTTTTCACCAGCATATAGCCCCTGTCTGATTGCCTGTTTAACCACGCCTCCTCCCGTTCCAAATCCACAAAAAATCTGATAGATACTTTCTGATCACTCATGTTGTTCTCCCCCATATACAATTTGAACACCCAACGCATGAATCTGTTTCAGCCGCAAAAGCTCCTGTTCTACCACCTGTCTGCCTGCTTCTGTAATCTGATACACTTTTTTGTCTGCTGCTTCACTGCTGACAAGGGCAATGAGCTGCTTTTTTTCTAAGGTATGAACCGCTCCATATAACGTGCCCGCTCCCAAAACCACTCTGCCATGGGTGCACTCTTTGATGAATTTCATCATTTCATACCCATGTCTGGGTGTATACAGGGCAAGCAGTGTCAGGTAGGTGGCTTCAGTCAGCGCACCACCTTTGATATACTCTTTCAGTGTCATCGTCCCTCCCTTTTATTACGTTTACTGTATTATATCGGAATCTGTAATAGTTGTCAAGGAGCACCTTGGGGCAGAAAGACAGAAGGGAGCCAATGTGGAAAATAGATTCCACATTGGCTCCCTTTCTGTTGTCCTATAAAATTATTTTTTAGTAGATTCGGATTGCGTCTCCATCAAAATAGAGTTGATACCTACCATCTGTTTGACACTCCCCACGGATAAATCCGGGGGATTCTCGGTTCGCCCACCACAGCCTGCATCTGCGAGGTCTTACAC
>CALWON010000095.1 GCA_944383165.1 uncultured Oscillospiraceae bacterium
CTTCGGCGGATGGTATCAGGACAGTGCTTGCACCATCGCCTATGACTTTGCTACACCAGTGACAGGCAATCTGACCCTGTATGCCAAGTGGACAAGCCAAGGTGGCAGTCCTGGTGGTAGTGGTGGTGGAGGAAATTATACACCTCCCAGCAATACAGAGAAACACCCAGATGGTTCTACCACAACAACAGTGACCAAACCAGATGGAACCAAAGTAGAGACCACCAAATATCCAGACGGTTCTCAGACAGTGGTGGAGACAAAGAAAGATGGCACAATCATTACCACAACCACTGACAAAACTGGAAATCAAATGGAGATCGAAGCAAAAACCGATGGGACATCTCAAATTATCATGACCCAGACCGATGGGTCCCGTTCCACTACCACAGTGGATCAAAATGGGCATGTGGCATCCCAGGTGACTGTGTCGAAAGAACTGGTTTCCAGTGCACAGGGAAAGGCGATCCAACTCCCTGTCCCAGCACTGCCTGTCACCACAAATCAGACGATTGCCCCCACAGTTTCTGTCAATCTGCCCTCGAATGGAAGTGCCAGAGTGGAAATTCCAGTGACCAATGTAACATATGGTGTTGTGGCAATCCTGCAAAAGGCAGATGGGACCACAGAAGTGCTGAAAACCAGCACAATCACAGAAAATGGGCTGTCTGTCACAGTGCAGCATGGGGATACCATTCAGATTGTGGACAAGACGAAGAAATTTGACGATGTAGCAGCTTCCCACTGGGGTGTGGATGCCATTACATTCGTCACCAGCCGTGAACTGTTCAGTGGGACTGGCGAAACCACTTTTGCACCAGATGTAGCCATGAACCGGGCAATGATTGTCACTGTCCTGTCTCAGCTTGATGGTGTGGATGCGTCCAGTGGTGAAAACTGGTATGATGCAGGCAGACAGTGGGCAATGGAAAAAGGTATTTCTGACGGAAGCAATATGGAGCAAAACCTGACCCGGGAGCAGCTGGCAACCATGTTGTGGCGGTATGCAGGTTCACCCACACCATCCGCTGACACAAGTGCCTATGCAGATCATGACAACATCAGCACATATGCACAGCAGGCCATGAGCTGGGCAGTGGAACAGGGCATTCTCTCTGGTACATCCACAAATACCCTCAGCCCACAGGGGTATGCTACAAGAGCACAGGTTGCCACTATGCTCATGCGTTTCATTGAGAGCATAGCATAACAGGTTTGTAGAACCCCTATTTTGGGTAGAAATCAGCAGTTAGAATATCATAAAAAAGCCCAGCAGAACACATCACCATGTGTTCTGCTGGGCACTTTTTATTGTCATACATGTTCAGGTGTTTTGTTCTGTGTGGCACAACTGCTCCAACGCTGGGCGGTCTAAAATGGTAATACTGCGGTAGCCCAATGCAATCAAGCCCTGTTGTGCCAGTTCTTTTAAGGTACGGGTCACGGTGACACGGTTGGCAGAAATGGAGGCGGCAAGCTCCTCATGGGTACAATGGATGGTGGGGTTTGCATTGGACAGCAGATGGGCTGCCAGCCGCCACCACACGGGGCGGAATGCCATTCCATCCAACTGGTCAGACAACAGACGCACCGTTCGGGACAGATATTTAAGCATGGCTAGGGCAAGTTCTGGATGTTTGCTCACCTCCTGTACCACCAGTTCTCGGTCAATGGGAACAATCTGGCAGGGCGTCAGAGCCACGGCAGAGGATACACGGGGCAGTTCATCAAAAAAAGAAGCCTCTCCAAACAGGCTGCCAGCCCGATAGATATGTAAAACACGTTCACTGCCATCTTCCGATTGGAAATAACTTTTTACAATCCCCTCTTTCAGATAGTAGAAACAGGTGGCATGGGTATTTTGCAAATAGATAAGATAGCCAGCCGAACAGTTGACAGATGCACGATGCTGGGCAAAAGGTCCCCAGATGTCTGGGGGTAAGTTCAGTCCATTCAAAACAAAACCTCCTTTAGAAATAAATTGTAGCATAGACTACATTCTTTTGACAAGGGGGGTGCTATACTGACATGCAGAAACAACAAACCTGAGGAGGTTTTTTCAATGGGAATGACAATGACACAGAAAATACTGGCAAAACATGCCGGATTAGAGCAAGTTCAGGTAGGACAGCTTATCGAGGCTAAAGTGGATATGGTGCTGGGCAATGACATTACCACACCAGTTGCCATTACAGAGTTTGAAAAGGCTGGTTTTACAAAGGTGTTTGACAAAGAGAAAATCGCCATTGTATTGGACCACTACACCCCATGTAAGGACATCAAGTCTGCCCAGCTCTGTCTGAAAGCCAGAAATTTTGCCCATCAGCACAACATTACCAACTTCTTTGATGTGGGTCAGATGGGGGTGGAACATGCCCTTCTTCCAGAAAAAGGACTGTGTGCCCCTGGCGAAATCATTGTGGGAGCAGATTCCCACACCTGTACCTATGGTGCATTGGGAGCCTTTTCCACTGGCATTGGTTCCACCGACATGGCAGCAGCGATGGCAACGGGCGTTTTGTGGTTCAAAGTGCCAGCAGCCATCCGAGTGGAGTTGAAGGGCAAGTTACAGCCTATGGTCAGCGGAAAAGATGTGATTCTCCATCTGATTGGCACCATTGGTGTAGATGGTGCCCTCTATCAGTCTCTGGAGTTTACAGGGGAGGGGGTTGCCTCACTGACCATGGATGACCGCTTTACCATTGCCAACATGGCAATTGAGGCAGGCGGTAAGAACGGTATTTTCCCAGTGGATGAAAAGACCATGGAGTACATCAACGGGAGAGTGAATCGCCCCTGTGAAGCGTTTACCGCAGACGAGGATGCAGAATATGTACAGACCGTAGTGATTGACCTGGACAAGCTGGAGCCTACCGTTGCCATGCCACATCTGCCAGAAAACACCAAGGTGGTCAGTGAAGTGGCAGGGATGCCCATCCAACAGGTGGTCATTGGCTCCTGCACCAATGGACGGATTGGAGATTTGCGCATTGCTGCACAGGTGATGAAAGGGAAGCAGGTTGCTCCTAATGTGCGTTGCATTGTGATTCCAGCCACACAGGAGATTGTATTGCAGGCAATGAAAGAGGGGTTGATGGAGATTTTCATCAACGCAGGTGCAGCGGTGTCCACCCCCACCTGTGGTCCCTGTCTGGGCGGTCACATGGGCGTCATGGCAGAGGGAGAGAGAACCGTCTCCACCACCAACCGCAACTTTGTGGGACGGATGGGGCACACCAGTTCTGAGGTCATTCTGGCAAGCCCTGCGGTGGCTGCGGCTTCTGCCATTGCTGGTGTCATCGCTGACCCCCGCCTACTTTCTTGACCTACTTTCTTGAAAGAAAGTAGGCAAAGAACTTTCGAGAGGCTCTTTCAAAGACATTGTTTTGGACGTGTAAGTGTCAGCAAATTTTCTTCTGCATTCTTAAAAGAAAGTTTTTGAGAGGCTCTTTGAAGGGGATTATTTTGGACATGTAAGTGTCAGCAAATTTTCTTCTGCATTCTT
>CALWON010000096.1 GCA_944383165.1 uncultured Oscillospiraceae bacterium
TCAGGCAGTTCATAGTCCAGCTTAATGGTCATGGCATCATTCAATGTGCTGTTCATGGCAGTTCCCTCATTTCTTAAAATTTTGTAGAAAGTGTTGTGTCAAGTGGACATCCTGTCCTTCGTCATGGCTATATTGTACATGATACTTTACAAAAAGAAAAGAACTTGTATTATATATTTGATATATAGAAAAGGTATACTAGACAATTCTTTGTACAATATGCAAAAACCACCTGTTTTCACAAAAACAGGTGGTTTTTGTCAATCCAGCAGAGAAAGGAGTTCTTCCTGTGTCATAGAAAGAATACTGCCCTCATCCTTTTGGGCAATGGTGTCCATGAGAGCCGCTTTCTTTTCCTGCAAATCCAGTATTTTTTCTTCAATGGTATCTTTGGCAATCAGGCGGTAGACCTGTACATGCTGTTGTTGCCCAATGCGATGCACCCGGTCGGTGGCCTGATTCTGGGCTGCCATGTTCCACCAGGGGTCATAGTGAATCACCACATCCGCTGCGGTCAGGTTTAACCCTGTACCCCCTGCCTTTAGGGAAATGAGGAACACAGAGGCTTCCCCTCTTTGGAATGCTTTCACCAGGGCAGCCCGCTCCTCTCTGGGTGTGGAACCCTGTAACGTAAAGTGGGAAATGTTCAGACCATTCAATCCTTTTGCTATTTCAGACAGCATAGAAGTAAACTGGGAGAACACTAAAATCTGATGCCCATTTTCCACCATACTCTGACACAATTCCAGACAGGCGGTGAGTTTGCTCTGTTCTCCCTGATACTGTGCAAAACATAGGGCAGGATTACAACAAATTTGCCGTAACTGCATCAAAGCAGCCAAAAATTCCAGTTTTCCCCTACCCTGCTTCACTGCCTGCTGGGCAGCATAAACAGCAGACTGATACACTTTTCGCTCTGTCTCTGACAACTGGATTCTTCGCACATGTTCAATTTTATCCGGCAGTTCTGTCAACACATCTTTTTTCAACCGTCGCAGAATAAATGGCTGTACCAGGCGGCTGAGTTGCAGCCCTGCCTGTGCATCCTCACTTTGTACAATGGGACGCTCCAGTTTTTTCACAAAGGCATTGTGGGAAAAGAGATAGCCCGGCATCAGAAAATCGAATAAATTCCACAGTTCACTAAGGCGGTTTTCAATGGGTGTGCCAGTGAGTACAAACCGCCGTTCACATCGAATTTGTTTCACTGCTTTGGAACTCTGGGTGGACTGATTTTTGATGTACTGTCCCTCATCCAAAATACAACAGTAGAAAGAAATGGGTGCATACCACTCCAAATCCCGTTTTAACAGGTCATAAGAGGTCACAAATAAATCTGCATCGGATGGGCTTTGCAACAATTTTTTCCGCTCCATTGCAGTGCCTGTAATAAGCTGTACCTTCAAAGATGGTGCAAAGGTCTGGCATTCATCCAGCCAGTTGAGTACAAGAGAGTTGGGACAGACCACCAAATTGTGTTTTCCTGTTGTTTCATATGGTTTTGTGGTTAAAAAAGCGATGGTTTGCAGGGTTTTTCCCAGACCCATTTCATCTGCCAGAATACCTCCAAACCCACACTGCTCCAAGGTAGCCAGCCACTGTACCCCTGTCTGCTGATAGGGTCGCAGGGTCTGCACCATGTCCTCTGACAGACACAACGCCTGTTCTTCCACTGCATGGAACCGGCTGACCATCTCCCGAAAGGTTTTATCCCGTTTCCACTGCAAGCCATCCACACCAGACAGCAATCCATCCAGATACAGCCCACGAAACAGGGGCAAGGAAGCAGTTCCATTCCGAAAATCTTTTGGGCTTAACTGGGTCATGTGGACTGTCTCAGCCAGTGTCTCATAGGCGGAGCCATTCAGCTCCAAAAAACGACCATCTTTCAGACGATGATACTTTTTCTTTTTTAACAGACTGTGGTACAGTTCCTCCAGCTCCTCCACAGGAAATTCCCCAGTGTCAAGATGCAGGAAAAGCTGCCCATTGGAGACGGATACCCCTGCACCCACTTTTTTGGGTCTCACACGCTGGTGTAACAAAGTTTCAGATAAAAACACTTCCCCATTGCGTTGAAATCTGGGCAGCAGTTCTGTGAGAAATTGAAAAGGGGCATCATCCCCGTAAAACACAAACTGGTTTTCATGTTGTACAAAGGGTGCTTCCAATTGCCCTTTTGCCCTCTGCTCCAATTCCAGATTCCGTTTGATGTTTGGTGTGTCCTCTGGTGCTGTCTCACTCTGTACTTGCACCTCACCATAGAGATAAACCAGTGTTCCATAGATGGTTCCATTTTGGGAATCAAAATAAAATTGAATGGTGCAGTCATCTGGCTGATACTGCTGCAACAGCTTTTGAGGGTCATGTATTTGAACATGGGGTTGAATTGCAGATACCACACAACTGCAAAAGGCGGGCATATCACACTCCTGTACCACAAAGGAAATCGGTGTTTCCTGTTCCAACAGTGGATAAACCTGCTCTAAAAATTCCCTGCTGCATTGGAGCATACATTTGTCATGAAACGCATAGAGACTGCGACTATTTCCAAAAAACTTCCAGTTTTCATTCAGTTCCACTTGAACTTGAATACCCTTTCTGACCTGTTTCAGGTTCATCTGCACTTCAGGATTTCCCACACCCAGTGTCAGGGTTCCTCCTTTGCAGTGAATCTCACTGGATGTCTCCAGCATCAGAGTAAAGAATCGGTCAAAACTGCCGCCATTCAGTTCCACACTAGACAAATCTCTAGTGGGATGATAGGGCTGATATTGTTTCTGGTAGCTTCCAAACTGTTCATACTGGTCCATTAGAATGGATATCAGTTTTTGGGATGGCTCTGTAAATTGGTGGATGTGGTGGCAAAACGTCAGACTCTTTCCATAGGTGACCGTATCGCCACGTTCTATGTGCTGCAAAAATTCCTGTATTTTTTTCACCACATACTGTTTTTCCCGCCCCACTTGAAAGGAGAGAGTGGGATACTGATTGGGGTATTCCAAATTCAAAATGGGAACCAGTGAAATTTCTCCTGTCTGCTCCTCCTGCCTGCGTGTTTTTGCTGCATAGAAGTCAATGAATTGTTTTCCTATGTCGTTGAAATCTAGGTTCCTGCTTGCTGTTTTTTGCCGTCCAAAATGGGTCAGGAAGCCAGCTACAATATGTTTACAGCTATTGGCTTCCTGAAAGCGAATACAGGTACAGCTTCCAAATAATCCACGACTGAGAAATCCACCTGTCACCTGATAGGTCTGCTGTCCCTCCACCTGACAATGGAAAGAGAACTGTGCCCCCATCTGTTGTTCTTCATACTCTTTTACTCTGCCCTGGTAGTAATATTCCATCCCACGCTTGATATCAATTTCACGAAAGTAGTATTTCAAATCATCCCTACTGTACCCCATTCGTACCTCCCAAGTATTTGAAAAATATGGTACCTTCTATCATACCATATTTCCCTGC
>CALWON010000097.1 GCA_944383165.1 uncultured Oscillospiraceae bacterium
CATTTTTAACATCCAAAGATGGGGTCCTGTTTTCCAAAGATATGACAAAACTCATCAAAGCTCCGGTCCAAATGACTGGGGAGTATCTGGTCCCTGAGAGTGTAACCACCATTTGCATGAATGCGTTTCGCAAGTCAAACCTGAGCAAAGTGGTATTACCTGCACAGTTGAAGGAAATTGAAAACTATGCCTTTGAACGGTGTGCCAATTTAACCTCCATTGCCATTCCAGCCAGTGTGGAAGAGCTGGAGGAGACTGCATTCCAGTGTACCCCCAATGTACAGGAATTTGTATTTGAAGGGGATACCAAAATTACTTCCATGTATGCAGAGGATGCAAAACATTTGGAAGAACTGCTGATGCGGCAGTATTTTGACCACTACGCAGAGGGATTTTTGCTTCAATATGTGAAAACATTTGACAAACTGGACAAAAACAGACAGCGGTTCATTGCAGCCTGTAAACTGGGTCACTTTCCAGAGATATTGGATTACTTAATCCGCACAAAACCACAGACCAAAACCAGAAAAGGCACTTTTCGGGTGACAGAGCTGAGCGATACTGAAGTGGAACTGAAAAAATATTCCGGCAAGGAGGAAAAAATTCAGATTCCCAGTGAAATCAACGGTAAAAAAGTGGTGTCCATTGGAGAAGGTGCGTTTTGCAACAATATGGACTGTGTAGAGGTGCAAATTCCAGATGGAGTGACCCAACTGAAAGCCAAAGCGTTTCAAAACTGCATCTCTTTGGAACGGGTACAGATTCCAAATACTTGCCAAACCTTTGGAGCGTCTGTCTTTGAAGGATGTAAGCTGCTCACCCAGGTGAACCTTCCAGACGGCGTGACCGAACTTCCTGAAAAGGCATTCTATGAATGTATTTCCCTCAAAAAGCTGGATTTACCCCAGACTGTGGAGCGTATTGGGGCACAGGCATTGAAAAACTGTTCCAGTCTGGTGGACTTTGTACTCCCTACCCAGATTCACACACTGGACAAAGAGGCACTGTACCACTGTGGATTCAACCACGGAGAAAAACCGGAGGATGAATGGGGTTACAGTTTCCGGGAGTTTACCATGCCGGAAAGCCTGAAAAAAATCAGCAGCGCAGGAGACACTATGTTTGCCCAGTACGCAGCGGCACAAGATCAATTTGGTGTCTTTGAGTATAAAATCAAACTGCGGGTTGTGAAAGGCTCCACCGCACACAAATACGCCGTAAAACACCACATCCGTTTTACCTTTATGGAGTAAACACCAGATGGTTTCCCACAAATCAAAAGCGACCAACCTTTGCAAGTTGGTCGCTTTTCTTTACTTCCATGGACAGAAAAAATTACCAATACCACCTGGGAATTTTATAAACTGAATATCAAACTTTAGACTGGGTTCCACCTTTGTACTTGCATTGTGAATACGAAAACTGAGCTGCCAGCCGTAATTCAGCTGCATCTCTACCGTATTTTTGCTCCCCTGTTTGAATTGGATAGCGTCGAGCCGTGTTGGAAGCTGTATTGTGGGAACATCCTGTTCAGCACACTTTGTTTTGCTTGGCTGACCCAACGTATTGTGCATATTGAAGGTATGGATGAGGGTTGTCTGCTTCTTATCCTGACTGACCACTTTGTAGTAGTCATTGACCCCAATCAAATAGGCAACCATTTTTTCTGGCACAGAGGCATCAGATAAATAAGCGCGGTTCACTTCCTCCATAAAGGCGTTGAGCAGGGGCACATAGACCCCTTCCTCCTTGTCTGGCAGTTCAGACCACTTTTTCCCGTTGGCTTTCTCCGTTTTCAGCCGGTCAAAAATGGGCTTTACTTCTGCCCAATACTGTTGGGTACAGGGCATCCCAAACCACTCCTTGCCAAAATCCAGACTGTGGCTGAGACGGCTGTGCTTCACCGCTTCATGGTTGTGTTTGATGCTTAACCCAACTTCCCATTGGATGCTGTTACGTTTGATGACAATGTCCCGCACGTCCCCCTGTGTTCCTGCTCCATCTCTCTGAAATTCCAGTAAAAGTTCATCGTCATCTTCTTCACTCATGCGGGGTTCCAATGCAAGAATCTGATGCACTGCGGCACAGGCTGATCGCTTCCACCGATCCTGCCGCTCTGTGTCCATGTTGTCCCATGCCCTCCGGTTGGCATCCAAACTGGAGTTTTGTACAATTCTCGTTTTCCTGATGGCAGATAATACCTCATAGAGTGCATTCATCCACGCATATTCATAGGCTCTCCCTTGGTCATTGCTGCTTGTACTCATGTTTTCCCTTCTTTCTTTGTACTGGGATTGATGCCTACTACCTGATCCCCCTTTCCCTGTAAAAACAGTTTGATTGCAGTTGCAATTTCATAGGCAAGATTCACAGGAACCGCATTGCCAATCATTTTATAGGCGTTGTTGGTCTCTGTATAAAGGAACTGGAATTCATCGGGAAAACCCTGTACCCTTGCAATTTCCCGAATGGTCATACGGCGGTAGAGGTGTTCACTGCCCTCCACAAACCGGCAAGCATCCTTCCCCACCTTTTGCATTTTTGGGGCCTGGGGATGCAACTGACATTGGCGACCAGATGCCTGTACAGTGAATGCCTGTTCGTCCCACCCTTTCACCCGGTTCCGGCTCATAAAAATCGGAGAAAATGCCCCGGTAAAATACTCATTGTTGTTGACTGCATTGGGATTATGGCGGTTTTTCGGACCTGCTGGAACAGCAGTCTCCTGTAAATCCCAAATAATATCCCGCAAGGTCAGTTTTTTCTCATCTTCCTCGGTAGAACCTTTGGGAAATACAAATTTAATTCCCAAATCTTTCCGAAACCCGATATAAAACACTCTTTTTCGTTCCTCAGCCACACCATAGTTCTTTGCGTTGACCATAGTGAGGGACACATCATATCCTGCTCCCTCCAGTAGCTGGAGAATATTCTGCACTGCTGCACTGTGTCTGTTTGCAAGCATCCCACTCACATTTTCTGCCAGAAAGAACTTGGGTTGAAACTCTTTCAGGATTCGGATATAGTCAAAAAAAAGCTGCCCTCTGGCATCTTGAATCCCCCTTAGGGAACCAGCTTCCGACCAGGATTGACAGGGGGGACCGCCGATGATCCCATCCACTTCCCCATCCAGATAAGGGGCAATCTGTTCTTTTTTGATATTCCGAATATCCCCTTCCAGAAGGTGTGTTTTGGGGTGATTGATTTTAAATGTTTCATAGATGGTAGGGTCAAACTCGTTGGCAACGGGAATCTGGAACCCTGCTCTCTCAAAGCCCAAATCCAACCCACCACAACCACTGAATAAACTAATGACCTGCATGTATTTTACCTCTTAAATCTGTATCAACTGGCAGTGTATCATAAACTGCACCCTTTTTCAATCTCTTTTCCATCACAGAGAAAATAAAAAGGG
>CALWON010000098.1 GCA_944383165.1 uncultured Oscillospiraceae bacterium
CTCCGGTGCGTTCCATTTCATTCAGATAGGTATTGCAGCTTGCCACACTCAGCCCAGTCTGTTGTGCAATTTGTTGTTTGGTGTAAGATTCTCCACTAATCAAAAGTTTCCGAATTTGTATTTTATTTTCTCTTTTCATGCTGGTTGAGTCTCTCATGATGTGCACCTCAATTCTTACAAGTATTATTATAATAGTTATAAGAATGCTTGTAAAGGAGAAAATTTACTGGGAACCTAAAAACGCCTCCGATATTAGCATATCGGAGGTGTTTTACAAGCTCACTCTACATTGATTACATCTGGCTGCGATAGTAGTTAATCAGACAGCCATCTGCCAGAATCTGACGTTCAGAGGGGGTAAGCTGCCCCAGAAATACTGGGAACGTGGTCACATTGCCATTTCTGACTGCGTAGGCAGTGGCTTCCTGCCCACCTTCCAGCAAAATCTTACGAATACCAGGCACAAACACCCAGTCTCCATTTTCCACCACATCAGCAGACTGCACCACAAAAGGAAGCATACCCCAGTTGATGCAGTTGGAACGATACCGCTTAGTGGCGTATTCCATTGCCAGATTGGCACCCGCACCCAACACACGCTGGCAGGAAGCGGCCTGTTCACGGGCAGAGCCATCCCCCGGCTTGTTGGCATAGATGGTACTGGCAATCACAGTATTTTGAGGGTCTACAGAGAGCCCAGAAGCACGCAGGGTTTCATAGACAGACTGTACAGTAGCATCCATCGGTTCTCCTACCTCCCGTGCCTGCTCCAGTACCAGCACTTTCTTTGCCCGACCTACATACTCTGGGTCCTTGCGGGACAGGGTAAACTCAGCCAGACGCAGAGGATTGGAACGGTAGGAGGAAGTTTCACCGGAGGGAATCAGTTCATCTGTGGTAGTTACAGGGTCTGTGATGTGGGACACCACGTTCAGAAGAAGATCCTCACTCAAAGCAGGCATCGCGGGCCAGTCTTTGATATTGGGACCAAATTTCAGTTCTGCCTCTGGCTCTGGCTTGCCCCATCCATTATAGACACGCTTTTCATAAACACCACCATCAAAGTGGTAGTCTGGAATCATATCTTCCATATCCAATTCAGTGGCAGCAGTCAGGCGACCGCCATTACGGGCAGTGGCTGCAATGCTGCGGGCATCCATAAGGGCAACTCCCGCCATTTGCCCCTCGCCGGGTTTGGAGCCTTCCCGATTGGGGAAGTTACGGGTGGTGTGACGGATGGAAAATTCTCCATTGGCTGGGGTATCTCCTGCACCAAAGCAGGGACCACAGAAGCACTCCCGCACAATGACGCCAGCTTCCACCAGCTTGGCAATAGAACCATTCTTCACCAGTTCCAGATAGGCGGGCATACTGCCGGGATACACACTCATTTTAAATGTGCCATTGCCACAGCTCTGTCCATCCAAAATATTTGCCACTGCACACACATTGTCATAAGTACCACCGGAACAGCCAGCCACAATACCCTGGTCTACATAGATATGACCGTCCTTGTGTAGCTTGCTCATCAAATCCAGATGGGCTGTCTTTGCAATCTGACTGTTTGCCCGCTCCTCCACAAGATGCAGAATATCAGCAGCGTTGTCCTGAAGTTCTTTGATGGTATAAGTATAGCTGGGGTGCATGGGCATGGCGATGGTTGGCTCAATCTTGGACAAATCTACATACACACAGCCGTCATAATAAGCCACATCCTCTGGGGACAGGGTTTGATATGCCTCTGGACGCCCATGCAAGGTAAAGTAGTCCTTCACCTTCTCGTCGGTGGTCCAGATGGAGGACCAGCAGGTGGTCTCTGTGGTCATGACATCAATACCATTTCGGTACTCCACAGGCAGATTTTTCACACCAGGTCCCACAAATTCCATGACTTTGTTTTTCACATAGCCACAGTCATACACCTTGCCAATGATGCTCAGTGCCACATCCTGCGGTCCTACTCCCTTTTTTGGCTCTCCAGTCAGATAGATTGCCACCACCTGTGGATAGGCAATGTCATAAGTACGACCAACCAGCTGTTTTGCCAGCTCGCCGCCTCCTTCTCCTACTGCCATTGTGCCCAGTGCACCATATCGGGTGTGGGAGTCAGAACCCAGAATCATCCGTCCACAGCCGGACATCATCTCTCGGTTGTAGCTGTGAATCACTGCCATGTTGGTTGGGACATAGATGCCGCCATATTTTTTGGCTGCGGACAGGGCAAACATGTGGTCATCTTCGTTGATGGTGCCACCCACTGCACAAAGAGAGTTATGGCAGTTGGTGAGTACATAGGGCAATGGAAATTCCTTCATGCCAGATGCTCTTGCTGTCTGAATGATTCCTACATAAGTAATGTCGTGGCTGGTCATGGAATCATATTTCAAGGAGAGCTGCTCCATATCCTCCACTGTGTTGTGGGCTTTCAGAATGGAATAGGTCATGGTTCCTTTCTTGGCTTCTGCTTTGTTAGGCATTTCGCCCAGTCTGCCGTTGAGCCGTTCTATGTCGGTCTCCTCTACCACCATCTCATTTCGGAGCAAATAAACGCCCTGATTGGATAACTGAATCATACTAAGACTACCTCTTTCTATTTTATTTTGTTATTGTGGTGTAATAGGAAACATCACCGCAACTACTTTAGCTAATTTGCATTATAACCGCATTGTTGCCAAGAATCAAATTATGCTTTATAATAACATCTATAGGAAAGACCTATACTTATTGTGCAAATTTATTAGCAGAAATGAATAGTATATGAATTTGGAAGTCAAAAATTTGGAATATCTGTGTACTTCGGTACAACTTGTCATTGAGTATGCGTTTCTCTTTTTCATCCTCTCAAGATAAACAGGGGTACAGACAGTCACGTTCTTGTCTGTACCCCTATCTTTTAGGTGCTGGGCACTTTGCCAACACATTGGCTTATTTGGTTACAATTCGATTATGTATTTCGCTTGTTCTTCTATGGCACATTTTTAGGATGATTGTCTTCCAATATATGGATATTATTTGTATTACAATGTCCAATCTTGTGAGCCAATCCCTAAAAATTTTTGATCTCTGAAGCCAATGCAGATTCCATGTTCTGGGTCACATTCACATGTTCCATAAAAGGATATTTCAGGGTAAACAAAATCTTTGTCTCCTATCAATTCAGTTACATTGATT
>CALWON010000099.1 GCA_944383165.1 uncultured Oscillospiraceae bacterium
AAAAAATGGAGGTTAGCCCTATGTCCACATTTATGGCAAACAAGGGGACCATTGAGCGCAAGTGGTACGTACTTGACGCAGCCAACAAGCCCCTCGGAAAGACCGCAGCAACCGCAGCAACCCTGCTGCGTGGCAAGCATAAGCCCGACTACACTCCCCATGCAGATTGTGGTGATTTTGTCATTATCATTAATGCAGATAAGGCAATTCTCACCGGAAAGAAGCTGGACCAGAAGTATTATCGCCGTCATTCCGGCTGGGTTGGTGGTTTGAAGGAGATTCAGTACCGCACCCTGATGAATGAGCGTCCAGAGCTGGCAATGCAGCTGGCAGTAAAGGGAATGATGCCCAAGAACATCATTACCAAGGACTCCCTGAGCCGTCTGAGAATTTACCGTGGCGGTGAGCATGAGCATGCAGCCCAGAAGCCCGAGCTGTGGGAAAAGTAATTGAGGAGGTAGACGAGAATGTATAAGAGCAAGAAGCCTTATTTCTATGGAACTGGCCGTCGGAAGTCCTCCGTGGCTCGTGTACACGTATTTGAGAATGGCACAGGTGCCATCACCATCAACGGTCGTGATATTGACGACTACTTTGGACTGGACACCCTGAAGCTGATTGTGCGCCAGCCTCTGGAGACCACTGGTCTGACTGGCAAGGTTGACATTGTGGCAACTGTCACTGGCGGTGGTGTGACTGGACAGGCTGGTGCCATCCGTCATGGTATTGCCCGTGCCCTGCTGCTGGTCAATGAGGAATACCGTCCTGCCCTGAAGGCAGCCGGCTTCCTGACCCGTGACCCTCGTATGAAGGAGCGCAAGAAGTACGGTCTGAAGGCAGCCCGTCGTGCACCTCAGTTCTCCAAGAGATGATATCTGGTTGAGAGAGTTGTGGGAAATCCTTTAATAAAATAGGTCGTAGTCAGATGGCTACGACCTATTTTTGTAGCTATAAATGAGCAATATTTATGAATAATACAAAAAGGATATACAATTTACTTTACTGGGATGTGACATACATCTGGAAGGAGATTATTAAAGATGCAATGTAGATGTTGTATGAATGAATTCCAGAGTACACCAATTTTGCATTATGACCATGTTCCAACAAGGGCACAGCATTTTCCGACATGGGAAGAATTAGATTCCGATACAGGAGAATCTTTAGATCTGTATCAATGCCCATTCTGCGGACTGATTCAGCTATTGATTGAACCAGTAGAGTACTACAAAGATGTGATTCGTGCTTCAGCGGTCTCAAATGAGATGAGGGAGTTTCGGCTTCAATATTTTGCAAGTTTTTTAAATGAAAATGGTCTCATAGGGAAAAAAGTGTTAGAAGTGGGTGCTGGATGTGGCGAATTTTTGGAGATATTGAACGCCGCTGGGGCAGATGGCTATGGTATAGAAAATCGGAAAGAGTTTGTAGTGGACTGTCAGAACAAGGGCTTAAAAGTAGTACAGGGATATCTGGAGAAGGGTCAGCCTCTGATTGAAAATGGACCTTTTGATGGATTTATCATTATGAACTTTTTAGAACATGCACCAGCTCCAAACACATTTCTCAAACAACTCCATCTTAATTTGAATGAGGAAGCGATTGGATTAGTAGAAGTTCCGAATGTGGATATGATCTTGGAGAAAAATCTTTTCTCTGAATTTATGACGGACCATTTGTTATACTTTACAGAAGAAACGCTAAGTCAGTTGTTATCCCAAAACGGCTTTCATGTTTTGTCATGTCGCCCCGTTTGGCATGACTACTGTCTGGCAGCAGTTGTGCAGAAAAGAAAACCTGTTAATATGAACATGTTCTATAAAGTGTGGGAAAAGGTTGAGTATGAATTGCATACCTTCATTGATGATATGCATGAAAGGAAAAAGGGTGTTGCTGTTTGGGGTGCTGGTCATCAAGCATTGGCTGTGATTTCCTTGTGTAATATTGGTGAAGCCATTGAATTTGTAATTGATTCTGCTGTATTTAAACAGGGGAAATATACACCGGCATCCCACATAAAGGTTGTTCCTCCTGAAATACTCAAAACAAGATTGGATGTAGGAGCAGTGATTGTAATGGCTGCAAGTTATTCTGATGAGGTAGCTGCAATCTTAAAAAGAGAGTATCCAAATATTCAAACAGTGATTTTAAGGGAATGTGGTTTAGAGTATGTTTAGAGAAATTTTAAGTGTTGCTAATAGTATAAATAAATATAAGAGAAACCATGTATACACATTTTTATTTATATTGTTTGAAACAAAACCTTAAGAATTTATGAAAAACCCCTATTTTCCCCTTGCCCTTATTTCCCAAATTGGATATACTGTGTTTTGCAATCTTGCAAAACAGGAGGGATTACTCTGGCACAGACAAGGCAGCGCAGTGCATATGCTGGAGGCAAACGGATACAGCCTACACCAAAAAAGAAAACGAGAAAGAAAAAACATGGTTTTGGTATGATACTTTATACTATGTTGGTGATTGTATCTGCATTGATTGTGACCACTTATGCAGGTGTTACCTATTTTCTCAAACCTCCATCCATTCCAGAAA
Source organism: uncultured Oscillospiraceae bacterium (assembly GCA_944383165.1). Lineage (GTDB taxonomy): Bacteria > Bacillota > Clostridia > Oscillospirales > Oscillospiraceae > Lawsonibacter. The sequence goes on from CALWON010000099.1 coordinate 2,551, forward strand.
CCCCCTCTCAATCAGAGAGTTCTGCTATTACATCAGAAACACCAGATTCATCAGGTTCCACAGAGCCTGTAGATTCCAATGCTTTGGTAAGACGAGAGGGTGTATATAATTTTGCATTATTGGGGAAGGATGTAAAAGGTTCCAATACAGACACCATTATGATTGTCAGCTATGATACCAAAAACCAATCTGTGGGTATGATTTCGATTCCCCGAGACACCGCAGTGGAACGAACCTGGAGCAGTTATAAAAAAATCAATTCTGCCTTTTTTGGTTCCAGTCCAGAGACATTCAAAGAGGAAATTCAACATACCTTTGGGATTCCTGTTGACTACTATGTGCTTGTGGATTTGAAAGGATTTATTGCCCTTGTGGATGAATTGGGTGGTGTAGATGTCTATATTCCAGAGGATATGAATTATGATGACCCAACACCTGGAGAGGAACTTCACATTCACTACACCAAAGGACAGCATCACTTGAATGGGCAACAGGCAATGGAAGTGGTACG
>CALWON010000100.1 GCA_944383165.1 uncultured Oscillospiraceae bacterium
ATATTCATAGAGGTCGGGGCAGTGCAGCTACGTTGATGACAGAAATACTCCAGCATCTATATGAAACGATGGAAAAAATACAGTTGGCTGGTCTGCGGTGTGGGAATTTCCGTCTGGCTATTCCAAGAGATGGAGAAATTTTGGTAGGTGTGGCACATCCAGAGCAGTTGCAGACCATAGTGGCACGACTGGAACAGGACTATCAGGCACAATATCATAAAGTAGCCCCCTCATTGACACTGAGTATGGAAGAAGCAGCCTCCCCGTTGCAAGTGGTACATGAGGAAACATTGGAAAAAATACTGTGTCTTTTGCACCTTTGCCCCAATGGAATGTTTCAGATGAACAGCCAAATGCCCCATGTAGTAGAAAGTTCAGACAATTTGGGAGAGGTCAGACTGGAGGAGCAGGTACTGCGGCTGGTATTTGAAATCAGAGCAACTTATCAAAGTTCTCAGACGTTTCTCAATCGTGCGCTGGAGTATGCAGCCAAAAGCGTGGGAGCAGAGTGCCGCACCTTCCATTATTATCCCAGTTGGCATTACAGAGAAGAACTGCCACTGCTGGAAAAGGCAAAAGAACTCTATAAAGCCAAGTTTGGGGAAAACCCCCGTACTGTGGTTTTTCATGCCGGTCTGGAAACAGGATACTTTTTGGAAAAACTGCCACAGGCACAGGCCATCGCGATGGGACCCACTGCCCACTACTTCCATGCGCCAGGAGAAAAATTGAGCATTTCCTCCACAAGGCGGATGTATCAGTTTTTGGTGGCTCTGCTGGCTGAACTGTAAAGTGTGGACATGATTAAATGTACAATCTCAAAGTATAGGTTGGAAAGGGGAAGAAATCATGACCAAGGAAAAAACAAAAAAGGGGATATTGGACCGTATTTTAGATGCCATTGAGAGGGCAGGCAACAAACTGCCAGACCCAATCACCATGTTTCTGGGGCTGTCGGTTGTGGTGGTGCTGGTTTCTCTGTTGTGCAGTGTTTTGGGAGTCAGTGCTATCAATCCATCTGACCAGAGCAAAATAGAGGTATTCAATCTCTTTTCTGTGGATGGGCTAAAGTATCTGTGGAGTAATACCATCTCCAACTTTGCAGGATTTGCGCCACTGGCAATGGTGTTGGTTGCTGTCATCGGTTCTTCAGTGGCAGAAAAAAGCGGATTTTTGGTAGCTGTAATGGAACATTTTTTGGGAAAGTCCAAAGGATGGGTCATTACTATGGCAATTATCTTTTTGGGTACAAATTTGAATATTGCCGGTGATGCAGGCTTTATTATTTTGCCACCGCTGGGTGCCATGCTCTATTTGTCTATTGGTCGTAGTCCCATGTTGGGTTTGTTTCTAGCCTATGCCTCTGTGACGGCAGGATTTTGTGCTCATATTCCACTGGGTTTGGCAGATGCGCTGGCCTATGGATTTACAGAACCAGCGGCTCAGATGGTAGATCCGACCTATTCTTCTTCTATGGCCATCAACCTCTATTTCATTGTGGTGTCCTGCCCTCTGCTTATGTTAGGTGGTACATTCCTAACGGAAAAGATTATGCTGCCACGGTTTCCAGCAGGGGAGTATACACTGGGGCATGAGGAAAATACATTAAAGGGACTGTCTCCAAAAGAGAAAAAGGGGCTTGTCTATGCAGGGATTTCCGTTCTGATTTTCATTGTGGTTTTGGTGTTGCTCAGTGTGCCACTGTTTGGAAATCATCCTCTGTTGGGGGATGAAAATGGTTCCATCACGGCTCCCAATGCCCCCTTTACAAAGGGAATTGTATTCACTGTCACATTGTTGCTGTTGATTCCAGGCATTGTATATGGTGTTGTCATTGGGAAGTATAAAAAAGACAAAGATGTATGGGACGATGTGAGTGCCGGTTTTGCTGAGATGGGTGGCTATGTGTTTATGTGCTTTGTCATCTCCATTTTTACCAATCTGTTTGCCGTTTCTAATCTGGGTACGATTCTGGCAGTCAATGGAGCAGATTTCTTGCAGAAAATTGGATTTGATGGACTGCCTTTGATTATTGGTATGATTCTTCTGTCAGCAACGGTCAATATGTTTATTGGTTCAGCCTCTGCAAAATGGGCAATTCTTGCACCTGTCTTTGTGCCTATGATGATGCTTTTGGGATATGACCCAGCCATTACACAGATGGTTTACCGCATTGGCGACTCTGTGACCAACCCCATCAGCCCACTGTTTACTTACCTGCCCATTATTTTGGGCTATGCCCGTAAGTATGATAGTAAGGCAGGGCTTGGCTCTGTCATTGCAAATATGATCCCGTTCTCCATTACCTTTGGGATTGTATGGATTCTTCAGGTGATTGTATGGATGCTATTTGATTTGCCATTGGGTCCTGGCGGAAATATTTATCTCTAAAAGATGGATTGATGTAACATAAAACACTCCACACAGTTATTAGATAGGGCTGTGTGGAGTGTTTTTATCAATTATACTTCCTCTGAACCATAGAGAGCTTCATAAGAGACGGTGTGGTTTTCCAGATAAGTCAGCCACTGTTCGCAGTAAGCTTTCCGTAAGTGGACGCCATCGGTGCTGGCATCGGCAGGCAACTGACCATCGTCCTGGACGAATTCAGAGTAGAGATCCAAATATGCCACCTGTTTTTCCTCTGCCACCTGTTTCATTAGGTCATTGTAGGTGCATAACTTGTCATTTTTTAAATAGCTGGCACCACCAGTGGAAGCAATCACATCTTCATTCAAGGGGATGAGACCTTGAATATAGATGACAGCATGGGGTTGTACTTCACGAATCAAGTCAATGGTTTCACAGTATGCCTTGTAAAAACCTTTGTCATCATAGTACCCAAGCTCATTTACGCCCAAGGAGAGATAAATTTTCCCATACTGCTTTCGCTCCAATGCCTGAGCCAGCGTGTAGAACTGCCCATCTATCTTGAAAAAAGCCTCATCCATAATTTTGAAAATGGAGAGCCCATTGGCAGTGAGATTATCCCCACATCCAATTCCACTGTAAATCATAAAGCCATCGGTGCGGGAATC
>CALWON010000101.1 GCA_944383165.1 uncultured Oscillospiraceae bacterium
AGGAAGATGAAATATGCAGAAAAAAGAACAGAGTGAAAGAAAATTTTGAAAAGAGGCGACTTTTTTCTTTACATATGGGTAAAACTATGATATAGTAACCCAGCATGAATTTGCAAACGCCCATCCGCTTCGTTGCGGGGTATAGCCTGTCCAAACTGGACAGGGATTCACCCACCCGTTACGCAGCCCTTTGGGCATATGATTTTGAAAGGTGGAACAAAACAATGATTCGTAAGGACGAAAAGACTGCTGTAATCGAAGCAAACCGCACCCATGAGACCGACACCGGTTCTCCTGAGGTACAGATTGCAATCCTGACCGCTCGCATCAATGAGCTGACTGCTCATCTGAAGGTGCACAAGCAGGACAACCACTCCCGCCGTGGTCTGCTGAAGATGGTTGGTAAGCGTCGTAAGATGCTGGACTACCTGATGGCAAAGGACATTGAGCGTTATCGTGCCATCATTGCCAAGCTGGGCATCCGTAAGTAAAAATGTGTCTCATAGGGCAGTGCGTTTCGTGCTGCCCTATGTTCACATCTAACCAAAGTCAAAAGAAGGTTCTGGAGTGCAGCTTATTTTTAGCAGTTGAATATGGAAACAGCTTTAAAATTCTGTTCCTATATTCAAGTGCTAAAGTAGCTCATGCTCTGGAACCTATCCAAGAAACGAAGGAGGACAACAACAATGTCAACTGTGATTCAACACAAGCAATTCCCAAAGTTTAAGACATGGACCATGGACCTGTGTGGTCGCCCTCTGACCATTGAGGTAGGTAAGGTAGCAGAACTGGCAAATGCCTCTGCACTGGTGAAATATGGTGAAACAACCGTTATGGTGGCAGTAACTGTTTCCCCACGTCCCCGTGACGGTGTGGACTTTTTCCCTCTGTCTGTGGATTTTGAGGAAAAACTGTATGCAGTGGGTCGCATCCCCGGTTCCTTTATGCGCCGTGAGGGCAGACCTTCCCTCAATGCGGTGCTGGCTTCTCGCCTGATTGACCGTCCCATGAGACCCCTGTTCCCCTATGATTTCCGCAATGATGTGTGCATTCAGTGCACCGTGATGAGTGTGGACTATGACTGCTCCCCTGAAGTTGCTGCCATGATTGGTGCTTCTGCCTGTGTGAGCTTTTCTGAAATTCCCTTTGCTGGTCCTATTGGCTGTCTGGAAGTGGGCTACTGTGATGGAGAGATTGTGTTCAATCCCAATCAGGAGCAGCGCAAGCACAGCCGTATGGATGTGACTGTGGCGGCTACACAGGAAAAAGTGGTCATGATTGAAGCTGGTGCTGACGAGATTCCAGATGAAATTATGTATGCTGGTATTGTGAAAGCCCATGAGGAAATTCGCAAGCAGATTGCATTTATCAACCAAATTGTATCTGAAATTGGCAAACCCAAGATGGAGTATGACCATGCGCAGTTCAATCAGGAGCTGTTTGACAAAATTGTAGAGGACTTCATGGAGGAAGCCAAGGCTGCTATGGACACAGATGATAAAAACGTCCGTGAGGAGCGTTGGAACACCATGATTGACCACTGGCATGAGAAGTATCTGGAGGAATATCCAGATATGGACCAGTATCTGGAGGAGTTCACCTACAAATTCCAGAAGAAGATTGTCAAGGCATGGCTTCTCGAAGGTCACCGTGTGGACGGTCGTGCAAAAAATGAAATCCGTCCTCTGGCGGCTGAGGTTGGTGTACTGCCCCGTGTTCACGGCAGTGGTCTCTTTACCCGTGGTCAGACACAGGTGCTGTCTGTGTGTACTTTGAACACACTGGCAGCCAGTCAGAAGCTGGACACCATCTGGGAAGAAGATGAGAAACGCTATATGCACCACTACAACTTCCCACCCTATTCTGTGGGTGAGGCTAAGCCACCTCGTTCTACTAACCGCCGTGAATATGGGCATGGTGCATTGGCAGAGCGTGCCCTGATTCCTGTGTTGCCTTCTCAGGAGGAGTTCCCCTACGCCATTCGTGTGGTGTCTGAGGTGCTTTCTTCCAATGGTTCTACCTCTCAGGGTTCCATCTGTGGTTCCACACTGGCTCTTATGGATGCTGGTGTACCCATTAAGGCACCTGTGGCTGGTATCTCCTGTGGTCTGATTCAGGATGACAATGGTGGGTTTACCACATTCATTGACATTCAGGGTGTAGAGGACTTCCATGGTGAGATGGACTTTAAGGTGGCAGGTACAAAATCTGGTATTACTGCCATTCAGATGGACTTAAAGAATGACGGTTTAAGTCATGAGATTATCAAAGAGGCACTGGAGATTACCAGGGATGCCCGCTTTGCCATCTTAGATGAAGTGATGTTGCCCTGCATTTCTGCGCCCCGTACTGAAGTGAGCAAGTATGCACCCAAAATGATTACCATGAAAATTGACCCTGATAAAATCCGTGAGGTTATTGGTAAGGGCGGTTCTGTGATTCAGAAAATTACCGCTGAATCTGGTGCTACTGTGGATATTGAAGATGATGGCACCATTCATATTGCCTCTCCCAATGCGGAGGCATGTGATACCGCCAAAAAGATGATTGATACCATTGTCTTTGTCCCACAGGTAGGGGAACTGTATTATGGTAAAGTGGTACGCATTCTCCAGTTTGGTGCATTTGTGGAACTGGCTCCTGGCAAGGACGGTATGGTGCATATTTCCAAATTGGCAGACCACCGTGTGGAAAAGGTGGAAGATGTGGTGAACATTGGTGACATGATTTGGGTGAAGGTCACTGAGATTGACGACAAAGGTCGTGTCAACCTGTCTTACAAGGATGCCATTAAGGAAATTAAGGCAAAAAAAGCTGCATCTGAAAGTGTAAAATAAAATTGGCTCCCTGATGTTTACCATCAGGGAGCTTTTTATATGCCTCGCAATTCTACATGTTTCACATAGGGACGGACGGTATCAGCGCATTGTAAAAGAGTTTTTTTGTCATAGGGGTGTAGATTGGAAGTTGGTACCCCATTACGGTCAACAAAAGATTGAATATAGTAGTGGGATGCCC
>CALWON010000102.1 GCA_944383165.1 uncultured Oscillospiraceae bacterium
ACAATGAGAATATACCACTCTTTCCAAAATGCGCTGTCACTGAGTCCCTTTGCAATGGTCAACAGGGTATCTGCCTTCACAATGGACAGATTAGATGACCAGCCCATCACTGCCAGATTTACGGTATACAACCCTGTGTTGACAATAATGCCAGCCAAGATACTTTCTACCCCCAGCTTTGTCTGCAAAAAGGCAGTGACAAAGCCAGAACAGGCTCCCGCTGCCATAGCGGCTGGCAATGCCAGAAAGGGATGCCCAGCCAAGGTCACAGTAGCTCCCACAGCAAAGCCCAGTGTGTAACAGCCATCTGTGGACAGGTCTGCAATATTCAAAATCGAAAAACTGATAAACAGTGCCAGTGCCACCAGAGAATAGATGGCACCCATTTCCAATGCGGTCTGCAATGCAGTGATTGACAGCATCTGTTATGTCCCCCTTACAACAGGTGAGGCACCATGACGGTGCCCCTCCCTTTTTATGAAAAACTCTCAGCAGTTGTAGTCTCTACTACCTCAATACCCAAACCAGAAAATGCTGCCTTCACATCGTCCAGGTTCAGTCCGATGGCTTCACAGGTCTCTGTGTTGACGGTAGCTGTCTCACCAGTCATAATGCGAACTGGAGTCACGGCTGGGTCAGCACCATCTACCAATACTTCAGATACCATTTCAGCTGTCTCCTGACCCAACTGTACATAGTTGACACCATATCCACAAAATGCGCCATTCAGTGCAAAAGAATCTGCACCAGCATAGTGTGGAATTCCAGCCTCCTGTAGTTTTTCATAGATGGCCAGCTCTGCCTGCATGACGGTGTTGTCAGTGGGTGTAAAAATGGCATCTACCTTTGCATCAATCAGGGCATCCACTGCGGAATTCACTTCATCTGTGGTAGTACCAGATTTTTTCACCACCTGAATTCCATTTTCTGTCAGAAATGCCTCTGCTTCCTGCACTGGCTTTGTGGAAGAACTTTCGGAATTAGAATAGAGAATGCCTACACTTTTGATTTCTGGATTCACTGCCAGCATCAAGTTCATAATCATTTCTGTGTTCAACGCATCACTGGTTCCAGTGACATTGACGCCTGGAGCCTCCATAGATTGCACCATACCATCTGTAATGGGGTCAGAGACCGCAGAAAAAACCAGTGGGATCTCCTCATCCTCTAACGCTGCTAGCATCACCTGTGCCGCAGGGGTGGCAATGGGTACAATCACGTCTACTTCATCTGAAATCAACTGTGCTGCAATTTGGGTCAAGGTACTGGCATCTCCCTGCCCATTGTAGGTATAGTCTGCATAGTCAAATGTAACCTGTTTCTCGGCACCCAGCGCATCCAGAGACTCCTGTAAGCTGCTCTCAATCTGATCCAGGGAGGCGTGGTCCATAAACTTGACAATCCCTACCTTATATGTTTCCCCACCTGTCTGTGAGGTGCTGGCTATACTGGAAGCAGAACTTGTGGTTCCAGTACCAGAGCCAGAACAGGCAGTCAATCCAACCGCCAAAGTCAGAGCCAGAGCGGCTGCACCCATCTTACGCATCATAGTTGTGTTTTTCATACCAAATTCCTCCAAAAATATAAAATCGTTTGGGTGGATGATGGAGGGGTTGTTGCCAGCAACCTTGATTTGGAGTATAAAAAAACAGCCCCTTATCCCCCATGGGACAAGAGCTGTACTCCTGCGATACCACCCAAATTGACGCAATTGCGTCCACTCGCTTCATGCGCCATCACGCACGCCCGATGGATAACGGGTGGGTTCCCGTCGGCATCTACTAAGGTGTCCCTGTTCAAGCCGCCCTCGAAAGTCCATTCACTGAGCCATTCCCTGCCCTGATTCCACCACCCAGAGCTCTCTGAAAAGTTCCTGTACTCACTACTACTCTTTCTCAACAGTTTCGCTGATTGAATTTTCTTCATTATAGCTACTTTCCCATTTCTTGTCAAGCAGTTTTTTAAAAAAATCAGGCACACCGCTCCGGTGTGCCTGTTCATCATGCAAACAATACCTGAATCTGTTGGAAAATACGAAATTTATCGTTATATCCCAACACAAAAATACAAAGAACAATCAATGGCAAAATCCAAGTCACATAGAATCGAATACCCTTGGGGAATTTCAAGCCATTTCCTGTGTCTGCCTCCTTAATAAAATTGTCCCAGCCCCATCCATAGCGGGAAACACAGAACAGCAGATACACCAGAGAACCAAGGGGCAGCAGGTTATTACTGACAATAAAGTCCTCCAAATCCATAATGCCACTGCCTGCGCCAAAGGGTTGAATTCCAGAGAGAACATTGAATCCCAGCAGACAGGGCAAGGACAGGATGATAATTGCCACTGTGTTGATGGCTACTGCCTTTTTTCTGCTCCAGCCCCACTTATCAATGCAGAAGGACAGAATATTCTCAAACACTGCAATGACGGTAGACAATGCAGCAAAAGACATAAACACAAAGAACATAGCTCCCCATAGCTGACCCATTGGCATAGCGTTAAAAATGTTGGGTAAGGTAATAAAAATCAGGTTTGGTCCAGAATCAGGGGCCACATCAAAGGCAAAGCAGGCGGGGAAAATAATCAGCCCAGCGGTGAAGGCTACAAAGGTATCCAAAATACCCACTCTCAATGCCTCACCAGTGAGGGAATATTCTTTTCCAATATAACTGCCAAAAATCGCCAGTGCACCAATACCCAGAGACAGGGTAAAAAATGCCTGTCCCATTGCGGCATACACAGCCTCACCTAAAATCATTTCTCCTGCACTGTTGTACATCAAATTGTGGAAATTGGGCAATAAGTAAAACTTCAGTCCTTCCCCTGCTCCCTCCAAGGTTACAGAACGGAACACCAAAACCAGCATCACTGCCAAAAGGCACAGCATCATCACTTTGGTGACTCGCTCTACGCCATTTTGCAA
>CALWON010000103.1 GCA_944383165.1 uncultured Oscillospiraceae bacterium
TTTGTCATAGGGGTGTAGATTGGAAGTTGGTACCCCATTACGGTCAACAAAAGATTGAATATAGTAGTGGGATGCCCCCTGAATCCATTGCCCAATTTGAACAAAATCAGATATTTCATGAAATTCCTGTACCACGGTGGTACGAAATTCAAAAGAAATGGAGGCAGAATGTAAAATGTGGATACTTTCTGTAATGGGTGCAGGATTGAAACTGGCTTTTCCAACCGTTTGTGCATATTTGGATGGGGAATTTTTAATATCCATAGCTACATAATCCAACAGACTTTTTGAGAGCAGGCTGTTAAGATGGTCCGGGTGGGTTCCATTGGTGTCTAGTTTGATGAGGTATCCCATGTTACGAATTTCTGTCAATAGGGTATCCAAGTCGGCATGGAGTAGGGGTTCTCCGCCTGAGATACAGACACCATCCAAAAGCCCCTGTCTTTTTTTCAGAAATTCAAACAATTCTGATGGGGTGATTGTGCCACTGGATGTGGGTTGAATGAGTGGTGCATTGTGACAAAAGGGGCAACATAAGTCACAGCCACCAAGAAAAATAGTACATGCGGTGTGGTTTGGATAATCCAATAAGGTCAGTTTTTGAAGTCCTTGTATATTCAAATATGACACCTACTTTCACTCTCTATTGTGATAAAGCACAAAAGAGAAGAAAATAATTTATGTGTTATTTTATCATGTTACGATTGACTTTTTCAAGGGAGATGGCTATACTAGACCCAAGTTCAATTTAGTCAACTAATGAAATAAATTGAAAAAGAAAGGGAGATGAAGAACATGGCAGGAACGAAGTGCAAAAGGGTGTTCAGCATGGGTTTGGCATTGGCAATGGTGGGGACATTGACCGTTCATGCTGCACCCAGCACAAGCGAGGGAGATATTCTTCTGAATCTGGAAAATCGTCCAGATGCTCCAGAGAACATTCCAACAAATCTGGATATTGACTGGAATAAACAGTACCGATTTGATGAGATTGAAGCTTATTTGGAGTCCATGGCAGAAGAATATCCAGAAATCACTGAACTATACTCTATTGGTCGCAGTCACCAAGAACGGGACCTATGGTGTCTAGAAATTACCAATGAGGATGTACCAAAAGAGGACAAGACTGGAATTGGTGTGTTTGCCAATATTCACGGTGGCGAGCGTGAGAGTGCAGCTTCTGCTCTGTATACAGCATGGTGGACTGTACTCTGCTCCGAAGATGAGTATGTCCAGACACTGTTGGATGAGTATATTCTCTATGTGATCCCTGTCATCAATCCAGATGGGTATGAGCAATCCTTTGTGATTAATACCCGTCAAAATTTGCGTCCCCGTGACTTAAATGGAGATGGAATCCCATTTAGTGACCCCTATACAGACATTGATGGGGATGGGTATATTGCGACCATTTACCGTGGTACTGCGGAGGATACCCCATCCACAGAGTTGGAGCAGTTTGGCATGGAGAGCTGTGACTGGGATGGAAATGGTATTTTAGGTGATGACCCTAGAAACAGTGGTATTGATATGAACCGCAACTTTAATTATCAATGGAATCGCTTTGATATTGAAACAGAAGATACACAGGTGATTGGTAACAATGCGTGGGACAGAGCGGGTCCTGATGCAGCCAGTGAGCCAGAAGTCCAGGCGTTACAGCAGTTCATGTACAAGACACCAATGTATGCCCTAGCTACTTTGCACACTGGCATCCAGTGTGTGCTGTACCCCTGGTGCTACCGTCCTTATGATGCAGAGAATCCGGACGATGCAGATATTCCATTTATGCAGGAGACCGCTGCAAAAATGGCAGAAGCATTTCAGGAGTACACAGGTCGTGGTTTCTATACCAAATCTTCCTACGAGGATTACCCCACATCCGCAGAACTCATTGACTATGCCTATGGTCGGTTGAATATCCATGCCTATACCATTGAGGTCTACAATGGTGGTCAGTCTGAGGATGGAGATATTGCAGATTGTAAGTGGGAAAATACACTGCCAGAACCTACATGGGTGTTCTATTCCCGTGAGGAAATCCAGAGTAAATTGGGTCTCGATCCTAATGCCCTGACAGATGAGGAAGGCAATCCTTTGGGAGCAGATGAGGGACTGTGGTTCTATACCAGTTCCACTGCACAAATGGCAGATCAGGCACCTGAAAATCAGGATGTCATGGTGCGTGGCTGTCGGGATGCCATTTTAACCATGATTGGAAATGAGCCCAGTGGAGATGGTGCGCAGGTTCCCTATTACTATAAATAATCATAGTGCAGGTGCAGTTCAATGACTGCACCTGTTGTTTTTCGTTGAAAAACATGGTAAAATAACTCCCAACGCTGGTGGTTAGGAGTAATAGATTATGCCATATGCAATTTTAGTGGTAGTTTTGGTGGGATTGGACCAGTTGGTAAAATATCTGGTTGTACAGAATATTTCTATGGGGGAGCACATACCATTCCTTCCCCATATCTTAGATTTGACCTATGTACAAAATACAGGGGCTGCATTTTCTATTTTTTCACAACATACATGGCTTCTGACATTAATTTCCCTTGCTATGTCTGTAGTGCTGGCAGTTGCACTGTGGAAAGGTTTTTTTAAACATCCTTTTGGGCGAACCATGTTGGCTTTGCTTTTGGCAGGAGCCATTGGAAACCTGATAGACAGGGCAAGTCTTGGTTATGTGGTGGATATGTTCCATGTGCTATTTATGAATTTTGCAGTGTTCAATGTGGCTGACATCTGCGTTGTAGTTGGTGGAATTGGCGGTGCGGTATACTATGTACTGTTTGCGGAAAAGCTGGAGAAAAAGGGAGGCACAGAGCAGTGACCCAAGTGACATTAACCGCGAATAAAACAGGGGAAAGAGCAGATGCTTTTCTGGCAAGATGTGTGGAAGGGCTGACCCGCTCCGCAGC
>CALWON010000104.1 GCA_944383165.1 uncultured Oscillospiraceae bacterium
ATAAACCCAGTAACAACATGGTCCATAATGCTCAACGGATTGACTGGTGTACTATCAACAAAATGGAAGCTGGTTGGGTCAATCAGTTTTTTCCCCGTTACAACATCCTCAATCCGGTCGTAGGAGCCGGCTGGGATGATCCAAGTAAGCAAAACGGCTACCAGAACAATCGAAAAAATAATGACCAATGTATGAGGCATTTGAAACGATTTCTTGTTGGGCTTCGCTGACGCAGCCTGCGTTTTTTCCATAGGATATGACCTCCCAAAATCATAGTCCGATAGTCCCTCCTCTGTCTGGCATGTAACTGCCACAAAACACACACAGAGGCTTGTCGGCTTATCTGAAATCCAGTATAATTGTAAGGGTGTCAGAATGTAAAATCCAATTATCTTGTATGTGCTATTAGTTTTTCTTATGAGGAGGGTACCTATGAACTTAAAGGAGCCACTCTATTTAGTGACCATTGCAGACTGTGGGTCAATCACAAAAGCAGCCAGACAACTGGGGGTCACACAGCCAGCCCTCTCCTCCTATTTGTGTGGGATTGAAGCCAATCTGGGATTCCCTCTGTTTGAGCGCCGCCCCACCAGACTGGTTCCCACCTATTTGGGGGAAGTTTATTTAGAGAAGGCACGCAAAATCCTAGCACTTGGTCGAGAATTTGAGGAACAGGTAGCCCGGGTGGTCAGTGGTTACCAGGGGCGTATTCGGGTTGGAATCCCACTGCGACGTTCACCCTATCTCATCCCATCTGCCATGAAAGTATTCCAGGGTTATTATCCAAATATCCAGGTCACATTAGAAGAACGAAACCAAGCAGAATTGCTGAATTTGCTGGAAAAGAATCAGTTGGATGTGTTATTGTGTAATATGGCAACCGCCGCATCTGGTCTGCGTATCACAAGATTATATCGGGATGTGGTGCTTTTTGTGGTACATGGGGAGCATACCCTCTGCCATCGCAGCGAATACCGTGCTGGCTTTCCCTATCCCTGGATTGACCTGAAATTATTTCAGGATGAGCTCTTTTTCCTTCAACACCCTGAACAGAGCTTGCGTCACCTATCCGATTTGATTTTAGAGGAAAGTGGGGTAAAGCCCAGCAAAGTTCAACTAATCCGCAACATTGAAACAGCTGCACAAATGGCAGCCAACGGGTTAGGGCTCTCCTTCTCTTTGGAAAGCTATCTGTGGCATATGCATTTTGTCCATCAACCCAAAGTGTTTTGTACAGGCACGCAGCCAGTCTATGCAGAATTTTCTGCTGTCTATCGGGAAGATATAGTTATGCCCGACTACATATGGCGTTTCATTGAGATTATCCGTGAACTGATGGGAATGGGGTTTACTGGTGGATTTTCACAAACATATTCTCCATTTCTTAGAGATTCTCACAAAGTAAAATCATAGCACGATTGAACTCCACTTTTTCGTTCTACTTGGATATTACATTAAGACATAATCCAAATCAAAAGGAAATGAGTCCCCTTTTCTTTTTACTGCTTTCTTTTAGAAGCATACAGCAGTAATACAATAAACTTATCATACAACACAAAACAATAAAAAGGTTGGTACTTTTATGAGTGATTTATTTCATTTTCAAGTCAATTTAGGCGGGATGTTAGATATTCTATCGAACCACCTCTACAAAAGCCCCGATGTATTTGTACGGGAATTGCTCCAAAATGGTGTAGATGCTATCACCATGCGTCAAAAAGAACAACCAGATTGGACAGACGGTCAACTTACCATTCAAGTAAAATCTGGGTATCAACTGATTTTTCGAGACAATGGTGCAGGGCTAAGTGAGACTGGTATTCACCGTTTTTTGGCTGTCATTGGTCAATCATCTAAGACAGAACTGGTCAATGGAAAAATTCCAGAGGATTATATTGGACGGTTTGGTATTGGTCTTCTCTCCTGTTTTATGGTCTCCAACTCTATTATTGTTCACACCCGCCCAGCATCTGGTGGTCCAGCACATACTTGGACTGGGCGACCAGATGGTACCTACACTTTAGAACCACTTGATGACTTTAGCACAGGAACTGAAGTCATTCTCACAGCAAAACCTGGTATGGAACACTATTTCCATACCACAAAAATAGAGGAATTAGTGCAATATTATGGGTTAGCTTTACCCATTCCAATCTATCTAAATGGAGACACAAAGCGAGTCAACAATATTCCACCTGATTTTTCTGGTATCAGCCGTGGACATCTTCTGGGGTTTGGTGAATGGGTATTCCATGAACAGTTTTTGGATGCAATTCCCATTCAGACACCCCATATGAGCGGTGTTGCCTATGTATTACCCTATACCACTGACCAGTCTGTCAAAAACTGTCACCGTATCTACTTAAAACAGATGCTTTTAACTGAGAAAGGTGATACACTTCTACCTCCTTGGGCTTTTTTCCTCCAGTGTTTCCTGAATAGTACCAATTTGAGACCAACTGCTTCACGGGAAGACTTCTATGAGGACAAGGAACTAGACCAGGCAAAGAAGGAATTTGCACAGGCAATCCGTACCTATCTCACTCAGCTTGCCAAGGTAGATTCTGAGCGACTGCGAACCATTGTTCAAACTCATGCTCAAGCAATCAAATCTATGGCTATTTGGGATGAGGAACTATTCCATATTTTCATTGACTATCTCTCTTTTGAGACTAGTGAAGGTATTTTGACAGGTGCAGCATTGAAACAGGCTGGTAAGGCATTTTATATCAGTTCAGTTCCTAAATTTCAACAGCTTCGTTCTCTGTTTCTTGCCCAAGGTCGACTGTTAATTTGCACAGGCTATGTCAGCGACCAAGAGTTGAT
>CALWON010000105.1 GCA_944383165.1 uncultured Oscillospiraceae bacterium
TTTTCCTCCTCTACTTCACTGAAACACAATACCACTTCATTGGAAGAAAATGCACCGTCATACAACATGCGAATATTGACCCAACGGTACTCTGCCCCAAACCTCCGTTTAAAATCACCCCCATACTCCCGAACCTGTTTTTCCACCAATGTACGGATTCCATCAGCAGAAAAGCTCTCATAAAATGCTTGGAAGGTATCATGGTCAGACACCCCAGAAATCTGGTCCAGTAGATCTTGATATTTCCCTTGGGCTGGGAGCTTTTCCCCTATGTCCTGGGATGCCTTGATGGTCTCATAGGTTCCTTTTTCATAGTTAATTCGGTACAAAGCATAATAAACATTACCCAGTACATGTATGGTCTCATTGGTCCTTCTAATCTGACGATACATATACATATCCCTTGCTGCCACACCCACTACAACTAGGATACTAAACAGCATAAAACCTGAGAACAGGGTGCTAAACTGGTTGAGCTTGTTTAAAATGGTGTCAAATGGCACCGTTAATATGGCACTCCATCCATTTGGCAAGGTATAGTAGTATACGCCACATTGTATCCCTTGTAAATCCATCACATAGCCTTTGTAATCTTCCATTTCTCCCTTTTGGATCTGTACCAAAAGTTGGCTGATATAGTCCTGAAGTTGTTGTTCATCTCCTTGAAACGAGGTCTCTTTAAAAATAACGGTTCCTACTCTGTCACAGACATAGATGGAACTTCCTTTGGGCAGTTGAGTTTGGGTACTGTTGACATGGTACTGGGTTGGCACTACATCCACTGCCACCACACAGCCAGTCTTTTCTCCCTCCATAGAGATGGTCAACATAGCCCGTCCTGTGATGACATCCCGATAAATATCACTAAATACCACATCCCCATTTGCCTCTATAGCACGTTGATACCATGAAACTGTTTCGTATTCATAACTTGCATCCCCCTCCCAGGTCTGGGGGCAATCAGTTCCCCTTTTACAACCGCATACAGTTCTGCCTGACCTTCCCCCATAGTCCCCTGTAGCTGGTCATCGAAGCCTTTCATCCATTGAACAATCTCTTCTGTGCTCTCTCCCTGGGCTGCCTGATCATCAATCGTATTTGTAGCAAATTGCACCAAAGTTTCATATACTTCAATATTGCTGTTCTCATCTGATATGTAACTGCGTGCCAATGTTGTACCCATATCCTGCGCATTTTGTAACAGAGTATCCCTTAAAATCATATGAAAGAGTCCACCCAATACCACCAGTGCCAGGATAATCATTGCATAGATACCAAGTTGATGATTTCTCAATCGGTTGACCCGTCTCTGATATCTCCTCAATTCCAACACCCCGAATCATAGAGCCTCTTTTTCCAATGTGGTATCTCCGTTTCAAGCTTACTGTTTCTCCCCCATACACAGCCCATATCCCCCTCATATTGATCCTCAATGCAACACAAAAGTTTATCATCTTTCCTATTGTTCCGCAAGGGATTTCATTTGATATTCTTTCAAATATTGTAAAAATATTGGAGAAAGAACCTTCTTTTTCGCTTGGACTTTTCATTGACATATGCCTCTTTTTTCTGTTATTCTGGTACATAGAGGAAGCGATTACAACTCCTCTGTCTGAATGCCTTCCAGGATGCCATCAGAAGTTCATTCAGAAATCAGTGTCCCGCATCCACACGGTACAGGACAGAATTTAGGGAGGTTTTACCAATGAGTGAGCAACAGAAAACTGCCGTTTCTCAGGCAGATATTACCCGTGTAAAGGCTTTGGGTTTTCTATGGGACAAGCGTACCCCAGATACTTTCAATGGTCGTGTCATCACACGCAATGGAAAGATCACCGCAGAGGAGTGCCGTGTTGTGGCTGAAGCTGCCAAACGCTTTGGCAGTGGTGAGGTTGCCATGACCACTCGTCTGACCATGGAAATTCAGGGTGTCCCCTACGAAAACATTGAACCACTGCGTGCATTCTTAAAAGAAGAAGCTGGTTTGGAAACCGGTGGAACCGGGGCAAAGGTACGCCCTGTGGTATCCTGTAAAGGTACCACCTGTCAATATGGTCTGATTGATACCTATGACCTGTCCCTTGCTGTTCATGAGCGTTTCTTTAAGGGCTATCACGCTGTGAAACTGCCACACAAATTCAAAATTGCAGTGGGTGGCTGTCCCAATAACTGTGTCAAGCCTGATTTGAATGATGTGGGTATTGTGGGTCAGCGTGTACCTCTGGTGCATCCCGATTTATGTAAGGGCTGTAAAATCTGTGAAAAGACCTGTCCTGTCCATGTAGCAACTGTGGTGGATGGAAAAGCCGTCATTGACCCAAGCCAATGTAACCGCTGTGGTCGCTGTATTGCCAAGTGCCCCTTCCACGCCATTGAAGCACAGACGACTGGTTATCGTGTCTATATTGGCGGTCGTTGGGGTAAGCGCACCGCTATGGGGCGTCCCCTCAGTGTCATCTTTACAGAAAAAGAGGAAGTTCTCTCCATCGTGGAAAAATGTCTGCTGCTGTTCCGTGCCTATGGCAACCCCAAGGAGCGTTTTGCAGACACGGTTACCCGCATTGGCTTCGACAAGGCAGAAGCCCTGCTCTTATCCAATGAGCTGTTAGAGCAGAAGGATGAGATTCTGGCAAAGGAACTTTAAGTTTCTCCACTCTATCAAAAAACCCAGTCAAGACGGGGGTTTGAACTGCCCCATTATGTGCGGACAATACAAACAAGAGCCCTGGTAGGAAAATATAGAGTTTTAGGTAGAGAGG
>CALWON010000106.1 GCA_944383165.1 uncultured Oscillospiraceae bacterium
GGTTGCAGGTTCTCTTTCCGCAGTGGCTGCATTTCACAGTCCAAACGCATGGTCAAATTTAAGTCATTCACCAGATCCCGAATCACCTGGCTTTGGGAGCGGATGGCAGAAGTCTGTTTTTGATAGAGTGGGGGCAAATCAGAAGCCAATTCCATCTGGGCAGCGTAGCCCATCACCACAGAGAGTGGGGTGCGGATGTCATGGGAGACACCGTTAATCCAGTTGGAACGGGCAGTATCCCGTATCTGCTGTGCCTGCCGAAACCATCGGCGTACGGTCAGACAGGACAGCCCAAGCACACCCACAAGGGACAGCAGAAACAAGCTAAAAAACCAGATAGGGGTGCGGAGCAGAACTTGTGTCTGTATTGCTACATCATATTTCCACACACTGCCTTTTGGCGCACCCACCACCAACAACCCATCTTCTCGTACCCAACATCGCACAGGGTAGTCGTGGAGATACCATCGAGTGAAGGAGGCAACATCGGAGAGGGTATACTGATCTGGTATCTCGTCCGGTTTATAGAGGGACCACACCACCTGACCAGATTCTCCAATCAGCATTGCCCAGTGATTCTGTTCTAACAGGGATTTTTCTGTCAAAACATAGGATTCCACATCCCATATCAGTGCGTTGGAAATTTCATGAATGGAGACACCCCAGTTCCGACTACCTTCACTGCTGGAAAAGACAAAGAAAACAATTCCTAAAATGGAAATGGCAGCAATGAGGGCAGCGGATGCAGTTACCAGAACAGCACCTTTCCAAAGAGTTTGGAATTTCATGGTTTTCCCTCCCGCTCCAGCCGATAGCCAAGCCCTCTCACCGTCAAAAGGTATTTTGGGTGGGAGGGGTCTGCCTCCAATTTTTCACGCAGACGGCGGACATGGACCATCAGGGTATTTTCATAGCCAATCAGGGGACCATCCCAAAGGGCATTACACAGGGCATCTACGGTCACAATGGCTCCACGGGCATCCCACAATTTTTTCAAAAGTGCAAATTCCTTTGCAGTCAGTGCAAATTCCTGCCCAGTTCGGTGGATGGTTCCCTTGCCCCAGTTGAGTTCTGTCTCTCCCAACCGCACCACCGCCGGTTCGTCCCGATAGGAGCGGCGCAACACTGCCCGCAGTCGAAGCAACAATTCCTGAGGCAAAAAAGGCTTTGTGATATAGTCATCTGCACCCAGTCCAAGCCCCTGAAGTTTGGCTTCCTCCTCATCCCGGGCAGAGAGAAACAGGACAGGAATATCTTTTTGCAGTTCCTGAAACTGCTGAAACAGGGTAAAGCCGTCCCCATCTGGCAGCATTACATCCAACAGCACTGCATCAGGCTGATTTTTGGTAAACTGGTCCAGAGCTTGAGCACAGGACAGGGCAGACTGTACTTCATAGCCTGCCTGAAGCAACAACCCACAGACCATACTCTGTAAGGCTGGCTCATCATCTACAACAAGGATGGAATAGGGCATGGAATCACTTCCTTTGATGTTCTCTTTTTCATTATAGCCGTTCTTGCAGGTTCGTCCAGTCTCTGGGCAAAAAGTAAGGGAAATGTAAGGTAGGCTTCATGGGGATGTAAGGCAAACCTGCTAAGATATGGGGTGTTAGGAGGTTTTGCTATGAATATCATTGAAACATGTGACCTGTCCAAACAATATGGCAACATATTACGGGTGTCACATCTCTCGTTACAGGTGCCGGAGGGCAGCATCTACGGCTTTTTGGGACCAAATGGGGCTGGAAAATCCACCACATTGAAAATGATATTGGGTCTTGTCCGTCCCACAATGGGAGAAATCCACATGTTAGGCAGACGAATGGAACAAAAAAACCGTCTGTTCCTTTTACGGCAGGTGGGGAGTCTGATTGAAAGCCCCAGTTACTATGGGCATCTCACCGGAGAGGAAAATCTGAAAGTGGTTCAGACCTTGCGCAATGTGCCAGAACAACAGATTCAAGAGGTTTTGCACATTGTCCGGCTGGATGGTCAGAAACACAAAAAGGTATCACAGTATTCTCTGGGCATGAAACAGCGGTTGGGGTTGGCATCCGCTCTCTTGGGTTATCCAAAACTGTTGATTTTAGATGAGCCGACCAACGGATTGGACCCAGCAGGGATTCAAGAGATGCGGGAACTCATTTGCAGTTTACCCCAGCGATTTGGGATGACTGTGGTGGTATCCAGCCACCTTTTAACCGAAATTGACCAGATGGCAGACCATGTGGCAATCATTCGAGATGGGGAGCTGGTGTTTCAAAACACATTGGAACAGCTGCATCATAAGAGCTGTCCCCATCTGGCACTGCGCACCACAAACAACCCGTTGACTCGCCACCTGCTGTTGGAGCAGTCCATTCCCTGTCAGGAGGAGGGGGACTACCTCATACTCCCCATTTTGTCCGACGAGGTGACAGCCCAACTGGTTTTTCTGTTGACCAGCCAGCATCTAGGCATTGTCCGACTGGAGGAGCGACGAAAAAGTTTAGAGGACATCTTTTTGGAGCTGACAGGGAAGGAGCGGAGCCTGTGAATCTGTTGAAATTGGAGTTTGATAAGTGCCGACACCGTGGGATTGTTCTGGTATGTGTGGCTGTGTTGGCAGTACAAGTGGTATGGATGTGGGTGTTTCTTATCCGTCAGGCTTCCGATTCCATGCCACCGGATTGGATGCTGTTACTCTATAATCTGGCTCTGGTTGATGCCATTATGTTGCCATTGAGTGTTGCCACA
>CALWON010000107.1 GCA_944383165.1 uncultured Oscillospiraceae bacterium
ATAATGGGGTAGAGCACTGTGGCAACCAATCCACCGGAAAAACCATTGTTGTATAAGTTCATACCAGCCACAGGCGTACCAGTGTAGAGTACCACAGAGGAGTGAATGAAGCCAGCCAACACACCATATGCCCAGCCAAAATAACCAGAAATAGGGGCCAATGTGGTACAGAACAGGCAGGCAAGCTGGACAGAAGGGTCACTGAGGGACCAGTGCATGACAAGGCTTCCAATGAATACACCAGCCATCACTGGAATGATATTAAAGGCATGTTTGCCAAAGGCGGAAAATCCCATAATGGTCAAAATGCCACCCACAGTGGGACCATTCAATTCACCGCCTCCACTCAATACAAAAATCATACCAATAAAGCCGTTGATTCCAATGTTGATAAGCACAGGACCAATCCCAAACATACGCAGGAAATCACTGGGGGCACGACCGCTGTTTTGCAGTAAGCGGCGGTATCCGGCCCAAGAGGCCCAAACTGGCAGACCAGAAAAGAATAGACCAGCAAGGATGAGGGTGAGACAGAGAATCCCCAAACAGCTCCCAAAAATCACATCATATCCTGAAGCCCAATGGTACTGAGTGGTAGGGGTGGCACCCATAGAACTCATCAGGGGAACCAGAATCATTGCCACTAAACCACAGGCAAACCCCATGTTATATAAATTCATTCCATTTTGAACTTTATAGGTGTAGGCAGAGAGAGGAGGGATAATGTAGCCAATGAGAATACCCACCAAAAGCCCTGCCAATGGAGTGCCCCAGCCGTTGTCCAAAGCAATGTAGCTGATGACAGGGGATAGTGCAGTGGCAAGCAATCCAGAACAGGCATATTTGCCGAAAGGTTCGTGGCGGCTTTTGGCATAGAGGTAAGTACCAAGTAAAATAGGACATATATTCACAAAGTTTTTCCCAAAAAGGGAAAAGCCGGACATAAGACCAACCACCACAAAAGAATAGCCATTGAATGGCTCCTGTGATAATTTGAGAATCAGGATTGTAATTGCTGTGACAATGGCGGAGTTGATTAGGGCAGCTCCTGGACCAGCAATGAGGATATAATCGGTAATTAAGGCATCTTCTGTTACAATAATCGTATGTAGCCCTCTGATAATTTCAGAAGGAGAGGAGAGAAGAAAACCAACAATCGCCAAAAGGGCAACGAAAATCCAGAAGTGGAAAAACATGCTGTCATAGCGTTTATGTTCTGCCTGATGTGTCATGGGAAAACCGTCCTTTCATCGGAAGTCAGAGGCAATGCAAAGGAATCATTTCATAGCGTTGAAAAAAGCTCTTGTCTGTTCTGCATTGCGGCGAATTTCGGTGGAAAGGGCTTGCAGGGAGGGAAATTTTTCCTCTCCACGTAGCCGTTGATAAAATTCCATACGCAGTTCCTGTCCATAGAGGTCACCATGGAAGTCTAGAATGAAACCCTCCACAGTAACACGACCATCATTATTTTCGATGGTGGGGCGCACACCTACATTGGTGACAGCCTGATAGGTTTGATTGCAGACCGTCACTTTGGTGGCATAGACACCAAATGCGGGGGTAATGACAGGAAATGGAATTTGAAGGTTCACAGTAGGAAAGCCCAGAGAGGAACTGCCAATTTTTTTGCCGTGGGTGACACGATTGGTCAATGTATGGGGATGCCCAAGAAAGTGGACAGCCCGCTCCATTTCTCCCTGTGCAATTAAACTGCGAATATAGGTAGAGGAGACAGTGATACCTTCCTCCTCCACCTTTCCAACAATGTCGCAGCCAATGCCAAGCTGTTGGCAAGTCTCTTGCAGCCTCTGGGGATTGCCTTTTCCAAGATAGCCAAAGTGGAAGTCATGACCAGCCACTACATGAATTGCACCCAGTTCCTTAACCAGATAGTCTGTGATGAAATCTTGCCAGTCCATACGCATCATACCATCAAAACTAGATACAATGACTTCTTGAATTTGATAGTGTGTTTTCATCAGCCAAATTCGGTCATCCACTGAGCTGAGCAGAGGGACTGTTTGACCTGTAATGGCAGCCGTAGGGCTGCGGTCAAAGGTAAAGGCGCAGGGGGTTGCATTTAGTTGTGTGGCACGTTCCGTCACTTTGCGCAGCAGGGCACCGTGTCCAAGGTGGACACCATCAAAAAAACCCAGGGCAATGACGCGTTTTGTCTGTTTCACTGTAGTAGAAACGCTCCTTTTTATCAGGTTCAAAGTTCTTAGACTTCATAAAAACTCTTAATGGTGGTCAGGTGTTCACGCTCCACCCGACTGAGAGCAAGAAAAGTACCATCTTGCCCATAGACTCGATACGTCCCATTTGGAGTAGAGGGAAAAGAGAGCACTGCACCATTGCGAATTTTCTTTTCCTGTGATGGGCTAACAGACAGGGGAGGATATTTGGAAAAATAGGAATCCACCCCTATGAGCAGGGATTGGGGGACAGGGTGTTCCAGTACATAAGAGAGAGGATGGGATTGTTCCAAAGAAAAGCCGGCAGCCATAGTGCGGCGAAGGGAAAACATTACCCCGCCACAGCCCAGAGCCTGACCAATATCATGGCACAATGTTCTCACATACGTTCCCTTGGAACAGCGCACACGAAGGAAAAAATCTGTCTCATTCAACTGTTCCTCGATGGTCAGTGCATGAATGGTAATGGAGCGGGGGGG
>CALWON010000108.1 GCA_944383165.1 uncultured Oscillospiraceae bacterium
CCAACCAGCTTCCATTTTGTTGATAGTACACCAGTCAATCCGTTGAGCATTATGGACCATGTTGTTACTGGGTTTATCGACTCGGTAGACCTGATTTTGGTGATTCTGTTTGCCGGTGGTGCCTTTCATCTGGTGACAGAAAGTGGAGCACTTCAGGCATCGGTAGCCAAGGTTGCCCGCAAATTTTCCAACCGTCTATATATCTTTATTCCCATGCTTACACTGGTGTTTACCTTGATTGCTACCAGTCAGGGAGTCAATCTGTTTATCCCCTTTGTACCCATTACACTGATGCTGTCCTACGCATTGGGGCTTGATTCCATTGTAGGCGTTGGCATTATCCTGCTGGGTGGTGCAGTGGGTTTTTCGACTGGTACACTACAAATTAGTACCACCTTGCTGGCACAGGAGATTGCCGGTTTGGCACCGTATTCTGGAATTGGATACCGCTTTTTGTGCCTGATTGTGTTCTGGGTTATTACAAATATCTATTTGATTCGCTACGCCATGAAAATCCAGAAAAATCCACAGCTCAGTCCCATGTATGATTTGGATCAGAGCAACGAGATGAAAAGCAATGCAGACTTGGATTCTTTTGGTGCCATGACTTGGAACCGCTGGGCAATTCTCATCTCTCTGGTTGTGGTATTGGGAATCATTGTATATGGTGGTCTGAAATTGGATTGGGACATGGCAAATTTTGCAGCCATGTTCCTTTGGCTGGCAATTCTGGTGGGTTTCCTGGATGGAAAAACCCCATCGGGGATTGCGAAAGGACTGGTTGCAGGCTATAAAACCATGTTAGGGGCTGCCCTGATCATTGGTCTTGCCCGCTCCATTGCATTGATTCTCACCGCTGGTGGCATTATTGATACCATTGTCTATGCGCTGGCAGGTGTTTTAAATGTAGTGCCATCCTTCCTTCAGGCTCCTGTAATGTTTATCATCAATTTGGTCATCAATATTTTTGTAACTTCAGGTTCTGGTCAGGCTGCTGTGGTTATGCCACTGTTCCTCCCTGTAGCTGATTTGGTTGGTATGACACGCCAGACAGCCATTTTGGCATTCAACTTTGGGGATGGATTCTGTAATTATGTGCTGCCTACTTCAACCGCTCTCATGGGTCTGATTGGTGCAGCCAATGTACCCTACGACCGTTGGATGAAATTTATGTGGAAGCTGTTCTTGATTTGGGTTGTGGCTGGCTGTATTATGGTTAGTATTGCACATGCTATTGGATTGGCATAAATTGGTTTGCTTGCAATAAAAGGAGATGCTTTGTCATGAAAGATATGATTTTTCAGGCAGTAGATGAACAGAAAAAGCCGCTGCTTTCTATGGCAGATGCAATTTTTGATCATCCAGAACTGGGATTTCAGGAGTTCTATGCCCAAAAGCAGTTATGTGATTACCTTAGTCAGAATGGGTTTCAGGTGGAAACTGGTACCGGCGGTGTAGAAACTGCGTTCCGGGCCAAATTCCAAAATGGGGAAAGGGGTCCCAGGATTGGGCTGTTGTGTGAATATGATGCTCTGGAAGGTTTAGGTCATGCCTGTGGGCACCATATGCAGGGACCAGCCATTTTGGGGGCAGCGGTTGCCCTGAAAGCTTGTGCAGGGGATGAACCCTTCTCTGTTGTGGTGTATGGAACCCCAGCAGAGGAGACAGCACATGGAAAACTGCGTATGCTGGAAGCGGGATGTTTTCGGGATATTGACCTGGCATTGATGATGCACGGTTCTCCCACTACAACGGTAGATATCAAATCTATGGCTATGTCCAGTTTTACCGTGACATTCCATGGGAAAAAAGCACATGCAGCTTTAAAACCAGAGGATGGACGCAGCGCATTGGATGCCTTACTGGTTGCCTTTCAGGGTGTGGAGTTTTTGCGGGAGCATGTGCCAGAGGACACAAGGATGCACTATACCATTACCCAGTCCCCAGGACCTGCCAATGTAGTTCCTGATACTGCCATTGGAAAATTTGCCTTGCGTTCCTATTCCAGAAGCGCACTGGACCAGGTGGTACAGCGTTTTCTAAATATCATCAAAGGTGCAGCCCTGATTGCGGATGTGACCTACACCATCCAGGAAGGGGACCGTCTGGCAAATAAAATTCCAGTGCTTTCCCTCAATAATTTGTTAATGGAAAATGCCAAACAAGTCCATGCACCACGGATGAGCCCACCACGGGAAAAAACAGGCTCCAGTGATTTCAGTAATGTGATGTATGAGCTGCCGGGAAGCTGCATCCGTCTGGCTATGGTTCCTCCTGGAACCTCCTCTCATTCTCAGGAGTTTTTACAGGCAGGAAAGTCAGAGGAAGCCCATCAGGCGGTACTTCTTGCAGCAAAAATTCTAGCTGGTACAGGTTGGGATTTGATTCACAATCCAGAGTTGTTGAAACAGATACAAGAGGAATTCCAGACCAATCGTTTGACACATACTTAAAAAAGCGAAACCTGCCACCCAAAAGGTGGCAGGTTTCGCCCTGTTTGTTGAGAAATTGATGGCTCTATGCTTTCACATCAATTCCATTTCCACTGATCAGCGTGAGGTCTCTATCCCCGGTTTGTACAATCTGACATTC
>CALWON010000109.1 GCA_944383165.1 uncultured Oscillospiraceae bacterium
AGCCTTGGAAGAGAAATTCTCTCTGCTTCCTGAAACCTGCCTTCACAGACACTTGGAACCAGCGGTGGAAGGGAAATGACTTCCCCTTTCTGAAACCTACTTTCATAGACATTGGGAACCAGCGGTGGAAAGGAAACTGTTTCCCGTTCCTGCATTCTGCTTTCATAGGCACTTGGAACCAATGATGGAACGGAAATGGCTTCCCCTTTCTGAAACCTACTTTCATAGACATTGGGAACCAGTGGAAGAAAGGGAACTGTTTCCTGTTCCTGCATTCTGCCTTCATAAACACTTGGAACAGGTAGTGAAAAGGAACTGTTCCCCCATTCCTGCAATCTCTCCCCAAAGGTATTTGGAACATGCTGTGTAACAGGAATGGTAGTTCCCTCCCACAAACTTCCCTCAAAGCCCTCCCGAAAGCCCTCCTGAACATGTGGTGTAATGGGTAATGTACTTCCTTCCCAAAACCTACCCTGAAAGCCCTCTTGAAAGCCCTCTTGAAGAAACCAGCAGGAGAGCCACAGGGCAAGCTGCTCCAGTTCGTTCATCTGCACTCACCTCCCCTCTTGACTGAGTGCCTTTTTCACAAATTCCCCAACCAGAATCCGCTCCCGCAGGGGTAACTGCTCATACTGGGAGGGAGCCCAACCCAGACGCACAAAACAATAATATGCAATCAGTGTCTCTGGGTCAGACCCCCCAACTAGTTTTTTGCTTCTTGGGTTGGGTTTTCGTTGGAAAATCCAGAAACATCCAAAATTTCCGTAAGCAGTTTGCGAAATTCACCAGAAAGCAACATTTTGGCAGGTAGTTCCAATGGGTCCAGCGTACCATACTGCTGGCACAGTTCCTTGTTTTGAAAATCAGGAATTATGGTCGCTACTACCACCAGACGGCGGTTATACTCCACCGTGTCCAGATAGTCCTGTAAGATGCCATTGACCTTCTGAGTGCGCCGGCTCAGTCGGGTAATGGCGTCATTCTCCCACTGGGTCACAGGGCGGATACGGAAGGGAACGCTGTTCCCCTCCCCATCCTGAAAGCGGCTGGAAATGACCACCTCCCGTTCTTCCCCCAGAGACACCGGGTGCAGAAATGCAGATAGCTGGCTCATGGTATCCCTCCTCTGTTAAGTGCCGTAGTCCGCCTCCGTCTGGAAGGCAGACAGCTTTTTGGCAGTGGTGTAACTGAAGGTGAAGGGCTGTTCCAGCATGTCGCTGTCCACATCCAGAATGGACAGCAGTACATCCCCATTGAGCTTACAGCCGTAATACACAATGGTCTGCTCTCCCACCGTGGAAGTGGGGTCGCTGTTTGTCACCTGTAAATCGAAGTAGGTCACAAGCCCACTTTCCATATAGGTCAGTGCCATCTGGGTCAGCAGGTCGGAACCAAAGTACAGCACACCGCTGCCCGTCTGCTTCACTCCCACATTTTTGGGCTGAATTCTGGTTGTCCCCAGTGCCTTCATGTCCTTGGTCTGAATGTCGGCAACCACTTTGATTTCCCTTGCCCGAAAGAGTTCATGTACTTTGCCATCCACTGTGACAGTGGCAGTACCCAGCTTTCCGCTGAGAGTATCCCGTTCCAGTAAAAATGCCATATGCTGCCTCCTTTAGCTTAATTCCATGGTCACATAGATTTTTTCCATGCTGTCCACTGCCTGAATGGCAAGGTTGACTACCACCGTGTCAATGTCATCCCCTGCCAGCACAGTCACATCGTCTGCCTCCAAATTCTGAATGCCATGGGAGGACTGGATGGTGAGCAGATAGCCCACAATGGCAGCTTTCAACTGGTTTCTGCCCTGCTGGTTGTTGTTGACAATGCCCACATAGTTCTGGACAAACTGGCTGTACAGGTCGTTGGCAATGGTACTACACAGGCGAATCACTCGATTTTTCCGGTATACCTTGCCAATGTCTGCGGTATAGGTCACAAGGCTGTTGCAATCCTGTTCCACCCTGACCACGCCCTGTTCACAGGTGAGCACCAGTGCCCCCTGTGTCAGCTTGTCGCAAATCTGGCTGTCGGTGAGCACCGGCTCCACTGCCACCGCATTGGGGTATACTGCACCAGTGAGAGACTGGTTAAAGGTGGCTCCTGCCATCGCTCCACCCACCCACCAGGTTGTCTCCTGTGGGGAGAGAACAGTGCCGTCAGACAGGGTGACACCGCTGACCACATTCACCACAAACCGGCTGTCTGGATTGACCGCCTCAGCCAGTACCAACTGGGCATACCGTCCGTTTTCCTCTGCCAGCCGCTTGATAAAGGCAATCATGGCGTCCTGTACGGTAGGTTCTGCTCCGTCATAGATGAGTACATCGAATTTGTATGGCTCCAATGCAGTCAGAAAGGCGGCATAGCCGCCGGTGTCCACTGTGCCATCCAGGCCACCGGTGAGGGATTTGCCTGTATTGGCAGTCAAAGCCCCATCGCCGGAGAACGTCACCCAGTCATTTCCGGTCAGTTCCGATACGGTTTTGGCGGTCTGGGTGTCCATGGTATCCCCGTCCACCAGAGTAGTAACAGTGAAACTGCCTTCCTCATCTACCTGTTCTGTAATGGCAATGGAAATATCATTGCCACGCTCCCCCACATACTTTGCAGTGACAGTCAGTGCATCCAGTGTGGCACTTGCTTTGGCTGCTCCAGAAGGATTGGGACGATAGAGCAGCACCTTTGTAGGGGCGTTGGTGCGGTTACTGCCCTTAAACAGTTCATTTAGAAAACGGTTTTTGGGGTTGGTGCTGTCGTATCCGGTAAAAGGTACCAGATTACTGCCCCCCTCCACTTCCATGATTTTGTCGGTTGCACCCCAGCTCATGCCCTGACAGATGGCAACGGTGCCCCGCTCGCCTACGGTCAGTCCTGCGGTGTTTTTGGATGTAAATTTGATATAAACGCCTGGTCTCACTTTGTTTTGGGTAACAAAAGTTCCTCCACCTGCCATTTTTGTATGACTCCTTTCCTAACCTATTTCCT
>CALWON010000110.1 GCA_944383165.1 uncultured Oscillospiraceae bacterium
GAAGCAGGTGCAGGAGCTGCTGGATGTGCAGTTGGAAGCCAGATGTGAAGTGGAGCAACTCCCGCTTTTGCAGCAAACCCAATCAATACTAGAATGCCTGCCACCCACAGTTCCTTTCGATTTGTGGCATTTGCAGCTGCATAACCAAGCTGCTCAATCGACAAAGTACCAAGCTGTGCATAGAGTAAGACCAAACCAGTTAAAGTACATAGACCACCAATCACTGCCACAGCAAGATAGGTTTCTCCTGCTTGCAATGCTTCTGGTTCCTCTGTTTGAATCACAAACACAAAAGAGGTAAGGGACATCAATTCAAAAAATAGAAATGTAGTGAATAAATCAGCAGACAGGAAGATCCCCATAGTTGCTCCCAATGTAATCAACCAAAAAAGATAAAACCGGTTTTGGTTTTGAACATGAGGCATATATTCTTTGCAGAAAATAGTAGCTGTAAACCATCCTGTAGCGGTCAGAAGTGCCATCAATGTATGGAACTGTCCATCTCTCAAAGAAATCGCCAGACCACAAAAACCTTCTATTGTCAATCTGGCACCCTCCAATGCGGGGTTGGTCAATAATGTCAATACCAACAGCAATTCCAATCCAACAGCTGTACTGACAAACATATCTCGCATCCCTTCCTTCCATTGCCCCATCAAATATGCAATCACGCCGCATACCATTGGAACAAAAACAGGATAGAGCAGCAATTCTTCCATAATCGTTCACATCCTCTACAGTAGTCCCAAAATCCTTGAGATTGCCTGTTCTAACCTTCCCGCTGTCAATCCAATGACCAGAGAGGCAATGGATAGCAGCATCAAAGGAACGGTCATCAGCAAACCTGGGTCCCGTCTGGCTTGTTTGGGCACATGTACTGTCAATTGTCTGCTTT
This sequence comes from uncultured Oscillospiraceae bacterium, assembly GCA_944383165.1. Classification (GTDB taxonomy): domain Bacteria; phylum Bacillota; class Clostridia; order Oscillospirales; family Oscillospiraceae; genus Lawsonibacter. The sequence goes on from CALWON010000110.1 coordinate 896, forward strand.
GCCTTGGGAAGAAAGCAAGTAACACAATTTCCATAAGGTACAGGGCGGTCAACAGTGCTGAAATAATCAGCACCACCGCACCCAAATAGCCCAATGGTGTATTCAATTGGACGGATGCTGTTGCTAATAACCACTTGCTTCCAAATCCTGCGAGAGGCGGGACACCCATTAACCCCAATGCCGCTGTTGCAAAAGAACCAAACACAACTGGCATCAATACCCCACAACCCTCAATATCTGCTACAAAATCCCTGTGCATTTTGTAGTGAACGGCACCCACACAGAAAAACAGTGTAATTTTTAAAACTGCATGTGCCACCATATGGACCAAAGCTGCCACCAATCCGGCTGTTGTCATCAATCCAATTCCCAACAGAATATAGGAAAGATTGCTAATGGTTGACCAAGCAAGCCGCCGTTTTAAATGTTGGGTGTGCAATGCCTTCCATGATCCATATACAATCGTGGACATTGCAGCAATCAAAATAAGCCACTGCGCCCAGCTCCCCTTTAGCAACTCCACACCATAACCATACCAGGTAATTCTAGTAATTGCAAATGCACCAGATTTTACCACTGCTACTGCATGAAGAAGTGCTGTGACAGGTGTAGGTGCTACTGAGGCACGCAACAACCATTTATGCCCAGGCAAAACCGCCGCTTTCACACCAAATCCGAAAAAACCTAACACATAGGCAAGCTGTAATGTGAACTCATGCCCTGTAATATTTTGCAAACTCCCACCAAACTGAAAAAACATACCACCATGTTCTATCAACAATACCATAGACAAAAAGCCCAATGCTGCACCACACATAGAATAAGTGAGGTAAATCCGCCCTGCATACCTTGCTTTACTGTCCATACCATGCATAACCAGTGGTAATGTTACCAAGGTCAGTAGTTCATAAAAAAAGTACATGGTCAATACATTGGCAGAAAATGCAATGCCCAATGTGATACCAAAACTTGACAGATAGAATGCAAAAAAGCGATTTTCCCCACCCTCCCTGCTCATATATTCTATCCCATATAGACAGGCGATTGGCCAAAGCAGAGAAACCAGAACAGAAAACAGGCAGGCTAGACCATCAACACCAAATGAAATACACAACCCATCTCCTAGAGAGAGAAGTACCAGTTTTGGGCGGTTATACAAAACCAATGCTGCCCAAATTGAACCAACACTAGTCAAACAGGCACTCCCCACCACAAACCTCTGTCGTATCTTTTGATCCCTTGGTCGCCACAGGATCAATATCAGACCTGCCAAAATAGGCAATGCTATGGCAGCCAGAATTTGCATGTTCTCTCTCCTTTCCTAAAATAGTGATTGTATGATTGGATAGACCCAATGGTTCAAAAGGGTAGGCATCACACCCCAAATCACAGTCATCGCTGTTAAAAGGCATAGTGTGATCCACATTAGCCAAGTATCTTCCTGTTTTTTTAAAGCACTGACATCAAAATTCTTTCCTGGGAAAAAAGCATCTACTACAATGGGCAAGAGGTATCCAGCCGTCAAAAGGGCAGATAGCATCAGCACCCCTACTCCAACCCATGCCCAGGTTTTTTCAATCCCATGCAAAGCCCCCTGTGTTAGGTACCATTTACTTACAAATCCCCCTGTAGCTGGTATCCCAATCAACGATAGGGAAGAAATCGTAAAACACCACATTGTAATCCCACAGGATTTTCCAACCCCTCTCATCTGCGATACTTGGGTAAGGTGCGTTTTGTAAATGATGGAACCTGTCGCCATAAACAAGGTATTTTTTGCGATTGCATGAAAGAGCACTTGTAACAATGCTCCTGCCAGTGCAATGGGATGGAATAGCATCAATCCAAAAATCACATAAGACACTTGGCTGATGGTAGAATAAGCAAGCCTCTTTTTTAAAGTGTCTTCCCTCATAGCCAAACTGGACCCTAATATTATGGTTAAGAGGGACAACACAAGGATGGATTTTTGTGCCCAACTATCCATTAAAAATTCCCATCCATACAAGTAATAAACCACTCGCAATAGTGCTACAATCCCCATTTTTGTAATCAATCCAGACAATACCGCTGAGGCAGGGGCAGGGGCAACCGGGTGTGCAACAGGCAACCAACCATGGAGTGGAAACATACCTGCTTTGCATCCAAATCCGATTGCCATAACTACAAACACCACAAACAATAGTGTCCTGTGTTCTGCTACAGCTGCCTTATCCAATACACCTCCTGGTGTAAACAGGTCTGTTGTGCAATAGTTTTGTAGTACAAATTGCCCCAACAATCCAAGACCAGCTCCAGCCACAGAAAATCCCAGATAGCGATAGGCTGCATGAAACGCTTTGGGTGTACCAATGTGTAGCACCAATGGAACTGACATTAGGGTCATCGCCTCATAAAACATATAAAGTGTGACCAAATTACCTGAGAAACAAATTCCCATCAATGTACCCAAGGTCATCAGATAAAAACCAATAAATCGTTCCTTGTGACCCTCATGATTCATATACTCATAGGCAAAAACAGCAACTGCAAACCAAATCATGCAGATGAGTGGGGAAAAAAATCTTCCCAACCCATCCACCTGTAAAACAAACCGTATTCCCCCTGTCAGTTTCAATAGGACAAGCTGACCTGTATACTGGGGTACAAGTATGGCAACGATAAATAGTTCGATCACCAATAACACAGAGGCAAACCATCTTCGTGTATTGGTGTGGTGCAGAGTCATACTACACAGCCCGCCCACAATCGGCAATAGAATGGAAGCTACGAGCCAAAACGTGCCCACTTCTCTCCCTCCTAACCAAATGAACCAAATCGATAGATTCCCTGCTCAATGAGATCTCTTACCAATCCAAAGCGCATCCCCAAATAGAGATTACAGAACAGGAGAAAACTCAAGGCAAATTTTTGTTCCAATCCAATGGAAATGGGTTTCCATTCCTCTTCCTGATTTGGTTTTGTTCTGCCCCAAATCACCAGAATGGCAGGGATATAGTACATCGCATTGAGTACAGAACTAGCAGCTAGACCAAACAGGGCAGGTGCCATTTGCCAGTCCGCATCCAGGGCAGCCAATGCAATACAATATTTGGCAGAAAATCCAGCCAGGAGCGGGATTCCGCACAAAGACAAACCACCCACTGTAAATGCAATCCCGCCCAATGGAACTTTTCTCGCTGCACCCCTCAGTTGTCCCCAATAGTGACCATGTACTCCATTAATCATAGCACCCGCTCCCAAAAAAATCATTGATTTTGTCAGTGCATGGACTATCATTTGAAAACAAGCTGCTAACAATCCTAATTGGCTTCCCAACCCTAGGGACAAAAAGATATACGAAATCTGGGCTGATGAGGAATATGCTATCATCCGTTTCACTTCTTCTTGTCTCAATGCCGCCACTGATGCAAAAAGCATACCAGCAAGCCCTAACAACAGGAGTAAGTCACATAGGTAGCTGGAAACCATTACAAATGGTCCAAATATACACACCATAAGTTTCATCAAAATGATAAGATAGCCTTTTAAAAGCAACCCTGACAAAATGGCACTGGATGTTGTAGTTGCACTGGCATGGGCATCTGGCAGCCAGGCATGAAAGGGGAACTGAGCACTTTTAATGGATAGACCCAACGTCATAAGCAATGCAGATACAATCAACGGCAATTTACTTGATCCACTCAATAAATATTGTTCCACCGCCTGTTGCAGACTCGAAAATAGCAAATGACCAGTCAGCACATATAAAATAGCAATACCAAGCAGAAAAAGCCCTGACCCCAAACAGTTGAACATCAAATATCGAATTGCTGATACAATAGAACGACCACTTTCTTTGGCAGATACCAAAACACAAGCAGTCACTGCTGCGACCTCCACAAAAACGTAAGCAGTAAATAGATCGTCTGTGTAAATCATAGCCAGCAGTGTACCATAGAGAAGCTGCATTAGGAGGCAATAATTCCCCAAGCGATGTGGTTTTATGTCTGAAATCAAAGACTCTCGGCTTCCAGAAAAAGCAAGCAACATTACAAGACTAAACACAAAAGAAAGCAGCCCTTCCAATGGTCCAGCCCGCAATTCATTTCCCCATGGGGCTGGTACATGTCCCAACTGGTATGTAAAACTTTCATTCAAACTACTGAGCCCTACCATAAGGAACAACGAGCCAGCACCAACAAGCAGCTGTACAATCTGAACAAACCGAATCACATGTTTACCATTTCGAAACAGTGGGATACACACACCACTCACCACAACAAGCAATATACTGAACAGCGGTATATTATACACAAGTCCCACTAGGTATCCTCCCGTCCTTTTTTTGCCAACATCAAAATGACATCCAAATTCAAACTGTGATATTTCCGATAGAGCCGATGGGTTAGGGACAGAAATAGTGCTGTTGTACTCACCGCTACTACAATCCCTGTTAGCACAAGCCCACCTGGAATCGGGTTAATATACATAGCCCAATTGCTCCCCTCCTCTATCATTGGAGCCTGTCCACCTTCCATGTAACCCATAGCCGCTAAGAAAAGAAAGATAGATGTATCCATCAGATTGAGACCAATGATTTTTTTGATTAAGTTTGGATGCAAAAAGAGGGTCACAAAGCCAATTGAAAACAGCAGGATGGATACCAAATAGTATCTTTGCTCCAATATCAATTCCAGCATGGTCTATTCCTCCTCTGTTGGTATAAACAAAGTATAGAATGTATACATTGTGCATGCAACAATCAATCCTACACACAGGTTGAGAGGCAAAAGAAAGCCCCCACTGAATAAATGACCTGCTTCCCCTTTCGGTATTTCCCAACCCACATGGTTGGCTCCTGTATAAAAGGAATAAAACTTCATCACAGCATAGGTTAGTAAGCTGAATACTGTGATATAAGTCACCCGTTTTGAAGTCAATACTCTTCCTACTTCCCCTGCCCCCAAAATCAGTGAAGCCAGGATCAAGGCAGCTCCTAAAATTGCACCACCTGAAAAACCTCCACCAGGGCTAATATGACCATAAAGGATTACATAAAATCCAAACAGCAAAATAATAGGCAGGAGATATTTGGATAGTTCTTTCAAGATTTCATCTCCCGCTTTCCGCTGCCTCAGGGGTTGATTTGGTGTCCTTAACAGCAAAATTGTACTGATCGCAGCAGCAAACAACACAACCGACTCACCAAATGTATCAAATGCCCGATACTCCAAAATCATGCCTGTAATGGCGTTGACTGCCCCAGTTTCCTCTCTCCCTTGCTGTAAATACCGCTGTACCACCTCATTCCATGCAGGGGCATCCAGGGCACCAAACTCTGGTAATTCCATCACAACCAAACACAAAATCCAGAAGATTACACAAGTTATGAGTACACTGGCAACCTGATACCATCGCAATTGTTTCCTGAGTACCCCCTGCTTATGATGAGATTTCTTCCCCTTTTGTTTCTTTTGCGGAGTGGGTGGTTCTGCGGTATAGTGGGATGTTGGCTCATCCAGCCCTAATTCTTTTCTCTGTTGGTAACGCATATATCGATATGCACCAAACTCGATATAGTCATGGGCATCAATATATTCTAAATATTCCTGAAATTCCTGTTTTTCTGGATCTTCTGGCGCATCAGCGCCCTCGCTTTCTGACTCGCTTGCCCATTGCAGAATCCGACGAAACCAACCATTATCGTTTTGTGTTGTCTTCATCCTGTTCCAACCCTTTCAACTGATTGATCCTCTGTAAGGTCAAGAAAAACAATAAGCTTGTCATACCTGCCCCAACAGCTGCTTCTGTAATCGCCAAATCTGGGGATTGAAGAAGGAACCAAACCAGAGACATCACCGCAGAATACGCCATAAAAATAATGATAGACGATATGAGTCGTTTACACAGCACAGTAGCAATGGCACAAAACACAAGAAAAATGAGTAACAACAATTCTAACCCAATCACAAAATTTGCTCCCCCTCTCCCTGATGCTGGTCTGGGTCTATATTATGACCTGTCATCAATTCCGTTTTCCCAAGCAGATGGCTGGAAATAGGGCTGGTAACCCATAAAATAATGAGTGTAAGCAATAATTTAGCTGTATTTCCATTCAATCCACACAGTACCATCAATCCAGTCAAAAGAAAGAAAACGCCCATTGTATCCGCCAAGGCTCCCACATGAAGTAGGTCCAAAGTTTCCCGAAATCGAAACAAGCCAAATACAGACAGAAGTACTGTAATTGTACCCATCAACAAGAGCCCAACCCCAATTAAAATTCGTATGATCATTTCTTTTGTTCCTTTCTGCCACGATACCGCCTAATGGAAATACGGCTTAGGACTATGATTGCCAACAAATTTAGTAGACCATATAAAATCGCCACATCTATCATATAAAAGGCGTTCATCCAATAGGAAAGGAGACAAATCATTAAAATGACCACTGTACATATCATATTTAGGGCAATCAGCCGGTCTGTGTATCGTGGACCCTGAATGGCTCTCACCAAACATACCAGTAAAACCAATGTAAAAATACATAAGATAGCAATGACTATGTTTTCTAAGATCCCATCACAATGTATCATCGTTTTCCTCCCACGCCCTCAGTTTAACCGCAAAACCGGAATTTTTTAACTCGTCTATCGCTGTTTCATGTAGGCAATACACACACAATCTTCCATTTTTAAGGGAAACTGTCACGGTACCCGGTGTCAGTGTAATGGAGTTAGCCAGCAAAACTTGGTTGCTTTTCTTTTGTAATCCGCTTTCAAACCACACTAAAGTCCCCTTATGAGCAGAACCTGGTTTTAGGATTTCTTTTGCAATGTGAACATTAGACTTGACAATCTGACAAATTAAATAACCAATATATTGTATCCCCCATGGAATTTTTGAATAAAACGCCTTCCGTCCCCACAGCGGAATGTTCCATATTCTGTAAGATAAAAACCCCAATGTGCCTGACAATAATAAGCCAGTTGCAATGCCAGCCCAACTGAAATCCCCACTTAAAACAAGCCACACCACAAATAGCAGTAAAATCACGATTTTTCATCACCATCTCTCTAAAAAATATAATTTTTACCATTATAACAGAACAGGAATAAAATTGAAAGATTTTTGTAAGTAAAATTCAAAATTTTGAAAGATTATTCTATGAGACACACAATCCTGACAAATCTTCCACATCTCTTTTGACAAGTACAATTTCATCAGGTATACTGTGGTCATGTAAATCAGAAAACAGGAGGATATCAAACTATGAACCTTGGCATTTTAGGAGCTGGTAGAATTGCCCATGTAATGGCTGATACAATTCTACAACTGAATGCGTCTGGAAACCATTCTGTCACACTCTATGGGATTGCAGCACGTGACCTGCAACGTGCACAGGAATTTTCTAAAACATATCATGTAGCACACGCCTATGGCTCCTATGAAGAAATGCTACAAAGTCCTGAATTGGACTTTGTGTACATCGCTACTCCCCACTCTCACCACTATCAGCATATGAAGCTGTGCATTGATCATAGAAAGCATGTACTTTGTGAAAAATCCTTTACAGTCAATGCAAGGCAAGCAGAAGATATTCTCCGTTATGCAAAAGAGAAACAAGTTCTGGTCACAGAAGCAATCTGGACCCGATACCAGCCTATGCGTCAAATCATCTCTGAGGTAATCCATTCAAATATCATAGGGGAACCTAGGATGCTGACTGCAAACCTGTGCTATACCATCATGGACAAGGAACGGATTGTGCGTCCTGAACTAGCCGGTGGAGCTCTGTTAGATGTGGGTGTTTACACCTTAAATTTCGCAGAAATGATTTTTGGTCATCCCCAATGTATCAATGGAATTGGTATAAAACATGAAACTGGAGTTGATATTGCTGACAGCCTTACTCTCACATGGAATGATGGAAAAATGGCTGTATTGACCACTGGAGCCACTACCATATCAGACCGCATGGGTATCATCTATGGTACAAACGGCTATATTGTGGTAGAAAATATCAACAATCCACAGGGTATACAGGTATTTGATGAAAATCGCCAGTGTATCAAATTCATTCCATGTCCCAAACAGTTGACAGGTTATGAGTATGAGGTACTGGAGGTTGTAAACTGTATTAAGGAAGGACGTTTAGAATGCCCCTCTATGCCACACTGTGAAACCATTCATATGATGGAAGTCATGGACCACCTGAGAGCACAGATGGGGATATGTTACCCCTGTGAGGATATTTGATCGATTAAAATCGGAGCATATTTTCTTTGAGCCACACCCTACCTGTGTGGCTCTGGAAATAAGCTCCATTTTTGCCATACTCCAAGTCTGTATACCATGAACATCGTATTTCATACATCATTTTTTATCCTATCGTTATCTTTTTTAAACTATAACGATATGTACTTTTTAGATGAGGCATTTTATGAAAAAGTTTATCATCTCACTTTTGATTTTGATCCTTCTTTTGCTATTGTCTATCAGTGTTGGGCGCTATGCACTATCACTAGAAGAATTATATTCTATCTTAATCGGAAATCCGCCCAGTGACATTGCAAAAGATCTTTTTTTTCAAATCCGGCTTCCACGTGTTGTCACAGTCGCCCTTTCTGGAGGCGTATTGGCGCTATCTGGGTTAGTATTCCAAACCGTCTTTTCCAATCCACTGGTCTCTCCTGATGTATTGGGTGCTACCAATGGTTGTGCTGTTGGGGCCATTTTTGCCATGCTTTTCTTCCCTTCGTTCCCTCTATTTTCTCAACTAAGTGCCTTTCTCTGTGGTCTCATATCGGTGATTGCCTCCCTTTCTCTTGCTAATTTTGTAAAACAAAATTCTCTATTAGGGTTAATCTTGTCAGGTATGGTGATTGGTAGCCTTGCCAGTGCGATGCTCATGATTTTAAAATATTGTGCCGATCCTATGCACCAGTTACCCGCGATTGAATACTGGCTTATGGGTGGATTCCAAAATGCAGTGTGGGATGATGTATGGTCTATTTTTCTATGCAATGCCCTCCCACTTATTTTCCTTTATTTGTTCCGTTTTCCCTTGAAAGTATTGTCATTAGGAGATGAACGGGCTATAAGTTTAGGGCTTTCTCCCCTGTTCATTCGACGTAGTGCCATCTTGCTTGCGACAATACTGGTTGCAAGTGTAATAAGTGTGGCTGGTATGGTCAGTTGGGTCGCTTTAATTGCACCACACCTTGTCCGTGTGTGTGGTGCTCGTGACATCACATCCAACATGGGGACTGTCTTTTGCTGTGGCGGAAGTCTGCTTCTTCTTGCTGATCTATTTGCTCGCACCCTCACAACCGCCGAAATCCCTGTCAGTATTTTCACCTCGCTTTTTGGCGCCAGTTTATTGATGGTATTGCTGCTGTGTGGTATATTAGAACATCGTGAGGTCAATGTATGAATACTCTATCTGCCCACAAAATCACATTAAATTATCACAAAAAATGTATTCTGAACCAAGTCTCCCTTTCCCTTCATACCGGGGAGTTGGTTATCTTATTGGGTGTGAATGGTGCAGGCAAATCTACTTTACTGCGTGTACTTTCTGGAATTTTGGAACCACAATCTGGGCTTGTCTCTTATGATGATGACCCAATCCATCCCTTATCCCCTGCAAAAAGGGCAAAATTAGTCAGTTTACTCCATCAGGATATACCCTATTGTACCATGACCGTGTTGGAGTTTGTTTTATTGGGCGTTGCCCCTTATTTACATTTTGGGCAAATACCAAATAAAACACATCATACACAAGCTCAAAACATCATGGAGCAACTTAGCTTACTGCCACTCCAAAACCGTCCCATGAATCAGCTTAGTGGTGGGGAACGTCAACGGGCTGCATTGGCACAATGCCTTATGACAAATGCAACTTTTTTGCTTTTAGACGAGCCAACTGCCAGTTTGGATGTCAGAAGGCAGCATGAGTTTTTAGATTTGTTGACTTCCCTTGTTCAGACAGAAGAAAAAGGCGCTCTTGTCAGTGTTCATGACCCTAATTTAGCACTAGATTATGCCTCCAGTGTGGCTGTTTTATCTCAAAATCAACTGATCGTTGTCCCTCGCCGGCAAGGTTGGGAACACGAATTAGAACATCTACTGCACCCTGACTATTCTTCTTCCCTTGTCTGTAGCCCGTCTTTCCGTTTCCATTGGACTTCGTCAAAACAAAATGTTCCAAATTGAAAAAGTGAAAAAACAAGAAGAAAGCAGTTTTGCTTTCTTCTTGTTTTTTTATCGAATATTTTTACAATTTGTAATAATTAGGAATCTGTTGTCTATTCAAATGTTCCAACGAACCGTCAATGATTTCACTTTTTTGGAGTAGTATGCCTCCTTCTTTTTGTATCAGCATCAAATAATCCTTTGACTCCACGATAGAGTGAAATGATTCATATGGTACTTCATTAGATTGTTGTATCATTTCAGGATGTTCTGTCAACAGCTCCTCGGATGCAAACAGGATACCTGTCTCTGTTAGAAAAAGTAGATAAGGTTCACGGGAATTGAATTGTTTGATATACTTTCTTGCCTGCCGTTGAGCACTGCTGCCTAAAGTTTTAGACAGAAGTGCCCAAACACCTATTCCAATCTCATAGATACCCAATGGCAATAGATTTCCCAATGCCTGCACATTCCCTATTGCACCGAAACAAAGGACAGCACCCACCAAGAAGGAAAGTATAATCAACAAGGTTTTCTTCTTTCTCCATAAGGTTACTGTCCCACTTACCAAACAGAGAAACCCAAAAAGTAATAACATCCAGAGTTCTCTGGGGGCTATCATTGCTGGAAGCAGTGCAATTAGACTAAGAATCCAGTTGACCAACCCTAAAAACAAACGAAGATTGCTTGCTATTTTTGTCTCTTTCTTATGTGTTCTTTTTGATGCCCTGTTATCAATCCATCTCCAAAGTTTGGGGAACTGCAATCTTGAAGACAATTCCATCCGTTTCTCTAAAATAGCTGCAATTTGTTCCAGATCCACTGGTTCCTTCAGTGGCTGTAGTTGAAAGGTCACAATCGGTTGCATTATGATACCTCCTTTGCCTCGATTCTATCAAAACATAAGGAAGTATTCTACCTGTTTTATCTTAAAATTTCCTTAATTCAACTCAAAAATATACCGTTCATAGCCATTTACCACCCGTGTCTTTCCATAGGTGGTCTCCCTATAAATATTCCTTGAGTAATTCATATGGGTGTGACCATGCACAAATAATTTTGGTTCATATTGTTCCAACATGCGGTTGAATGTCCGAAATCCGGTATGTGCTAAGTCCGAGCAATCTACCATTCCATAACCTGGTGCATGGGTCAACAAAATATCAAAACCTTTTTTCAAAAATAGTTTTGGCATTAACTTTCTTGCCCTCCACGCCATTTGTCCCTCTGTATATTGATGTATTCCATCCTTATATCGCATGGATCCACCCAGACCTACAATTCTAAGCCCATTATACTCATAAAATAGTCCATCTACACAAATACAGCCTGATGGTTCATGAACCTTATAATTATCATCATGGTTCCCGTGAACATACAAAATTGGGCATGGAGCAAATGTGGCAAGAAATGATAAATATTCAGCCTTTAGATCACCACACGACAAAATCAAATCAATGTGATCTAGCTTACCTGGTTGATAATAATCCCATAACCCTTTGCTTTCCGCATCAGAAATTGCCAAAATTCTCATGTTGCACCCCATCCCTCCAACCCTTGCAGCTGGATCATCTCTTGTGCCTTCGGTGTAAATTCTTCTAATTTTGGGCGTCGACCCTCCACCAACGAGGAAAGCCAGTTCATGTGCATAATTTGTTGTGCTGTCCTAGGGACCTCATCCCCCCATACAATCTGCCCAGTCTGATCCACCAATGTCCCATAAAATGGGTCTAATTGGTCATGACGTAACGCCTCATAAAGTACATTTACAAGCCGTCTGGTACCGGACGATACCCGGCGGGAACACTGTACATTGACAACCCCTTGTGTCATCCCCCACCAATAGTTAATGGCACTATTCTCTCGATTCTCCTGCTTCCAACTGCCATTCATCACCCGTCTTACAATGCTTTGATACATTTTACCCCACTTACATTGGATCAGTGCCATGTTGTGTATCTTCCCAATGATAGGATCTGTATATTCCCCTAGCCGGTCCCGATAGTCAATGTATCGGATACCCTGTTGGTGCAGCCGCTCCACACCATCCCCACTCTGTAAGGCTGACCATTCCAGATAGATTTTTGCATTGGCATTGACCATTCTGGCCCCCTGTGCAAAGGCGTTGATATTGGCAATACTACCATAGGTGGGATAGTCTGTTACATATCCAATGCGACCATCTTGTGTCAACGTTCCAGCAATTGCCCCTTTGATAAATTTTGCCCCATACAGACGTGGGAAATAGGTGCGGACCGATGGATAATTTGTATTTAAAGAACAATTTAATATTTTGATATCCGGATGATTTACCGCTTGTTTGACACTGGGCATAAGCAAGGTAGAACGGGTTGTAAAAATCATTTTTGCACCCTTTTGGATTGCATCCTCTATGGCCTCCATTGCTTTTTCCTCTGTATCCATATCTTCATAACTAAACGTTTCCACCTGGTCTTGCAGTGCCTGTTCCATACGATAGCGACCATACTCGTGGTTGTATACCCAACGGGAGCGGGAAGTCGAACTGTCGTGAATAAAGGCTACCTTAATTTGAGATGGAGTTGGACGCAAAATTGAGAACAGAGGTGTTTTTACCTTGTCCTCCAACAGTAGTGTACTCTCTGTCTGTTGTAATCGACTCTGGATTTCCTGTCTCAGTTTTACTAAATCATTTCCAATTTCTGAAGGCATTTTATGCACAGATTCCTGATAGCCTAAAATTTCTACATAAGTTAAGAACGCTTGGGACACATCTGCATCCTCGCCAAATTCCTTTACAAATGCAGCACGGAACATGTGATAGAAAGCTCGGAATGCATAACTTTCTTCTACGCTCCATGCTTCTGTATTTCCCTCAATTCCGATGGCTTTCATCAACCTTGCATACAATCCTGGTTGACGGAATACAAGGCATAGTTGCCCTGTCATACGATAAAACTCTAAAAACTCATAGTAGGATTGGATTTCTGGTGCATCTGATGGGAATGGAACCAGCCGGGTTACATTTCCAGGAACGGAAACAGCCCCAAAATATTTCAATACACTCACCCGCTTATGCCCTTCTATAATGTAATAGCGGTTCATATACTCTACTGCCTTGACTGGATCCCGGATTCCTTCCTCCAGATGACTTTTACAAAGATTTGCCCATTTAATGGCAAATTCTGTATCAGGAGGCAGCACAGGAGAAAAATTAGGCGAAAATGCATCTGCCCGCAGGGCGGTGCAAGTACCTGCGATCAGATGGGCTGGAATCTCCTTCAATCCCAATGACTCTCTGCGATATGCTAACTGCTCTGGTTCTTGTGGCAGTACTAACAATCCGGGTTTACGCCCCTTTGCTTCTGCCTCTTTGTTCTCTCGAAGCCCAATTTTCATTGCTTTTTGATACTCTTCCATTGGCATATTGTATTCCCCCTTTTATTGAAAAAGGGACCAGACATGTAGCCTAGCCCCCCTATAGTATGTTCAGTATAAACGCAATTACATCAAAAAGCAAGCTTTGTTTTTGCCCTATTAGACATTTTTCACATATAATAGTTTCCCATTTGGTGCAAAAAGGAGAGAGACACCAAATATCATGCCTCTCTCCTGATCAATGGTTAGTGGCTACAATGGTCACAGCTTTCACAACAGGGGAATTGGGATTTATCATATTCTATCCCATTTCTTTCATAATAATCTTTCAATGCCAACTTGATTGCTTCTTCTGCCAAAACAGAACAATGAATCTTGTGTGTGGGTAATCCATCCAGTGCCTCCACTACTGCCTGATTGGTCAATGCCAGCGCATCGGACACTGGTTTTCCCTTAATGAGTTCTGTTGCCATGGAACTGGATGCAATGGCACTGCCACAACCGAAAGTCTCAAATTTTGCATCTACTATCCGATCATCCTGAATTTTCAGGTAAATTTTCATAATATCTCCGCACTTTGCGTTACCAACTTCACCTACACCATCCGCATCTTCAATCACGCCCACATTGCGTGGATTACGGAAATGGTCCATTACCTTATCACTATAGAGTGCCATATCAATTTCCTCTCTTTACTTTATGATATAATCTTGGATTCCAGCCTGCAAATCTCTCCACACTGGAGAAATACTTCTCAAATACGCCACCACATCCGTAACTGCTTCAATAATATAGTCCACTTCTTCTTCTGTATTTTCATCACTCAATGATAACCGCAGGGAACCATGTGCAATCTCATGAGGTCTGCCAATGGCTAATAAGACATGACTTGGATCCAGAGAACCAGAGGTACACGCTGACCCAGAGGAAGCACAAATCCCTTTGTCATCCAACAGAAGCAGAAGGGACTCTCCCTCAATTCCCTCAAAACAAAAATGGACATTCCCTGGAAGCCTTTGGTTTTGATCTCCATTGAGGACGGAGTGTGGGATTTTAGAAAGTCCAGCGATGAGCTTCTGCCGTAGCCCTTTTAGTTTTAACTGCTTCTCCTCTATCCCATCCACAGCTTCCTCTAATGCAGCAGCCATACCTACAATAGCAGGGATATTTTCTGTCCCTGCCCTTCTACCCCGTTCCTGGGCTCCACCCTCAATGAGAGGTTCCAGCAAAATCCCTTTGCGTGCATATAACACACCAATCCCCTTTGGACCATGGAATTTATGGGCAGATAAAGAGAGCATATCTATATTTTGCTCCTGCACATCTACCTTCAAATGCCCCACCGCTTGTACTGCATCAGTGTGAAACAGCACACCCTTCTCCCGGCAGACTGCCCCAATTTCCTCAATGGGTTGAATGGTACCAATTTCATTGTTGGCATACATCACAGTCACAAGGCAGGTATCCTCACGAATGGCTTTGCGTACCTGCTCTGCCGTTACAAGTCCATGTTCATGAACATCCAACAGCGTAATTTCATATCCCTGTTTTTTCAGTTTATCCAATGTGTGCAATACAGCATGGTGCTCAAAAGCAGTTGAGATGATATGTTTTTTACCTTTTCTGGCTCCTAACATTGCTGCAGAACGGATTGCCTGATTGTCTGCCTCACTGCCACCCGATGTAAAAATAATTTCTTTAGGATCGCAATTCAAAACTTTCGCAATGCGGGTTCTTGCATCGGTCAGTGCTTCATTTGCCCTTTGCCCAACCGAGTGGAGACTGGAAGGATTCCCATATTCCTCCTGAAAAAAAGGCAACATAGCAGATAGTGCTTTGGAACTCAGCTTAGTGGTTGCACCATTATCTACATAAATACTCATTGTACTCACCCTTTGTATATAGAATTGATTTTCTTTTTCAACCTACTTCCCTTGTTGGTTTTACTATATACCTAATTACCTACCTTGTCAATAGTATTTATCAAAATATTTATCCACAAGACCTTGTAGAACAGAATGCGCTTCCTGTTCAAACGCCCGATATTGATCTAGGAGCTCTCTTGCTTCTATTGTCAATTTAGCACCACCTCCCCCTGTACCACCAATCTGGCAAACCAGCAGTTTAAACCCAAGATGATCCTCACAGGAATGCACCATCTTCCATGCCTTACTGTAACTTAGCCCCATCTTCATTGCGCTTTTTCGTAAGGAACCACTTTTTTCGATTTCCTCCAGTAATGTAGCAATGCCAGGTCCAAATATTTTTCCTCCTTTTGTAAGACGCAATGTACTTTGTACACTCAATTTTTGATCCATGTTCCCTCCTGAAGAAAAGAGAGACAGCTATGCTGTCCCTCCCTTCCAGTAATAAATATGACCCCGTTTTCAATGTGTTTCATAAGGATGGTTTCCACATCTATGATGTCCTTCGTGTTCATGGTGATGGTTACATTTTACATCTGGTTTATATACAAGGAAACCTTGCAATAGTTTCTCTACAGCTTCATCCGCTTTCTCATCAACCCCACCATAAATTTGAATCCCCAACTTAGAGAGAGCCTCCTATACTCCCTGACCAATGCCACCACAAATCAGAGTATCCACTCTTAGACCCTTTAGGAAACCAGCCAGGGCAGTGTGACCACAATCACCACATTGGATGATTTGTGTATCTATCACCTTTTTCCCTGTACATCATATAGTTTAAATTGTTTCGTGTGTCCAAAATGCTGGAAAATGCCTCCCATCTTCATAGGTTACAGCAACCTTCATACTATATTCCCCTTTCTTTGATTATAAAATCAAACAAATGATTCCCTGTTAGCCAACAATTATCCCACCGTTTTACCCTTACCGCAAGTATATATCCATATTATAGCATATGTCAATTCTCACTCCATGACAGATGCCATCTTGTTTCTTATTGCATTTTTCTTTTCTTTCTGTCATAATAGGGTTGAAAATCAGATACATCAAACAATAGGAGAGGTTTGAGTGCAGTATGATAAACATCAATATTCCTGCTATTGTTGTATCCAATGGATTGGCAGCCGCACTTAGTTGTATTTTAATATTTAGTAAACATAAGCGGATTCGCATGATTCACTTTGATGATTATGCTTTTTACGCCTTGTGTCTTATTACATTGATACAAGCCATTACAGAGGCTCTTTGCTACATTTTAAACGGCAAAATGTATCATGGTGGACACATTATCTTTCTCTGTCTAAATGTATTGAATTACAGCCTATCTGCAATTATGGCTCTCATTTGGGTACTTTATGTAGACTATAAATTGTTTGAGGATTTCACACGTATCAAACGGAGACTTCCCTTCTTGGGTATTCCCGTCTGTATCAATCTGATCCTGGCTTTTTGTAATTTGTTTACCCCTGTTTTCTTTTTTGTAACCGAACAGAATACATTTGCCCGTACTTCCATTGCCTTTTTAGCTTTCATATTTACCTACTTTTATATGACTTATGGTATGGTTATGGTTCTTTACTACGAAAAAAGGTTGGACAAGTACATTTTTATGCCTGTAATGATGTTCCTTGCCCCTCTCTATCTCGGTACCATCTTACAATACGTCTTATATGGCATTACACTGATTTGGGTTTGTGCAGCTTTTGGTCTCACTTCCCTTTACATCAATTTACAAAATGAAGAATCCTACCTAGATAGTCTGACCGGGCTTTATAACCGAAATTATCTTTTTTCATTTCTACAATGTGAATTTAACAAAAAGCACCATTTATCTGGTATTATGTTAGATCTCAATGCATTCAAAAAAATCAATGACAATTATGGGCATCTGGAGGGGGATTTTGCCCTGAAAACTGCTGGAAACCTGCTTTTGCATAGTGCAGAGAAAAATTGCTTGGTTGCTCGGTATGCTGGTGACGAGTTTGTAATTATTATGCGTTATCCTACTCCAAATCAGGCAGAAAGAATCAAACAAACCATACAGCTAAATGTAGAAAATTATAACAAAAAAAGCAACAAACCCTATCATCTCTCATTTTCTATTGGTATATGTGATTTGTCTGTAAAATCTGTGGACGAATTTTTCAAAATTATGGACGAAAATATGTATCAGGAAAAGCGCGCCTATTACCATATCCATGACCACAAAACCAAATAAGTTCCATTAAATGACAACAATTCTGGAAAACCATGATGTGTTTCTATATTCAGAGTTGTTGTCATTTTCTCTTTGTTTGTAAAATCCCTGCGGTTCTCTTATCCAGACAAGCAACCATTTGTACCTATTTCCATTTGTATTATATCCAGGATTCCACATATTGGTTTTTCATGAAATATTTTTATATTTTATCTTATTTTTTGTGAAAAAATGTCGAGTATACAGGTGGATATGTTCAATCTTGAGAGGAAGTTTGTTTGATTTTGCTCTTAGCAAATCTATCCTGTACCAATGCCTTATTTGATACCTGAAAAGGGCAGATATGCCAGTATTGAACGGGTATAAGGATATGGAAGGATAAGAAAGGAGTTTATAGATAAAAGGTCCTATAAAAACATAAAAAGGAGTGGTTCTTTTGAAAAACCTAAAGCTAAAATGGAAATTGCTAGTTTCCTATGGCGTCATCTTTCTATTATTACTGATATTGGGTATCTCTTCCCTCTCTGTCATCAACATGATTTCAAAAAAGAGCTTTGAATATGCTGAAGATATTGTACCAGTAGTGGAAGAGATTGGTCTAGCCCGGCGGAATATGCTCTCTGTGAGGCGCTATCTTTTAAATGCCATGGTTACAACCAATACAGAAGATTATCAGCGTGTCCTAGAAGCTATGAATACCGATCGGGACGCCCTGTATGATTCTCTCGATATTATAGAAAGCCTGAATCCAGAATATACATCTGATGTTGATGCAATTCGGGACAAGTTGAAAAGCGTATCTGAGTACAACACACAAATCATGGAACTTTCCAAAAATTTTGAGGATGACCAGTCAAAAGACCAGGCTTATGAGGTATACTTAAATACCTATGCACCAGTCTTTACTGAAGCTGCCAACATGATGGTCGCGTTAAATGACAAAATTGATGAAACTGTAGTACGACAGGAAGATATGGTAAAAAATGCACAGGTGATATCTAAAATTATCATTATTTCCATTCTAATCCTATCGTTGGCTGGTGTCCTGTTCTTTACCACCCTCATGCTTCGATATATCTTAGTCCCTACCAAAAAATTGTTGGATGGCGCAGAAGCTTTGGCACGAGGCGATTTTTCCAATACATCAATCCAATATGAATCAAATGATGAGTTTGGGTATCTTGCAGAGAAGATCAACGCTGTTATGCAGCGCATTATGTTTATTACACAGGACTTACAAATGGGCTTACAAGCTGTTGCGGAAGGTAAGTTTGATGCCAAAAGTACAGATGATAGTCAATATGAGGGCGAATATCATCTATTGCGTGATTCCATATACCGCCTGATCCAAATGCTAAGTGATATTATGTACCAAATCCATACAGCATCAAACCAAGTATCAACCAGTGCAGAACAGGTATCAAATGCTGCACAAACCCTTAGCCAGGGATGTACACAACAGGCGTCTAGTGTCCAGGAACTTGCCGCAACATTGAATGATATTTCCTATCAAGTGGATGAGAACACCAAACTGATTGGCGAGGCTGAACAAAGTGTAAATGACACAGTTTCAGAGGTAACATTGAGTACTAAACGGATGGAAGATATGTTGGTTGCTATGGATCATATCAGTGCTGCATCATCCGAAATTGAAAAGATTGTAAAAAATATTGAAGATATTGCATTCCAGACAAATATCCTTGCATTAAATGCAGCAATCGAGGCCGCCAGGGCAGGTACTGCTGGGAAAGGGTTCGCTGTTGTGGCAGATGAGGTACGTAGGCTTGCTAACAACACAGCAGAGGCCTCTCAAAATACGACAGAACTCATTTCCAAAGCTTTGAAAGCTGTTGGCAATGGAAAATCTATTGCAGATGATACCGCAGCATCTTTGGAGCGGGTCAATGGCATCATCGAAAAATTGTCAACTCAGGCACAAAAAATTGCTTCAAATTCCCAGGCCCAAGATAAGGCAATTAAACAGACCTCGACAGGTGTAGACCAAATTTCTGGTGTAGTACAAAATAACTCCGCAACTGCCCAGGAAAGTGCTGCAGCTAGTGAGGAACTTGCTGGACAAGCCCATATTTTACAGGAGCTTGTTTCCAAATTCACACGCCACTGTAATATGGAACAACAAAACCACGAAAGATGAATTTATAAAAAGATAAAATACATTTCCACAGTATAATACGCTGAATTTCTAGTGCTTTGCAGCCAGTACCATATATGGTACTGGCTGCATTTTACAATAGTACACTTTTCACATTTACCGACCACAACCACAGCTTCTAACCTCTTGATAGCTGTTGGCTTTTGGGGTTACGCAGTTGGGTGGGAAAAATTCATTCACAGGGAATTGCACTTTACGGAAGATGTCACAGGGATCCTCTTTGCATTCACAACCAGCACAGCTGCACTCTTTTTCTGGCATACAATAATCATAGGCAGGAATCAGGAGTTGAGTATCCCGCTCCAGACGGATGATTGAGAATTGCCCCAAAGTCACAAAGAGACGGTGTACATCCCCACCATTGACCAAATCATCTTGGAAACAAGCACAAACGGCCGGTGGGATTTCACAACCTGTATCACATGGACGGCAGTGACATACATCCACCAATTTTAAATCCAAAATCAGGGGATCGACTGTCTCAACGATAGCAGTGGGCACACTTTTTACAGGGATACGCTGGAAGTCTGGGCTCTGGTCAATTCCAACAGAAGAAAATACTTTGGAACTGCCTTCACTGCCAAACAGGATGACACGCTTATCAAAAACGGCCAGACCAGTAATTTCTACTGGGCGGGCAGCCCCCACAAAGGCATCTGCAGTAATGCGATAGAAATAACGCACATCCACCGTAAAAAAGCCTCTGTTAAAGCTGACAGGCTCCACATCAATGTAGGCATAGAGCAGTTCAGCGCTGCCAGCTTTTACTGAGACTGCACGGTCGATAATGTCTTGGCAACCTCTGGTCGGATACACCCGCAAGTCTTCAATGCAATCTTTATCTTTACATGAATCAAAGATTTTCTTAGTGTGGATGCACACAGCCTCGCGGATACAACGCTCATCATTGCCCACAGGACCAGGTATAACCTTATTGTCAGGCATAAAAGTTACCTCCTTTACAGTTCCCCACAAACAGGGACACTCCATCCTATGAGAGCTGAAAAAATTGGTGCAGGCTCCCTTGTACTTTTGACAGAAATCCAGTATAATGAGCATAGTGTGTGAAAAGGGGTGGTTCCATGTCTCGAGAGGGATTTATTCAGACAAAAATGGACTTTAAACTTCTGGTACTGTATATTCTTGCCCATGCAGCAGCTCCCATTACATTTTGGCAGTTGTTAGACCTAGCACTTTGTGACAGTGGTGTGGATTACTTTACCTTGACCGAAGTGGTGGAACATCTAAAAGAAACTGGTCACCTTGTACGGGAAGGGGAACTATTAGTGATTACAGATAAGGGTAGACGAAATATTGAAATCACAGAAACCAGCCTCCCCTATTCTGTTCGTACCCGCTGTGATAACAATCTAAAGGCGGTCAATGAGGCATTGCGGCGTCAAGATCAAGTGCAAACCAGTTGTACTCCAAATGAGGATGGCACCTGCACAGTACGGCTATACTTTGCTGATGAAACTGGTCCACTCCTAGATATGAAGTTGATTTCTCCCTCCAAAGAACATGGCGCAGCATTGAGCCAATGTTTCACTGAGAAACCTATTACCCTTTACCATGAAATCATGCAACTATTGAATACCCATGTGGTACAACAACAGAAAAGAGGACAAGAACATGAGAAGGAAAGACCGTGAAGAAAGTGTGGATTTTGCACTCAGGATTATAGATCAGTGTGAATATGGGGTAGCTGCCTTGTGTACACCTGATGGTTTCCCCTATGCTGTTCCACTTTCATTGGTACGTATTGACAAAAAACTCTACTTCCACTGTGCTTTAGAGGGTCAAAAGATCGATTACCTAAGGAAGAATCCCAAAATTTCCATTTCTTTTGTAGGAAGCAATCAGGCAGCAACGGATAAGTTTACCACATATTATCAATCAGCCACTGTATCTGGAACTGCCCATGAGGTCACAGGGGAAAACGAAAAAATTGGGGCATTGCGAGCCCTGTGTGAAAAACTGACACCTGCCAACATGACAGGTGATAACTTTGATCGTGCCATTGCCAAAAGCCTATCTGTCACAGGGATTTGGTGTGTGGAAATGGAAACGATTACTGGAAAAGCAAAAAAACAAATTTAATTTATCACATTATTTCTATCTGGATCTTTCTACAAAACAGGGACAAAGAATGGGGTTTCCACTCTTTGTCCCTGTTTTTTGATCAATCCTGAAACAGAACTGAAGAAGTATGATTCATTTCATCGACTGATTTTTGAATATTTAGTACAATCTCTTTGATATGTGACATTTTTTCATCCCGTTCAGAAATCTGCTGATTCAAAATGGTAAATTGTTGTACAACTGTATTGACATATTCTTGCATCTTATCCAGGTTAGAGAAAATGTCTTTTGATGCAGAGTCACTGGTCTGTGCCAGCCTACGCACCTCATCTGCCACCACAGCAAATCCCTTTCCTGCCTCACCAGCCCTTGCAGCTTCCACAGATGCATTGAGAGAAAGTAAATTTGTCTGTCTTGAGATGGATTGTATGGACTGGATGGCAGATGTGGTATGTTCCATCTGCTCCTGAGAGCCCTTTAAAAGTTCCATCAATTTCACTTGCTCATGGACAATTTGGTTCATGGCGGTGGTGTTTTCATTGACCATTTCTGTGATGGACTGCAACATATCCATCAATTTTTGAATTTGCTCACTCATATTCTTCTCTACTAACTCTTGTGTGGTACGGATTTCTGTCCTGTCAACAATCACACCAGCAACCATCCACTGGTTGGTATTTTCATCTCGTCCAACCCAAATCAAGGATTTGACCCACAATGTATTTCCACTGCTGTGTTGCATTTGGTACTCGTCCACCAAATCACCACCACCAGTACTAATACACTGGCGTAGATGATCAATAAATTTCTCCCTTTGGCTATGATGAATCCGACTAAGTAAATCATCTAATGTATCAGAATTATGTCTATACTCTCCCATACCCAAAATATTTTTTAGCTGTTGGGAATACCAAACTTCATTTGCTCTATCCAATACATCTGTAGAAACCAAACGTAAACACCAAGACCCTTCCGTTGAAATCCGATCGATTGCGGAATAACGCTGCAAAAGTTGGTTCAAATTTGTGCGTGTTTTACGTTCTTCATCAATATCCACAAAAATACCAATAAACTGGACTGGCTCTCCCCTATCGTTGCGCTTTACATTACCTGCTGCACGGTACCAGCGATAACCTCTATTTTTTGTTTTCAACCGATATTCCACATCATAACGTGTGTGTCCACTCTTATCTTTCAGTGTCTCCATAAATCGGTCCATAATCAATGCCTGATCGTCTGGATGCAGCAAATTAGACCAAGATTCCAGACGATCGGGAAAATCCTGTTTATTTTGATAGCCAATCATTCTACGAAAATCATCCGACCAATAGGCAGCTAACACCTCATAATTGGGACCAATATCCATGTTCCACAGTCCTGAGGAAATGGTATCATTGATTAAAACAACATTGCCAACTTCACATTCAATTCTATCTTTATATAGCTGAAGTAATTGGCTAATAGCATATCTCAGTGCAGTTCCATCCCCACCTGGCAAACAATCTGGAATTTCATTCAATGGTGTAAATTGTCCAAAAGAAATTTGATTTAACTCCCGAATCAGTGCTTTATCTTGAAAAAACATGACAGAATCTCCTCCCTTAATTGTAGAATAAATGATCATACAGTTTATTGTATATATTACCACAAATACATGATTTTCTCAATGGAAATCTCTTTTTTTCATGATGCTCTTAACACTATACCTGTTTTAATCTATCCCGCTAGAAAATGTGGTAATACATTCATGACATAATTTCTGTAGTTCAGACCAATGATGTGCATACACTGGTTCATACACACCCACCACATAAAACCCAGCCTTCCTTGCGGTGTGAATGGCATAGGGAGCATCTTCAAACACTGCAATCTCACAGGGGGACGCCCCCAAACGTTTCGCAGCCTCATAATATATATCTGGTTTTGTCTTTCCTGCTCCCACTGTTTCACAACTGAGCAAAAAATCCAGTTGTTCCATAATCCCAAGCCTCTCTAAACAAGCTGCCGCCAATGCCTCCTCTGTAGCCGTTGCTACACATAGACTTACCCCTTGTTTTTTTAACCTTAGGATGTAGTCCAACGCCCCCTTTTTCAATGGGATATCAGTACAATATCGTGTTTCCATATAATGATTCATATGCTGTATCATTTGTTGTGTGCTGAGTGTCAAATTGAATTGCTGTTTAAAGTAAGCTGCACTTTCTTCCATGGTCATAGGACCTGTGGCATCCAATTGCTTTTGGGTAGGAGAAACACCCAAACGTTCAAGATAAGTACGACCTAGATTTTTCCATACTCCCATAGAATCTACCAGAGTACCATCCATATCAAAAATACAATATTGCTTGTTCAAACCAAAACCCCTCCAATTTCCTTTGATGTATTTTACCGCCTGACACAAAAACACGATCTCTGTCAGATGAGATCATCCACCAAATAATTGCTTCGGATGTATGCCAGAAAAGGGGTATCCATACAGATACCCCTACTAACGATAAAATTTCAAATTGATAATCCTTATTCTCATTTCTTCTCTACCACTGCCTATACCCAAAAGAAATAACTATTATTACTTTTTACAAGGTTATTGTAGTAAAAAATTCCTTTTCTGTCAAGGTTCTTTCCTAGCACAAAATAGGAGCATTCTCACTTTTCTTGTATTCGCTATATAGCATACCATCACCAGTTTTTACTCCCTTGGGTATGGTTTCCTTTGTGTGGTGAGACCCAACAGATAGTCTACACTTGTGTGATAATACAGGGCAAGGGCAATAAGGACGGATGTGGGGATGTCATTTTCTCCAGTCTCATATTTGGAGTAGCCGGTTTGGGACATGTGCAATAGTTTTGCTACCTGTGTCTGGCTCAAATCGTTGTCTTCACGTAAATCACGCAATCGATTTTTCATTCTATCACCCCATTTTATTATGAGCTGAGGTGAAAGAAAGATTGACTTCTAACCTGAAATAGGTTAAAATATCACAAGAGGGGTGATACATCCATGCCAGATTATAAAGAATTATATCAACAATTATTCCATGCAACTGAAGATGCCATTGAAATCCTAGTAAAAGCACAACAGGATTTCGAAGACAAATATGTAGAAGAATGTGAGGAAGAAGAAACAGGCAGGTAATAACCTGCCTGTTTTTATCGCAACAAAATGGTGATATTTCCTTATATGGTTTGGGATGTTGGCTGCTGGAATCAGTTTCCTACCATACTGGAAGCAGCGGGAACAAAGAATTTGATGAATGCAATGGTTTGAGGCTGATAAATCATATCCACAAGGAATGCACCCACAATGGGCACCACCATAAAGGCACGGCTGGACATTCCATAACGTTCGGTTACAGCAGTCATATTGACAATCGCAGTAGGTGTTGCACCCAGACCATGCCCACACAGACCAGAGCACATGACAGCTGCATCATAGTTTTTGCCTAGAATTCGGAAGATGACAAAGTAAGAAACAGCCACAATAAAGACCACTTGACACAATACTATTAGCAAAACGCCACCCATCAATGCAGCAAGTTCCCACAATTTCAGAGTCATCAAAGCCAAAGCTAAGTATAAATTCAGCATCACATCGCCGATCCCATCTACCAATGGGAAACTGAACCGGTAGAGATGGAAATGATCATTCAAGTTGCGTACCACCACTGCTACAAACATAGCGCCTACATAATTGGGGAATGACATTCCAATCAAGTTTCCAATCCAACTAGAAACCATGGTACCCACAGCCATACACACAATGATAACCACTACATTTTTGATGATATCCAAACTGGACAGTTTTTCTCCTGTGGCTGCATTGACACTTTTAATATCATCATAATTGATTTGTTTTTCCTCTGGTTTTAAGTCATACTTCACAATCAAATATCGACCCAGAGGTCCACCTACTAAAACACCAGAAATCAGTCCAAATGTTGCAGCAGCGGCACCTACACCCATCGCAGCGGAGTAACCAAGGCTTTCAAAGGTACTTCCATATGAACCAGCAGCACCATGACCACCAATCATAGCAATGGCACTGGAGAGCAGTGCATAGGGAGCTTCCAGTCCAACCAGTGTTCCTACCCCAATTCCAATCAAATTCTGGAATACAGATATCACTCCAGCACACAACCAATACACAATCAACAGAATACCACCCTTTTTTAGCAGGGACAAGCTAGCACCCAACCCAACGGTTGTGAAAAATGCAAGCATAAATGGGTCTTGGAATGTATTGGTAAAGCTGAAGGTAAATGTTTTGGTAGTATAGCCTGCAAAGGTGACAAACATGAAAATGAAACCACCAATCACTGGTGCTGGAATGCAATATTTACTGAGAAATGTCACTCTATTTTTCACTGCATAGCCAATTAACAACAAAATAGCTGCCATAGCCAATGTCATAATGGCATCTGTCTGAATGTTCAGTACGTTCTCAACTGTCTCAAAAGTCATCTCAAATTCCTCCTATCCATACCTTTCTTCTCTGTTTACAATTCTATCTCTTTCATACATCCCTTTCTTTCCCTATTTGGACATTACTCACATAGTATACTATATGATGTATGGTATGTCTAGTTCAAATTGCAAAATTCCAGTCAGATTTCTCCATAACAATCGAAAATCCCCCCAAAGCTGACTCCGAAAAAATTCCTTGTCAACTCTAGGGGGATTGTGGCTAAACTCGTTTTACTTTTTTGTCAAATCGTGTTCAAGAACTTGAGAAATGCTTTCTTTCCAGTCTCATCACGGCGATACACACCTGCATGTTCCAACACTTTTGCAAATACCTTACCAGTTTCCTGCTCTACAATATCCATTGCATTTTCTTTGGTAAAGGTATAGTGTGCTTTCAATTCCTCTGCCCATTCTGCGTGTTTTTCTGTCAGAGGATTTTG
The DNA here is from genome assembly GCA_944383165.1 of uncultured Oscillospiraceae bacterium. GTDB lineage: Bacteria > Bacillota > Clostridia > Oscillospirales > Oscillospiraceae > Lawsonibacter. The sequence continues at coordinate 27,715 of CALWON010000110.1, forward strand.
ACTCATATCATCACCAGATACAAGGGCTTCTGCTACCGCAGCCAATTCTTCTTTCAATCGTGCTGGTAAGACAGCCAATCCCATTACTTCAATCAGCCCAATATTCTCCTTCTTGATGTGGTGAAGTTCTGGATGTGGATGGTAAAGTCCAAGTGGATATTCCTCTGTGGTCAAATTGTTACGCAGTACCAAATCCAGTTCAAAATCCTGTCCTCTACGACGGGCAATGGGGGTAATGGTATTGTGTGGCTCACCATCCGTCTGTGCATAAATCATAGCTTCTTCATCTGTATATCCACGCCATGCAGTCAGGATTTTATCAGCTAACTCAATCAGACGCTCCTTCTTTTCTGCTGTGATACGCACCACAGACATGGGCCAGCGAACAATGCCTGCCTGAACATCCTCAAAGCCTTTAAATGTAACAGGTGTCTCTACTGGTGCTTTTTCCATTGCAAAGGTGTAGCGACCGCCCTGAAAATGGTCATGGGCAAGAATCGAACCACCCACAATGGGTAAGTCAGCATTGGAACCTACAAAATAGTGTGGAAATTGTTCTACAAAATCCAACAGTTTTCCAAAGCAGGCTCTGTCAATTTTCATTGGTGTGTGTTCCTGGTTGAAGCAGATACAGTGTTCATTATAGTATACATAGGGAGAATACTGTAAAAACCACTGTGACTGGTTGATGGTAATGGGAACAACTCGATGATTCTGACGGGCTGGGTGATTCACCCGACCAGCATACCCTTCATTTTCTGCGCACAACAGGCAACGGGGATAAGCGGAAGCAGGCATATTCCGAGCGGCTGCAATGGCTTTAGGGTCTTTTTCTGGTTTAGACAAATTGATGGTAATGTCCAAATCTCCATATTCTGTAGATGTACCCCATTTTTTATCTTTTGCAATACGATCCCGACGGATGTAGTTGGTATCCTGAGAAAATTTATAATACCAATCAGTTGCTTCTACAGGATTTTTTGCAAACAATGCCTGGAACCGTTCAATAACCTGTGCTGGTCTGGGTGTCAGCCGTCCCATAATGGCAGTATCAAACAAATCACGGTACACAATGGAATTTTCCACCAATACCCCTCTGCGATGAGCATCATCCATCAGCTCGTTCAGCACTGGAACAAGCTCAATCTCACCCCACTGCTCCTGTGGCTCCTGATAGCTGTCTATTTGCAAAATTTCCAATATGGCATTGATTGCCCATGTCCTTTCACATGGTTCAATCAATCCTGTGCGTAACGCATAGGTTACAAGTTTGGAAATGGCTGCATCCATGTTTCAGTCCTCCTTGCCATAGCCATTGGGATGGCTCTTATGCCAGTTCCATGCAGACTGCACAATAGTCTCCAAGTCGGCATACTGAGGCTTCCATCCCAGCACAGACTTTGCTTTTTCAGAAGATGCTACCAACTGGGCAGGATCTCCGGCACGTCTTGGGCTGACTTTGGCAGGAATGGGATGCCCTGTCACTTTGCGGGCAACCTCTACCACTTCTTTTACTGTAAAGCCTACACCGTTACCCAGATTGAATACATTGTTCTCTCCCCCGTTCATCAAATAATCAAGGGCCAGAATGTGTGCTTGAGCAAGGTCTGTTACATGGATATAGTCACGGACACAGGTTCCATCTTTTGTTGGATAATCATCTCCAAACATGGAAATAAACTCTCTCTGTCCATTGGGAACCTGTAAAATCAGAGGAATCAGATGGGTTTCTGGGTTGTGTGCCTCACCGATGACACCAGACGCATGAGCACCACAGGCATTGAAATAGCGCAGTGCCACATAGTGAAGATTATGTGCCTGACTGGTCCAGCGCATCATAGTCTCCATCGCCAGTTTTGTTTCCCCATAGCAGTTGGTGGGAACTGTTCTGTCTCCCTCCAAAATGGGCATCCGCTCCGGCTCTCCATAGGTGGCTGCTGTAGAAGAAAACACAATTTTATCTATGCCATGTGCTACCATGGACTGTAATAAACAAGCTGTACCACACAGGTTATTATCATAGTATTTCAGTGGGTCTTTCATAGACTCACCCACCTGTGAGGAAGCTGCAAAGTGAATCACACCTTCAATGTTCTCCTTCTCAAACAGCTCATCCATAGCCTTCCGATCACGAATATCAGCCTGATAAAAACGGGCTTTGGGGTGAACTGCTTCCCGGAATCCTGTGAGCAGGTTATCTGCTACCACAACATCACGCCCTGCATCAATCAGCTCATACACAGTATGTGAGCCAATGTAACCTGCACCACCTAATACTAAAATTGACATGTTAGAGCCCTCCTTGCATATTTATAAAATCACACCGCCGCCCATCGGACGGATATGTAAGATATGACATTTTCCTTCTCCCAAAACAGACTCCATTCTATCTTGGAAGACATTCAGCAGGTCTAGTGGTACAAATGCCTGAATGGTACCTGCAAATCCACCACCATGAACACGAATTGCACCTCTTCCGTCCAAAATTTCCTCACCCAGAGCCAGGGCAAAAGACACTGCCTGATGGGTTGGATTGGAGACAGAAAAAATATTTTGCAATAACAGCGCAGAAGACCGTCCAGAAGCGTTTATCAACTTCAAAAACTGAGCAAAATCCCCCTGTTTCAGAGCCTCTTTTTCCTGCTTTGCACGCTCGTCATCCGCGAAAAAGTGCATTGCACGCAGCACAGCACGGTCTCCACATTCCTCTCGCAGTTCAGACAGTTGTGCATAAAATGCTTCTTTGGAGACATTGCGCAATACATCTTGACCGAAGAATGTGGCAACCGCTCCCATTTCCTGGGTGATATGTGCATAATCATCTGTCAAATCAGCATGGCAGGAGCCAGTATCTACAATGCAAAGTGCATGACCAGACTTGGAAAAATCGTAGTTGACAGGTTCAACAATAGGGGCGGATGGGTCGGCAAAATCAATAAACACGGCACCACCCACAGAAGAACCCATTTGATCCATCAAACCACAGGGCTTTCCAAAATACACATTTTCTGCATACTGCCCCACTTTTGCCAAAGTTACAGGGTCAATTTCATCTTTACAGTTCAGATGATTGAAAATGTTCCCCACTAAAATTTCATAAGCTGCTGAGGAGGACAGACCAGAACCAGACAGAACACTGGATGTCACATAGGCATCAAACCCCTCCAGCTCATACCCAAACTCCTGAAGACGAGCAGCCACACCCCGTACCAAAGCGGCAGAGGTATTTTTCTCAGACTTCCGCATTGCACAGTCCGTCAGGTCTACCTCCAAAGTTGGGTATCCTTCGGAATGAATCCTTACCTTTTTCATGCCATTTGGAGCGGCACAAGCCAGCATATCCAAATCGACACTGGCACACAACACACGTCCATGTTGGTGGTCTGTATGATTGCCTCCAATTTCTGTACGCCCTGGACCAGTATACAGGCAGGCACCCTCACCATCTCCAAACAGTGTCCCAAACTGTTCCAAAACATGTTTTGCCCGCTTTACCCCTTTTTCCAAACTCTCCTGGGTCCCATCTAACGCATAAAGAGGTGCCAGCTTTTTTTGCCCTTCTGGGCTATCCAACTGTTGGGATAGTTGCTTCCATGTTGCCATTTCATCATGCCTCGCTTTCTTTATCATCCTCTGTGTCTCTCAGTATATTTAATTTTTAGTAAAAATTCAAGTGTAATTTTATAGATTGGAAAACTTCGTCATCTTTCACAGAATATCACATAAAATTATGTGAAAATTGCAGGTGGTGCTGTGGTGCAACGACAGGTCAAGGAGGGTGGTACAACTACTTTCAAAGGCAGCACACGTTCTGCTTGTCTGTTTGGCAGAGGCACTCGTTCCCGTAACAGTCGTAATGCAGTGCGTGACATATCTTCCACATGGGTAGACACCGAAGTCAATGGTGGCTCCACCAACGCAGATCTTGGGGTATCATTAAACGACAAAACAGAGATTTGTTCTGGCACCGAAATCCCATACTTCTGTAAGGTTCGAATTGCACCAATGGCAGCTTCCTCATTTGCTGTCAAAAATGCAGTGGGTCTCTCCTGCTGGGATTCCAAAAAAAACTGCATCGCTTCCGCCGCTGCTTCTGTCTCCATTGGGCAATCCAATAGCCACTGTTTTTGTAGAAGCCCCAATTTCTCCATATGTTGACAGAACAGTTGTCTGCGTACCTCCTGTGCCCGCCTGTGAAGGTCATCCAGCTTCCAAATAGGACCTAAAAAACCTATTTTTGTGTGACCAAGCTTCTGTAAATGCTCCAAAGCCAAAGAAATTCCCAGAGAATAGTTCACAACCACAGAATCATGGCAACTCTCTTTTGGGGACGAATCCAAAAAGACAAGGATAGGACTGATGCCCTCCAAATCAGCAATCTGTTCCTGAGAAAAAAGACCAATGGCAAGAATACCATCCAACTTTTCTTCCCCTGCTGGTGCACGAAACCCACCTCTCCACCGCTCCAGTGGAACCAACGTATATTTTTTCTCCATACAGACCTGTCTCACAAAGCTGGATAGATAGAGATAGTATGGGTCCTCCAACTGCTGCGCTGGAGTCAGCATCTCTGCAAGTCCGATTCGCAACACTCCCTTTGGGGTTCTTCCTCGTCGGCTGCGGTTGGCTGTATAATTTAATCGACCCGCTTCCTCCAGTACTTTATGCCTTGCCTCCTCTGTCACTGATAGAGAGGGATCACCAGAGAGAATTCGAGAAATTGTAGCAACAGAATAACCTGTCCGTTCTGCCAATTCACGCAGGGTTGCCATCTAAAACACTCCTCTCTTTTTTACTAAAATTAGTTTACCATAGATAATGGGGCATTTCAATGAAAATTGTCTTGCAATTTTAGAAAAAATCAGGTACACTTGTAGTATGAAATCGGACATACGTTTTTATTTTGTCGATCTAGGAGGGAATCATTATGGAGCAACAGCCCCTCTCCCGTTTCTTTGGAAAAACGTCATCGGGAGATTCTGTAATGTGTATTGCACTGAAATATGGAGATATGACCTGTGAAATCCTGACATATGGTGGCATTGTACATCGTTTGATTGTACCTGATCGATTGGGAAATGCTACAGATGTTGTACTTGGTTTTGATACACTACAGGAATATGAACAACAAGATTACTATATTGGTGCACTGGTGGGAAGATGTGCAAACCGCATTGCAGATGGTCGCTTTCTCTTGGATAATGTAACATACACAGTGGCGGTCAACAGTGGACCAAACCATTTACATGGTGGGAACATTGGTTTCAACCGCAAAATCTGGACCATAGATAGCATTTCTTCTTCCCATGTCACACTTTCTTTGGATAGTTCAGATGGAGATGAGGGTTATCCAGGGCATATGAAGGTCCAAGTTACTTACCGCTTAGAGGGCAAAGCCTTAACGATCTCTTACCATGCTACCACCGACAAGACCACTATCTGTAATTTGACCAATCACAGCTACTTCAACCTGTCTGGACATGGTAGTGGCTCTATTTTAAATCAAGAACTGCAACTTTTTGCAAGTCACTATACGCCAACCAACCAGTACAGCATTCCTACCGGTGAAATTGCCACTATTTCTAGTACACCTATGGATTTTACCCAGAAAATGCCCATCGGGCAACGGATAGATAGTTCCTTCCAAGCTCTTGTATACGGAAATGGCTATGACCATAACTGGTGTATTGATGGTCAAATAGGGGTTCTGCGCCCTGCCGCATGGGCATACAGTAGAGAGACAGGCATTGGGATGCAGGTAAACACCACTTTACCAGGTGTCCAACTCTATACAGCCAACTATCTCCCTGAGAATATGCAGGGGAAACATGGGGCTGTTTATGGTTCCCGTTGTGCGTTCTGTCTGGAGACCCAGCACTATCCTGACGCCATTCATCACCCAAACTTCCCTTCCCCCATCCTGTTGCCTGATTCCCCTTACTATCATCAGACTCAATTTACTTTTTTTACAGAGTAAACCTTACTTTCCTTCTACTATATCACAACATTTTGGAAATCAATGTCACATCCTTTCCAACCGTTTAAATCAAACCAACAAATCTAACTGTTCTATCCCTAAGAGATACCAAAAAACAGTTTTATGAAAGATGCTACAAAGCGATAGGACTGATGTTCTTACAAGGAATGTGAACATTAGCGTACATGTTTTATTTTGTCACAAATTGACGGATTCACCTGTAAAACGTTCACTACGATAAACAAACTTTATATTGGAGTTATAGTTTTGGTGAAATTGTTTTATGATAATTAATATCTAAAAAGAGGGAGGTCCCCTATGTATAGTGATCTGTTGGAGAAACGCCTTGATGATTTCCTTGGTAGCACAGACTATGATAAAGCAGAAGATGCTCTATATACGATTGTGCGTGCAGCTTTCATTGCTGGTTGGAAAGCCGCTGGAGGAGAAATGCCACCACCTGGTAAGGTGTTGCCTATGCGCCGTTCAACCAAAAAAGACAACATGGATGCACCCCCACTCTAAAATGTAACCCTGTAGTACAATCCCTTTTGTGAAAAAGGACAATCCCAGTAGAAACGTTGAGCAGTTCAACCATTCTACTGGGATTTCTTTTACATAATAGAGAATCTTGACTTTTTCGCTTTTTGCCTATATCATTTTCCAATTCGATCCAATACAAGCTCATACCCACCTGAACCATAGCGCAGTTCTGTGTTCACTCTGGTAATTGTGGAGCTGCTGACAGGAATCTGACTGCGAACCATGTCATAGGTACTGCCTTCCCGCAGTAAACGTGCAATCTGAAGCCGCTGTGCAAATGCTATTAATTCCTGTTTTGTGAACAAATCACCAAAAAAAGCGGCACATTCTTGAGGGTTATTCAAGGTCAATACTGCCTCAAAAAGTTGCTGCACATCATTCTGTTGTGTATGCTGTCCCAATGACATCATCGAGAATACCTCCTAACATCGGTGTTTCCTCCATTCCATCCTATCGCACTGAACCTGTGTGCTCCTTCTATTGTGTTACTAATTCACTACTGCGCTGACGGTGGCACAGCCATAAAAAGCCACCTAAACCACAGCCACCAATCACATTTCCAATGGTCACAGGGAGTAAATTCACAAAAAAGAAATTACTCCAATTCAAAGCACTTATGTCAACTCCCAATGTTACCGCTGCCTGGGCATACTGTGGAATTTCCACTGCAAACAGACCTGCTATAATATAGTACATATTTGCGACACAGTGTTCAAATCCCCCTATGACAAAGAAGCTGATTGGGGCAATGATGCCCACAAAGCGACCGATTGCATTTTTTTCGCTCAATCCTCCCATAACCGCAATACAGACCAGTACATTACACAATATACCTAAGACCACTGCTTGACCAAAAGGCAAGGAACACTTGGAAACAGCTACTTTTATGGTGTATGCAGCCAGCAAATGATCTGATAAGTTCAACTGCCCACTATATACTACCATTGCCCCTGACAACAAGGAACCAATAAAATTGCCTATGTACACAACGATGAGATTTTTAAGCATTGCCACTGGTGTGGTTGTACGCTCTAGTACAGAAATTGCAATGAGGCAGTTTCCTGTAAACAACTCTGCACCTGTAAAAATTACTATGGTCAGGGCAAATGGAAACAGCATCCCACAGACCACACGAGCCACGGACATGTTTGTCTGTGCATATGCTGCTGTGTTTGCCACCATCCCCCCCATTGCAATCAAAAAACCGGCAAATATCGCCAATAAAAAAACTCTCAGACATGGGCTATTCGTTTTTTTCCGCCCCAAATCTTGATACATTGTCACAAATTCTGTTGGACTTAGCACAGGGGATATCACTCCTTTCTCAACAAAGCCCAAAGATATGCCGTGCTTCTCCCACCATATACAGTGAGCCACATAGACAGATACAATCATCTTCTTCAGCCTGGTGTAATGCCAGTTCAATTGCCTGCGCCAAACCGCTAGTTGGAGTGGCAGACACTCCTCTATTTTGGAGCAACTGCGCCAACATCTGAGCTGACAACGCACGCTCACTATCTGGTGTAACAGTATAAAATGCCTTAGAAATTGGTACCATCTGGTCAATCATATCCTGATAATCTTTGTCACCCAAAACACCAGTAATGAATATGAGCTTTTGATTGGGAAATAAACCGTCTAATGCAGTTCTCAATGCCTGAATACACTGTGGGTTATGTCCACCATCCAAGACAACATAGGGTTTTCGATGAACCAATTCCATCCGACCAGCCCACTTTGCATTGGAAAGCCCCTTTTTTATGGAATCTAATGTAATAGGATATCCTTTCTGTTCCAGTGCCCAAGATATGTCCAATGCAACCGCTGCATTTTTTAGCTGATACTGCCCTAACATCTGTGTTTTAAACTCACCATATCCACGATAGGTGAATGTACTCCCCGTGATATCCTGCTCCAATGTAACCAGACTTTCAGGGTCTGTGATGACCAGAGGCACATGCAGCATTTCACACCGCTTTTGTACCACTTCCATCACTTCATCTGTCTGGTGGTAGTGTACACAGGTACAGCCTGCTTTGATAATACCTGCCTTCTCTCCGGCAATGGCTGCCAGTGTATTTCCAAGCTGTTGGGTATGCTCCAATCCGATATTTGTAACTACTGCCACCTCAGGGGCAGGAATGATATTAGTAGAATCCATCCTTCCACCCAGTCCCACCTCTAATACGACTATATCGCATTGTTCCCTGGAGAAATACAACATGCCGATGGCTGTCATCAACTCAAATTCTGTTGGTTGTTCTTCCATTTTCTCCGCAACAGCCAGTACACGCTCCGTCAGCACAACCAATGTATCATCTGGCATAGGTATCCCATCAATTTGGAACCGCTCCTGAAAATTCCATAGGTGTGGAGATGTAAAAAGCCCTGTTTTCAAATGAGAAGCAGTCAGAATTGCGGCAGTCATAGCAGCGGTAGAACCCTTTCCATTGGTTCCTGCAATATGTACAAATTTGAGTGACTCATGAGGATTCCCTAATTTATACAATAACTCCCTTGTTCGCTCCAGACCGGGTTTTTGCCCCACCCATGCCCGCTCATGGATGCGCTGTGCCGCCTGCTGTGCTGTCATCTACCTGCCTCCTTCCTATGAACAACTGCCACTAAAACCTTACAGCCAGATTCACTGTTTAAATACAATGGTTGGGCAATGGCATCCCGACACAAAAAACAGTGTCCCTGCTGAATGGTGCCTTCCTGCTCCATTGATAAATCTCCAGTGATACAATACAGTGCCAGTGCATGTATTCCACCTTCTTCTGGTGTAAGGACAGGCATCGTCCAAGTCATCGAGCCTCCTTGCTTTAGCTCCAGATATTGAACAAGCCCAGAACAAACCCCTTTGCGCACCATCAGATTGAAATCGGTACAGGTACCCCAAGATTCCACAGGTACTCCACCATCAAAGGCACAAACCTGTCCCAAAGCAAGGGGTTCTGGTGAGCTATCCCCCACCTTCAGGTCAATTTTTCCTCTCAACACAGAGAGAAGACGGTTATAGTCAGGCAGTGGGGTAAAATCTGAATGTTCCAATGCTACCTCAGCAGAACTCAATCTCCACAGGAAATCTCTTTTTGCATAGTCAGCTCCATCTGGTTCAATAGAAAGTTGGGTGGTTGTACCTCCTGACCATTGAGTTGTGATATAGTCCTCCTGAGTTAATTTCATCCACTCCATATAGACACCTCTATCTTATGGTGAAAAATCACAAAATTTACCTATATTTTCTGTTTATCTCTGTGACTGTATAGGGATATGGTAATGCGCCCCTCTCTATGACAAAAGGGGCGCACCTTGTTGTCTAATAATTACATTTGACTTACAACAGTCTCATAAATCTGGTCTGCTAGAGGCAATGCCTTAGCCAGGAGTGCCTCACCCTTTTGGCGGTAGTCCTCAGCCAGCTCCTTGTTTTTCAAACTACCAATGTTGATGAGGACATTGAGCCAAGCTCCCTGAATGGCAGCACGCAGAGAAAGGGCAGACACACCCAAATCACTGGCAGCACTATCATTGGACTTGCCTAAGATGGAAGCAGTCAACTCCAGTGTATCCACAGCCAACTCCATCATCTCAAATGGAGTTTTTGTGCAGCCCTCTAAACCAGCCTGAATGGCAGCAGAACGAGCTGCTTTTTCCTCATCGGTCTCCTTTGGCATACCAAAGGCAGCACTCACCACGTTGAATGCTTCTGTATCCCGGTCCATTACGTCCACAAACCGAGCCTTCAAATCAAGAGCTTTTTTCTGTGTTTCAGCAGCCAGCTCCTGATAATCAGCATACTTCTTCTTCCCTACGGTCAGACCACACACCATAGCAGTGAGGGCTGCACCCAGAGCACCCTCTAATGCAGCGGCAGAACCGCCTCCGGGCGCTGGGGCATCAGAAGCCAACAGGTCTACAAACTCAGATACTTTCAAATCTGCTAATTTCATAATGGTGTAACTCCTTTTTCCTCTTATTTCATATCCAAAAGGTGATACTCCATAATCTGGTTATGGCAGTCAAAGTCACGAGCCTTCAGATAGAACTCAGCACAGTCAATCATAGCCTTTGCAGGAGTCAAGCCTACAATCTCGCTATCAATGATGTAGGTGCCATAGCGTTCAGCCAGAGCACGCACCATCTCATACACAACATACAGGGGGGTATCCTCATAGTTGACCATGTTCATGGAAACCTGGGCAATGCCACGGTCCTCCATCATAAAGCCCATAGCCTTGCAGCTACGGAAACCACCAGAGGAGCCACGAATCACTTTTGCAATCTTCTTTGCCACTTCCACATCAGAAGTTGCCAAGTTGATGTTGAATGCAACCAGAGGCATACGGGCACCAATAGCAGTAATACCAGCAGTGGGATGGATGGCTCTCTCACCATAGTCAGGAGCCCACTCCTCCTGGAGCAGTTTTTCAGGCATTCCCTCAAACTCACCCTTGCGGCAGGTAGCCAGATTGCGACGCTCAGGGCGAGTAGCAGAATCCTCATAGAGGAAGGAAGGAACCTTCAGTTCATCCCAAATACGCTGTGCCACACGCTTGGACAGCTCAATGCACTCCTCTACTGTTACATCCTTGGACTGAGGCACAAATGGAATCACGTCTGTTGCACCCATACGCTTGTGCTCGCCCTTATGCTTTGTCATATCAATGCGCTCAGTGGCAACCTTGGTCAGCTGGAATGCCACTTCCTCAATGGCATCAATGTTGCCAATCAGAGTAAATACACAACGGTTGTGATTTCCATCAGTCTGAGCATCAAACAGAGTACAGCCTGGTACGCTGTTTGCTACCTCTACCAGAGCATTGTAAGTTGCCTCATCCTTCTCTCTGCTGCAACTAAAATTAGGGATACACTCTACCAGCTTAGCCATTGTTGATTCCTCCAGATACTTATATTTTTTGGTTATGTTTTCTACTGAGGTTGCCAAACATCAGATGTACTATGGTCATTATAACAAATTTCACCAGGAATACAAGCTATTATTTTTATATATTTGATATACCATGAAAGTATAGCTGCCCTACTGCCATTGGAATTGCTGTGCCATAGCAAGAAAAGACTTTGCACAGGATGGATAGTACAGACTACTGCTCCACACCAGAGTTGGATAAGAGCGAACCTGAATCCCTGCGATTGGTTTTGCATAAATATCGGGATTTGCCATGGTATCCACAATGGAACGTGGCAAAAAGCTGACCCCAAACCCAGCCTGTACCAACTGCATTGCCATAGGCGTATCATAACAACGACAAACCACATTGGGTGTAATACCTTGCCGCTGACACTCACTGAGCAAATGATTGCTATATCCAAACAGGTCATCACTTCTCAAAAGACACATGGGAATATTTTGCAGATATGCAATCGGGATTTCTTGCTGTTCTGGACAGGGGTCTAGCTGCTGGGTCAACACCAACTCCACTGGGTCATCTCCCAAAACCTTCTCATGGAGACCACTTACTCCATCTGTAGAACCACGCAAAAACAGCACATGTAAATTGCCATGATTCAGGTCATCTAATAAATCTTTTGGAGAACCGAGGCGAATGTACAATTCCACTTGTGGAAACCGTTTATGATATTCTTGCAACAACCCCAATACCACTGGGGCATTGGAGTATAAAATCCCAATCTTCAACTGCCCACGAACTCCTGCATTCACATCTCGAACGCTGTCCACAATCATTCTGAGATGCTGAAACATGTGTTGGCTCTGCTCATAGAGGCTTTGACCTGCCTCTGTCAGTTCCACACCCTTGTTACTTCGAGTAAACAAACAGACACCCAATTCATCTTCCAGAAGGGCAATCTGTCTACTGATGGGTGGCTGTGCTACATGCAGGGAACGAGCTGCATTCGAAATGCTTTTACATTCAGCAACTGCACAAAAATATTCCAGTTGTTTGAAATTCATAGCCCTCCCCTACCTTTCCATTCTCATCTTAACACAACCCCACCCAAAAAGCAAGTTCTGTTATGACATTTTGACAGCTTTAGACTCCTAATTTTGTTTCCCTTTGAATTGAGAAAAATCCTGCTTTTTCAATGCACATTCCAAAAGCTCCGGTAATTTTTCCGGCGCACATGCAAAACATGGAATTTTCATGGCTGAAATCCTTTGGGCTGTTGTTTCATCGTAGTAAGGTCTCTGACCTCCATCTGAAACTGCCAATAACACAATCACAGTCACACCATCCTCTTTCATTTCCCTCAAATGGTTCAAAAGCCCGGCACGGTTGCCTCCCTCCATCAAATCGGAAATCAGGAAGAAAATGGTTTTCGATGGGGTCTCCACAAATTGTCTGCAATAGGCAATGGACTTGGCAATATCTGTACCGCCGCCCATTTGAAATCCAAACAAAAGGTCTACAGGGTCTTGACACAGTTCTGTCAAATCCATAATCTGTGTGTCAAATGCCACAACATTGGTTTTGACCGAGGAAAGAGAAGCCAGAATACATGCCATAATGGAGGAATAGATGATAGACTCTCCCATAGAACCACTCTGGTCAATGTCCAAAATCACATGCCAACGGTTTGTTTTGGAAGCACGGTCAAAAAAATACACTCTCTCTGGTATAATGGCACCCAAGGTTGAGTTGTAATTCTTCAAGTTTCTTGCAATGGTATACTTGAAATCAATGGCAGAAGCAGAGGGTAATGGAGAATGTTCTTTTTTATTCAAGGCAGCAGTCACAGCCCGTTGGATTTGCTGATTCATATTTTTATTGATTTCATCCACAATTTTTTGGATAAATTTCCTTGCAGATTCTTTGGACTTTTTAGGAATCTGGTCTTTGAGCATCAGCAATGTAGATGCCATATTCATACTTGGCTCCAAAGTATCCAATAACTCTGGTTCTAATAATAATTGCTTCAACCCTTTGCGCTCAATGGCATCATTTTGGATAATGGCAACCATTTCAGAGTCAAAAAAGCTGCGTAAATCTCCCAACCATTTACTGATGTGGGGAGAGGATGGTCCTCTCCCCGCTCCTGCTCCTGATCCCAGTTGAGAGCTTTGATTTGCTCCATAAATTTCAGCCAATGCCTGGTCCATCAAAAGCTGGTCCTGTGACAGAGATGACATTCCCATATTGGTAAAATCCTGTTCGGTTTCTGCCCCAAGAATCAGCCGCCAGCGCTCCATTTGTTCTTTTTGTTGCATAAAAACCGCCTTTCTCTCAAATGTCACCAAAATCAAAATCATCAAGCCCATCCAACAGTGTAGTGGACTCATTCATCAGTATATTTGCTGTTTGTTCAGGCTCCAAACCCCAGATTTCTCCCAGATTTTCTGCAATATCGCTTTTTTCGTTGGGCGAAAAATCAGAAAAGGCTCGACGTAAAAATACCAGTGCCCGTTTAAATTCTTCCTCATCCAAAGAACTCAAATAACCATCCAGTTCACGCCACAGAGAGAGCCGCATAATGAGGGAATATCTGTTTTTTTGCGCCAATCCCTCAAACCAACCTGCGCCCAAATCGGCTGGCACACCCTTGGAAAGCCTGCGGGATACCTCTGTAGAGAGCAGGGTTTCATCCACCAATCCACGCTCAATCAAGGTTGCCATAGCAAATCCTGAACATTTTGTGTTGATGTCGTCCCGGTTAGATATGGTTTCCAACAAGGAAATCCATTGTGTCTCATCCAGAAAATCATGGTCAATCTGAACACGATTGATGATGTCTATACTTTCCATCACACCTTTTGCCGCTTCATCATCACAAATACAGGAACTTTCCAAAATGAGACAAGCCCTCAAAAAGAGCTGTGATAACAGGGGTTCAATAGAATCTGATGCAAATTTACGCAAATCTCCATATCGAATCACATAGGACAGTCTCTGGGCTGTTTTTGCAATTTCTTCAATGGCAGCCGTATCAATGGACAACATCTGCAAAGCTGACAGCGCATATTCTGTTGCCTTTGGTATCCCACATAGGAACGCATCTTCAAATACCTTTGCTGCCTCTGCAATCTCTGTACAGTTGTCTGCTCTGTCTTTCAGTTTATACAGGGCAGCCAGTTTGACCGTTTCCCCAAGCAGAGCCGCTTCTACCAGTTCAATTTCCGCCTCTGGTGTCCAGCTTAAAAACCAGGATTCGCCCCACACCGCATCACTTTTGTATTTGGTCAAGGTTCCAAACCGCACATCCAACACCCTCAACTGGTGCAAAAAGAAGGAGCGATTCAGGTCTAAAAAAGCAGATTTTTCTGACTTTACCTTTAGATTTTCCCTCAAATCCAAATCCAGACGCAGGGATTCTGGAGAGCGATATTTTTCCAGCTTCAGCTCTTTCAAATTTCGATAGAAGTCATCCTGAATGGAAGTTCTGCTCACACCGTCTGGAAGTTCTCCAATTTTTAAGCCAATTTCAACATTGGCGATAGAAACAGACAATTCCGACAGTTGCCCGTGTCCCATACAGGTAATAGCAGCATCTCTCAAATCCTGCAAAACAGGGTACCGACTGGAACGCATATAAGCCAATGTACGGGCAAGCCGCATAGCTTCAATCACTTCTGCGGCTGATACCATGTGTCCCTGTTTTCTTTGATGGGCTGCCAGTCGTGTCAAATATTCGTAGCCAGCATTTTCCGGCTTTTCAGAGCAAAACGCCTTCCAAAGCAGTTCAAAATAGGCAGGTGCTGTATTTCCTGCACCATAACCAGAACGCTGTGATAAACGGTAATAGGAATAGGGCATCAGTGTAATGTTGGATGGAACACTCGGAAGGGATTTTTCTTCCTCATCGCTCAGCGGCTCATTGTGTTTCAGACCCTCCACATGATAAGCACCACAGACACAAAAAATGGTATCATACCCTTCCTCCTGTGCATGGACAATGCACCGCTTCATATAGGACTCTCGGATGTGGTTTTCAGCTTGTCTATATGGGGAATCTTCTGCACTCAAACGCAACTGCCGCCCAAATTCCTCCGCTGCTTCCAAATAGCCATCATTGAGTTGTTCAAATTTCCGTTCCCAGAATGTGTCATGGGATTCTTCCAACATGGTCTCTAGCTGATTGTATACCACCTCTGTTGTCATACTGCTGTTATCCGCCTCATGTTCTGGTTCACTGATTGCCAAAAATACATGAGAAGGTAAATCCATAAACCGGCAGGGTATTTTGTTTTCATCTGCCCACAAAATTGCCTGGTATTCTGGGGAATATTCTGCAAATGGATAGAGCAATGTTTTGATGGGCATTTGTTCTGTGTATGCAAGAATGGCCGCAGGTAATTTGGTTTTTGGGTGACAAAACCAGTGCATCTGATCATTTAAGTCCGATGGACCTTCCACCAGAATCAAATCTGGTTTGATTTCATCTAGCTTTTTGCGTATCTGGTGTGCCGCAGCTGGTGAAAGATGCCTGACACCAAAAAACACAGGTGTAGCCATATCAGTTCAGCTCCTTGCAGGCGCGGTATAGTGGCAGCCAGGCAGAACCACGCTTTTTCATCACGTTTTCAATATATTCCTTCCAACAGATGTTATCCTTATCCTCATCTTTGACAATGGCTCCCTGTAATGCAGCAGCCAGGTCATGGGCTTCCACTTCTCCAGAGCCAAAACTGCCTGCCAATGCCATAGAGTTGGTCAGCAGGG
>CALWON010000111.1 GCA_944383165.1 uncultured Oscillospiraceae bacterium
AATGCAGCAGCCAGGTCATGGGCTTCCACTTCTCCAGAGCCAAAACTGCCTGCCAATGCCATAGAGTTGGTCAGCAAGGAAATTGCCTCTGCTGTGGAAAGTACACCACTTGTGGTTTTGATTTTCTGCTTTCCATCCAAAGTAGCACCTGTTCTCAATTCTCGGAAAATGGTGACAACCCGCGCAAGGGTGTCATCATCTGGACTCTTTGCATACAAATCCAGACCAGAAGCCAGTTGATTGACACGGGTTTTGACAATTTCCATTTCACTTTTCATATCAGATGGAGCGGGAAGGACAACAATATTAAATCTACGCTTCAAAGCCGCTGACATATCGTTGACGCCCTTATCTCGTGTATTTGCGGTTGCAATGACAGAAAATCCTTTTTGGGCAGGCACTTCAATGCCCAGCTCAGGCACAGAAATCCGCTTTTCAGACAAAATGGAAATCAGTGCATCCTGTACTTCACTGGCACATCTGGAAATTTCCTCTACTCTTGCAATGCTTCCACTTTCCATACAGCGATAAATTGGGCTTTTTACCATTGCTTCAGGGCAGGGACCTTTTGCAATCAACATGGCATAGTTCCAGGAATAACGAATATGTTCTTCCGTTGTCCCAGCAGTTCCCTGTACCACTCGGGTAGAATCCCCATTGATGGCAGCAGTCAGATGCTCACTCAGCCATGATTTTGCCGTACCTGGCTCACCAATGAGCAATAAAGCACGGTCTGTCACCAAAGTAGCAATGCAAATTTCTACCAGTCTCTTGTTGCCAATATATTTGGGGATAATTTCTGTTTTACCTACTTTGCCTCCACATATGTAAGTCAGTACAGACTTGGGGGACATCCGCCACCCAGTTGGAATGGGGTCTTTTTCTGCTGCAATCAGTACATCAATTTCATTTTGGAACATTTGCTCTGCTGGTAATCTCTGTACATTTGACATGGTTATACTTCCTCCTCTACAAAACCTTTGTCTACAAACATCTTCAAAACGTTTGCATATGACGTCTTTCTTTTATAAAGATCATATACTTTCTTTGCTTCCCTATTTGCAAACTCTGCACCTACATACTTTCGAAATTTCAAAAAGATTGATTCTAGGGTCCACTCAGAAATGGATGGGTCTTTCTTACATAAATCTAACATGATATCTTCGTAATGATCATAATTAAAATAATGCATTAGAAATATGTAGTTTTTGATATCGCTTGATTCTATATACTTAGCATCTTTTAAGTGAATGAGTTCTTGTTGGAAATATGCACCAACTTTTTGACACAAGGCTTGAGACTGTCTTGGTATCAATCTACTCAGGCGATAGTGGTCATGGTTCGCCATCATATCATCAAACCACCGTTCGTCCAATGGTTCTTTGAGTTCTCTTTTCTTTGTTTGGTAATCATACTCACAGGAACATCTTGCTATATAGTAATAATGACCTTCTTTCAACTCAATGTTCTCAAATCCTGTAATATATCCTTCAATCATAATACTGTTATGCCATTTCTCATAAACTTCATCGGCAGAACATGTTAACAAATCCACACAAAAACATGCTTTTTCAAGAATTTTTTTATGATTTTCCGGTAAAGTATTTAAAAAAACAACCATTTTCTCTGGGCAATCAGAAACCAGTGTTTCAATGATTGCAGAGCAAATTTTTGTCAACCAACTCCATCTCTTTTTTCGGATTGGGACTGCCTGTTCTAAAATCCATTGATACAACCCCAGCATTTTGTCAGATGTCTTATTCGCTGTACATGACAAATAGTTTTTTCCTTTTTTTACTTCTCTGTCATTTAATTGTTGTTCCAATGTTGGTCTAAATACATCTGCCAGTAAATCAGAAATACTGTCCAAACGTTCCTCTTTCAAATAGATGGAATATTGTGGATTTTCTTTCAATGCCTCCCTCCAAAATTCAGTTTTATTGCTAAAATTCATAGAAGCAAGTACCTGATGAACGATATCCTTTGCTTTTTTCTTCTCTGTTTTTGCTAATTCCAGTAGAATGGGAAGATTATCTTCACTATATTGTAGTGCAGAAATACATTCCTTTCTTACTCCTCCTTTTGCAGTTTTTAAAACCGTCAAATACCAGTCATTTTCTGCCTCTCTCGCAATGGTAGCTACGAGTTTCAGTCGACTTGCCATTTGCTGATTGCCTTTGGGGTCAAACTGATCCTTCAATCTCTCAATCAGATATGATTGATTTATTTTTGGCAAATGATATAGATGTGGACTGTAATGTTCCAAAGCATCTTCATCATACTCATTAATAAATTCTATGGGTTTCCCCATACACATACACTTCAAAACTCTGAAAAGCAAATATGGAGTCATATGAGTATCTCCTAAATTCTGAATGAATACATCCAAAATACGATAATCTTTTAGAGTTTCTGGTGTATTTATGATTATATCATAAATGATTGTATAAATTTCTGCATCATGGAGAGTCCAAGCTTCTAAAACTGGTTTGACTACATTATAGGGATATTGCTCTGGCATATCCAAATTTTGGTTCGGTTCTATACTTTCACCATTTGACATGGTTATACTTCCTCCTCTACAAAACCTTCATCCACCAACATCTTTTGAATTTCCAGACATTCTTTTTTTCCTGCATAGTTTTGCTGATAGAACTCAAATACTGCCTTCGCTTCTTTTTTTGCAAGCTCTGCACCTGCGTAGTCACGCAATCTGAAAAAGATGACTCTCAAATGCCATGTATGGATATATGGACATTTCTGACATACATTCAATACAAATCCCTCATAGTGATGGTAAGAACAATAGTGCATCATATACAAGCATTCCAAAACCTCATTGATCACTATGTGCTGTGTACCTTGCCAATATTGATACCCTTTCCAATGGTCTATTTTTTGATGAAAATATGCACCGACTTTTTGACACAATTCCTGAGACTCTTTTGGTGTCAACTGACTCAGTCGACCATCTGCGTGGTGTGCAATCATATCATCAAACCACCGCTCATCTAATGAGTCTTTCAATTCTCTTTTTCTTACTTGTTGATCTAGTGATGTATATTCATAGTATCCTTCGACCACATAGTAATAGTGACCTTCATCCAACCCAATGTTCTTGAACCCATCAAAATCTTTTCCAACCTCAGGGCTGTCATGCCATTTCTCATATACTTCGCTGGAGGAACATGTCAACAGGTCTACACAGAAACACGCTTTTCCCAGAATTTTCTTGTGTTTTTCTGGTAAAGTATTCAAAAAATGAATCAATTTCTCTGGGCAAGATAAAACTAATGTTTCAATGATGGCAGAACGGATTTCCAGAAGCCAATTCCATTTTCTTCTTTTAATGCTGTCTGCCTGTTCCAAAATCCACTGGTATAGTTCCAGCATTTTGTCAGATGTTTTATTGACAGTACAGGATAAATAGCTCTCTGTTTCTTTCCCTTCTTTTTCTAGCAATCGTTTCTCCAAAGACGGCTTTAGTGTATCTGCCAGCAAATCAGAAACCTCATCGGAACAATCCTCCTTCAAGTAAGCCGCATATTGGGGATTCTGTTTCAATGTCTCCATCCAAAACGCTGTCATATCACTAGAACGCATCGTTCCGAGCACCTGATAAACCATATCTTTTGCTTTTCCCCGCTCCTTTTTTGCCAATTCCATCAAAATAGGAACATTGTCCTCATGGTATTGCAGTGCAGAAATACACTCCTCCCGCACTTCCTTTTTTGCCGTTTTCAAAATGGACAAATACCAGTCATTTTCTGTCTCTTTTGCAATGGTTGCAATGAGTTTCAACCGTTTTGCCATCACCCGTTTGCCCTGTGGGTCAAACTGTTCTTTTAATAGTTCAATCAAAGAGGTCGAATCTACCTTTGGCAACGGATAGTGACGAAATTTAGAATTACGATATTCATTTTCATCATACTCATAAAATCCAAGTGGTTTCCCTGTGCTTAAGCCTTCCAAAATTCGATTAACCAAAGAAGCCATTTCACCATAAGTATCATCTAAATCCTGAATCAAGGCATTCAAAATGCGGTAATCTTTGAAAATCTCTGGTGTATGTTTGACTGCATCTTCTACCACATTCAGTCTGCCTGAACCTGTTGTACTTAACGCCTCCAAAATGGGTTTGATAACACTATATCTATATTGCTCTGGCATATCCAAATGTTGACTGGTTACGATTTCCTGGTAGTCTCCTTCCATCCCCGTCTGTGCCTGTGTATACAGAACTGCATCCAACAACCCCAGAATATTCAATAACACAATGGGCTTTTGGTTTTTTTCTGCCTCAAAAAGCTGCTTTAAACCCAGATACAGTTTTTGAAATATGGGATTCTTTTCTGCCAATACAGAAAAAGTCTCCATTGTCTTTTTCAATCGAAAATCTTCTTCTAACAACTCTGTGCCAGCAATGGTAATATGCACAAGACGTTCTTTCAATTCAACCAAAGGATTCATACTTCACTGCCCCCTTTTTAATATTGCAATCGGATAATCTGTTTATCAGAAATAATACTGTATGGGTGCATACAGATTCTGGCATCGGTTGTATCGTAAAACATCAAACCAAACATAACCTGATTTTTCAACAGGTCTCCATTGGGCAAATGGTGCAGCTTCTGAACAGACTGGTGATCCACTCCATCTGCCTTTCTGTCTCGAAGCACGATTTTTTCTCCATTTTTATCACAGAGAACCGTCTCATTTTCGATTGTTCCAATGCTGTCATATTGTACTGCCACTGCCACATATTTTTCAGACAGTGTATTTTTGATTTCATTTTTCACTGCCTTAATCACTGTTGAAAGATCAGAACCAATATGGGATCGAACTGCTCCAAGTAGTTCTGGTGTTACTTCCTCCATAGAGCAACTCTCCCATCTCACTCTCTTATTCACACTTCTGGGATAATAACAGAGTGTAGGGACCTGAACTGCCTCAAAACAGGTATCCTCTGCTTTGACATACTTCAGTGCCTTTACTGGTCTATAGTTCAGTGTCTGGCTGATTTCTCCATTTTTCACATCCATCCAATAGGCTCTATCAATATATTCCTTTCTTGCATCGTCATAAATCACATCAAAGGAGAGCTGAACCATCTGTGCATCTTTTTGACAAGAACCGATACTTTCCAGTTCTTCCAGTTTCCAAATCCCACCCAGATATTCATAGAGTTCATTGTCCTCTGCATCATAGTTTTTTTGCTCCAATTTTTCTGTCAAAAAGGCTCTTGATTTTTGAATCAGGGCATTCAACCAGATTAAAATACGGATGATTTCCTGGTAATCCTGTGTATCTCGATTGAGTTTTTCTATTTCATTGGAGAGACGCAAAAAAGCGGTCTGTACACCGGTCAAATAGTAACTGGACAAATCTTTTGCCAAAGTCTGATAGGTCTTTGCAGATGTTCCAGCTAGCGTCCCTACTCCATGGGAGAGCAAATCTGTCATGAGCTGTTCTGCCTTGTCCAGTCCCTCCAGCTGTTTTTTGATCTTCTTCGCTTTGGCAGCAGGATTTGTCTTTTTAGGTGCTTTTTCCCCTGTCTCATCCTTAGCAAGCTCTTTTTTGGCTTTTTTGGCTGCCTGTTTCGCCCTCTTCTCTGCAATATCTTGTGGTATATCTGAAATCTTAAACTCTTTCTCATTCAAAATCTCAAACATCAGACCCACCGCATGTTTGCAAGGAAATTGACGGCTAGGGCAAGAACATCTACAGGTTGGTGCTGTATCGTTTGTAAAATCAATGGATGTATGGTAGGGATTTTTGCCGCTTCCGGCACAGTCTGCCCAAAACAGTGTATCATCACTGGATTTTGCCAAATTAGAAAAACTGCCTTTTTGGGAAAGTTTTCTGCCATTTTGTACCGCTGAAGCATTAGGGGCTTGTGATATGATCCATTGTTCCGATAATTTCATCCTCAAAACCTCTTTTCTTTATTATACCAATCATATACACTCAGATATTGATACACTATTCTATATTTCAAAGGAAATCTATCCCTATCATACTAGAATATTTGTTCTGTGTCAATCACTTTATAAAAACTACACGATAAAATTATACTCCCAACAAAATTTATATGAAAAATAAATACAAAAAAAGGGGTAGCAATTCGAAATCACTACGCCCTTTTTACATTTATACTATGAAAATTCAGGTACCATAGAGACCAGTTCTTTTGTCCCTGTATGGAATGTACACAATGTATTACCCCAATCTTTTTCCCCATTTTCTACTGTCTCTTTGATTGGGGTTGTAAATGTAATCAAGTCTCCTGATTCATCAAATGTAATGCCTTCTGGTTGCAAATAGTATTGCGCCCCAAATCCATAATTGGGTAAAAGCAAATCAATTCTTGTCTGTTGTCCTCTATTGTCCACATAAAGCATCATACATGTACTTCCATGTGGTGTACCACCCTGACCATAGACAACCAAAGTCCCCTTTGGACCTGGATAACAGGTAAACTGATAAGATAGGCTAGATGACTTTAGGTCCTCTTCCAGACGATTCAAAGCCAAACTTTTAGGGTCATCTGTAGTTTTTAGTTCTGCAATTTGCTCCTCCTGATGCCAAATCACATCTCCAAAGGCAGCCAAATCTGAGAGGTAAATCATCACATGCCCACCAATATTAAAGGACTCTTTTTCCTCCCCTGCCACATAAACCTTAATATCTGAAGCATAAATCGGATAGGCTATTGTTCCAACAGCTCCCTCTGGTGGCTGCGGTACAAACTCTGTCCCATCTTCCATATCTTGCCCCTGCTCTACCTCTTGCATCCATATATTGGTTGCCCTTGCCTCCTGATTCCATACAACCTCAAAGCCATATTGTGCCAAATCCTGCACCATGATTGCAGTTCGTCCATCCACATTGTATGAGGCTATGGGCTTTT
Organism: uncultured Oscillospiraceae bacterium; assembly: GCA_944383165.1. Classification (GTDB taxonomy): domain Bacteria; phylum Bacillota; class Clostridia; order Oscillospirales; family Oscillospiraceae; genus Lawsonibacter. The sequence continues at coordinate 6,911 of CALWON010000111.1, forward strand.
CATTGATTTCTGCCACAATTTCTGTATAAAGAGCATACCCCACCACGTCCCCTTGCACTCCACAGACTGGCAATGCTAGACACAGAAGTAACACAAACGATAGAACAGCACTTAAAAACTTTTTCATGTCAAAACTCCTTTCTGGACTGTGCAAAAAGTTCCCTATATATTTAATAATGCAAAAACTCTAGTGCCAATTTCTCTGGTAAAAACGCATATTGTCTGTATGCCTCTCTCAGTTTTTCATAATCCTGTGGCTCTGCATTCATGGCATCCAGAAAACTTTTTTGAACTTTACTCACAATGGATTGAAATAGTGGGGTTGTAAGTGCTTCATCCATTGCTTTTATCACATCTTTTGCAAAACAAGATGGGCATTCAATGCCTGCCAATTCAACACATGCATCATTGAACTGATTTAATATCTCACCTACGCTCATAAAGTCAACTTCATGATAGTCTTCCAACTCGTCAAATTCTACTTTGCCTCCATGAATAGACACTAACTCCAGCATCAGGAGAGCCGCCAAACACAAAACATCCCACGGAATTGTTTGGGAATCAATATGGTTGAAGTGTTCTTGATAAAATACATTTTGCTCCTCCGTCAATTCCTCCCCAACCAGATATTCAAGGGTGCAGGCATACAAACAGTTGGCATAGTTCTCAAATTCAGAAGGGGCTTTCGTTCCAAATAGATAATCCCACAAAAGATCCATCGTTTTTGACACAACAGGAGCAAGTTCTTTTCCTTCCTTTTGCAAGCCCTGCCTCCATGTATTAAAATACTGCTCCAATAGTAACACATTCGCCAAAACATGCACTTCATGACTGCTGTCTTTCAATGCAGATTCTGCCAAAGTGGAGCATTTTTCCACCCATTTTCCGGCATCTTTTTGACTTAAGCTTGTAAAATCTGAAAAAAATGTAAGTTCACGCATACAATCACACCTCTGTCTCATTGATCTATTGTAGAAAGGGGTTGCACCATCTCTTTTTATAATCCAAATTTTTTCCAATCCTCTTTCTTTGTAATAACAGGGAGCCAACAATCCAACCAAAATTTCTCTGTTTGGTATGGTCTTGCATAACCATCTGTCACAGCAGTTCCATTCCATTGGATATGAACCATATCATTTTGAAATGCTAAGATGGTAAATTGGTAACATTCCAGTGGTTCATGTTCAAAAAGATACATGGTATCTTCCCGCTCCATTGCCTCCTCTATTTTCTTTACCTCAAAGTAAGTTCCAATCAATTCCTCTTGGTTCTTTTTGTTTGTTGCAACTGGGCTTAAACAGAACCTTGGTTCAACCACTTCTTCCATAAATTCATTGGCTTGAAACTGGCAGTCCAAACTATATTCTAATTCCCCATCTTCTTCATGGAGAAAAAATGCGGTATCTCTTGTCCGTGTGTTTAACTCAAACTGAACATCACCTAGTAATAATCCCATATTTTCTCACCTTTCTATTTTCTTAAAATTATGTGTTAAAACCACAGCAGCAGCAATGATTGCTCACTCCCTTTTACGATATAACATCCCACGCAATTCTTTTGCATCTTTTCTGAGAACCAAAAGCAATTTTTCATCTTCCTCATAGATACAGCCACATGTCACATCTGCACGATAGAGTGATTGTACCTTGAGTGCCTTTTCCATCTCAATATGATAATCCTCTAATTGATCTTCATACACCTGCTCCAAACTCCAACCCACTTCTTTTAATACTTTTTCCCCTGTATGATAACATTCACACAATAGCACATCACAGAGAGCCTGCATCAAAAAATCAGAGAGATATTCTGCACATAGGCTCCACTCTGCAATATCATTACATTCATGGTTCATATATACTGGCGGATTAGATTGTTCTAAATCTGTCACACAAATTCCATACTTGACAATACCTGCCGCAAAGTCACTGCCAATTTCCAAGAAATCTGGGGTAATATCTGTCCATGCGTCTTTTTCGATTTTGTAAAACTTATAATAGCCACTCTCCATATTCTCTTCTTCGGTGCCATTTTCCCAGTATTCTTTTTCTTCCTCAATCATCTCCTCAATTTCATCATACAAAAAATAAAAGGATGATGTACCATTGACCCATATATCAGCTGTTGAAAACAGACGGGAATCTTTTGCCAGACTGAGAAAATCCCATAATACCTGTGGTATGGGAAACTCTCTCTCATAACCATCTTTTAAAATGACCCTTTCTGTTGCTGATTTTGAATATCCTATTCGCTCCAATAGCTCAACTGCTGTTAAATTGTACTGGAATTTCATGATGGAACTACCTCCTATGACTTGTTCAAAAAATGGAACAGAACCATATATGTTGCATTGTATCATATCACAACAAATTCTACAATAAAAAATAGAACGATTTTTCTATTATTAAGAAAACGGGCAGAACTGCTAAGGGATAGAGATAGACCTTTCAAACAAGATAAGCTATAATCAAACACAAATCTAAGTTGTGAGGAGAATTGATATGTCTTTGGGAAATAACCTATTTCTGGCGCGAAAGAAAAAAGGATTATCACAAGAAGCTGTTGCTGAAGTGTTGAATGTCAGCAGACAGACGATTTCTAAATGGGAACTGAATGAAACCTTACCAGATGTCTATCAAGCAAAAAAGCTTGCACAATTGTATGGTATGTCAGTAGATGAACTGATTGAAAGTGACATAGACGTGAAGCATGTGCAAGACCTGATTGAAACCATACCAGACCATGTTTCTGAAAAAATAGACTGGACAAAAGCATGGAGCAAAAAGTATCCAATTCTGTCCCTCTATCAAAAAGAAGTAGATACTGCACCCTATCTCGCTGAACTGGGCAGATTGCTCGAAAATTTGAAAGAGAGCTATGGATATGATAACTTAAACGCCCTTTTAGTTCTAAAAGATATGTTAGCAACCGTTTGGAAAACTCGAAAAAAGAAATAGCCTACTTTCCTTTACCGCTTCATCTCAGTATATGGAGTGGTATTTTGATTCTATTGAAAAATCCCCTTTGTTTATTTAACATTCCGCCTAACCAAAGCATGTAAAGATTGTATCTATTTTTTCAACATTCTAGTACATGTGTAAGAGAGGTATTGAATTCTGCTGAACTTTGTATTATAATGCAGGCATATATTGTTGTATAGGTGGGGGTGATAGCATGTTTCAATTAGCTAGATTGAACAATCTCAATCAAATATTTGCTCCACTCTCAGCACGACAAGGGCAATTTGTTTATTTTTGCAGGATTGCAAGCTATTCAGACAAAATTTTGACATTTTTAGAAGAATACTATGAAGAAGCCCGTCGCACTGGTGTCATCATAGATGGACACATCCAAAATCCCAATCCTCAAAATCTCTCTTATTTTTTCGAGATGATGGGAGACAGTTTTGTTTTTGATCGGAATTTTCTTGATGTGAGTCTGGCAAAGTGGTTGCCTCGTATGTCAACTTCACAACGGGAAGTGGTGGTTTCCGCCCTGTACGCTACCTTTCAAGATATGAAACAAAAAGGGAAAAATGATAACATGTTGCGCAATGCGTATACAAAATATATGTGTTGGCTCTATTATAAGTTTGAACGGATTGTCAACCAGCTCGGGGCAGAAAAAACACCTAAAATACTATACGATGGCACCGTCAGCAACTATGAATTGCAGCTTTTGACCATTCTTTCAAGAGCTGGTGCTGATATTATATTGTTGGAACGCAATGGCGATAGTACCTACTTACAACTAGACCCCAAGTCGGAACACTCCACGTTATATTCTCCCGATGGTGGAACACAGTTTCCAGATTATTTTAATCTGAAATGGTTGCAAAATGAGATAGTCAAAAAGGCAAATCTTCAAATGATTTATGGTACTCCCCCAAATATTCAAGCCTGTACCAATGCTTGGATGAAGCAGCCATCTATACAAGAAATGTTAACTGCTGCACATCTACGGGGAGATGAACCAAATTTCTTTTATAATTCTTTTATTTTACAGCATGGTGTTGAGGATAAACTGACATTTTCCAGTGATTTGTTCTCTTTTTATAAACAACTGAAATCAAATAATCGGCAGATTTGTGTTGTAAACCACAACATCCCCATTCCCTCATCAGAAGAAATTGCACAAATCAAACGGAAGAACTATACCAATGTACAGCAATTACTCTCTGATTTATCCCACAACATACAATATTCTGCAAATATAGAACTCCAGCGTTTGATGGTGAAGAGCTTTTTAGATGTCTGTCTGGAAGAAAATGATAAACTTTCTGGTAACTTATTAAAACTGACCAACAAGGCTGTTTATCTTCTGTGTTGGTTGAAACGATACCAAAAAGAGTTATTCTATCAGTGGAATGTGCCTGAAATTTCTGTTTTTATTCTGTTTGGAACCTGTACATCAGAAAATGAGGCTCTATTTATCAAATTTCTTTCCAAACTTCCTGTGGATGTCCTTGTGCTATCGCCCAGTCTCGATGTCGCTAGTTGTATTTCATCTGATAACTTGCTTGAACTGAAATTTGAGTTTCCTGCTCCTCTCGATTGTTTCCCCGTGGAACAATCCCAAATGCGTGTCAGTACATCTGCCTATCAGGCGGAGAGAGATTTGGATACACTTCTATATCAAGACAGTGGGCTCTATCGCAATCAGCAGTACAGCAAAGCCGACTCTATCACACTTCAAACAATGTACGAGGAAATCTCTATCCTTTGGGATCAGGAACTGAAGTACAGACCATCTTTTTCCACTGATAACCAAACCGTTGTTCTCCCTGTGCTTCTTTCAAAAATATGTGGTGTGAAAGATGGGCAAGTCTCACAGTATTGGATGGAGCTGAAAAAACTGATGACTCCTGACACCATTGTGATGAAAAATCAATCCCTTGTAAATCTCCATGAACCGAACCCAGTCAAACCATTTGCAACCCAGTTTTTACAAAACAAAAAACTGCTCCAAAACAAAATCAAAACCCACAAATCCTATCAGTATGGCATTTTAAGACCAGAAATACAGGAACACCTTTTGGACAAGTTGCAGCTGTTGTTGGATGAGAAGTTGATTGTGGGGACTTACCAAAATGGCACAGAGTATACCATCATTTCTACTGTTCTCAATATGAACAAAGACGTTTTGAGATTGATACAAAAATTTGATTTTACAAAGAAAAATCCAAAACTGATTTTTATCAATACAACAGAAGAAATCCTTTCACTGGAGGACAGTATCCTCGTTGCCTTTTTAAACCTAGTTGGATTTGATATCCTATTTTTTGTACCAACAGGCTATCAATGCATTGAAAAATATTTCTCCTGTCATTTTGTAAATGAACAACAGGTTGGCGAGTATATGTATGACCTCTCCATCCCCAATTTTGATTCACTGCAAGAAACCATCCTGAATCCAATCCGAAAACTATTTAGAAGGGGTTTTTAACTATGGCATTAGATTTCAACAGACCTGCTAGTACCATACATAGCAGTGACACACAGCATACCACAGAACCCATGGAAAATTATCAGCAGTTTGACATTGTTGCTGACCGGCAACAAATGACCCAACTTATGGTCAATTCACCAGAGGTTGACAAGCTAACCAGCCAAATTGAGGTCTACGATTTGGAAACCATTGTTTCTTTTGGTGCAAATGCAGCGGAAGAAATCTCCAAATGTTCTGATGTTGTGCTCAATAGTATGAACATGTCCCAGTTGGATGACTCCAGTGCAATGTTGACCACGCTGGCAAAAATTATGGATAAGTTCGATATTGAGGAAATTAAGGACAATCCTGGGTTGTTTGGGAAATTGTTTGGGAACCTCAGGAAGCAACTGGATAAAATCCTTGCCAAATATCACACTATGGGAGAAGAAGTAGACAAGATTTATGTTCAGTTAAAGCAATATGAATCTGAAATCAAGCAATCTAACCGCAGATTAGAAGAAATGTTTCAGGTCAATGTGAACTACTACCATGAACTGGTCAAGTACATTTTAGCTGGTGAGCAGGCATGTGGTGAATTGGAGGCATATATCGCACAACGGCAGTCAGATATGGAAGCCACTGGTGATAATTCCATCCAGTTCGAGATTACATCACTGAATCAGGCTTTGATGATGTTGGAACAGAGGACACAAGACCTTCGTACTGCTGAAAGTGTTGCAATGCAATCCATTCCCATGATTAAAACCATGCAATTTTCCAACATGAACTTGGTACGTAAAATAAATTCTGCATTTATTATCACCTTACCTGTGTTCAAACAGGCATTAACTCAGGCAATTATGTTAAAACGGCAGCGGATACAGGCAGAGGCTATGTCTGCCTTAGATGCTAAAACAAATGAGATGCTCATACGCAATGCTCAAAATACGGCTGAACAGTCGAAAATGACTGCAAGACTTGCTTCTGGAAGTTCCATTAAGATTGAAACACTGGAAAAAACATGGCAGACCATTGTCTCTGGCATCGATGAAACACGACAAATTCAGGAAAACGCCCGAAAGCAGCGTGTGGAAGATCAACGCCGCCTTGAAACAATCAAAGCCGATTTTAACCAGCGTTATCATATGCCAAATCAAAAATAATCACTTTGAATGGAGGAATCATGTATGCCTATCAATTTGACAAAAGGACAAAAAGTAGACCTGACCAAAGGGAATCCCAGCTTGACAAAAATTGTTGTGGGATTGGGATGGGATGTCAACGCTTTTGACTCTGGTGCAGCATTTGACCTGGATGCAGCCGCTTTCATGGTTGGCGCAAATGGAAAGTGCCCCACCGAAAAAGAATTTGTTTTTTATGGAAATCTGGAACATACCAGTGGTTCTGTCAAGCACATGGGTGATAATCTGACTGGTGCAGGTGATGGCGATGATGAACAAATTACCATTGACCTCTCTCTGGTTCCTTCCAATGTAGAGAGAATTGCATTCACCGTTACCATCTATGATGCTGAAACTCGCCATCAAAATTTTGGTCAGGTATCCAACGCATATATCCATATTCAAGATATGGTCACAGGTACAGATTTAATCCGCTATGATTTGGGTGAGGACTTCTCTATTGAGACAGCCATTGTGGTGGGTGAACTGTACCGTCACAATGGAGAGTGGAAGTTCAACGCCATTGGCAGTGGGTTCCAAGGCGGTTTGGCTGCTTTGTGTGGTCACTACGGCATTGAAGTTGCATAAATGAATTTAGGAGGAATTTGTTATGCCAATTAGTTTAAAAAAGGGTCAAAAGGTCAGTTTAACAAAGGATAATCCCGGTTTGAGTAAGCTGGTAGTCGGACTTGGATGGGATATCAATGCTTTTGATACCGGCGGTTCCTTTGATCTGGATACAGCCGCGTTCCTGCTGGGTGAAAATGGGAAGGTATCCAGCTCTGATGATTTTGTATTTTATGGTAACTTGGAGCATACCAGTGGAGCAGTCAAACATATGGGGGATAACCTGACTGGTGCAGGCGATGGGGATGATGAGCAAATCAAAATTGACTTGTCTCGTATGCCTGATAACCTGTCTCGTATTGCATTCACAGTCACCATTTATGAAGCTGAGGAGCGGCGTCAGAACTTCGGTCAGGTGAATAACGCTTTCATTCGGATTATGGACGAGAGCACTGGGCAAGAGCTTTTGCGCTATGATTTGGGTGAAGATTTCTCCATTGAAACTGCGGTAGTGTTTGGCGAAGTTTACAAAAACAATGGTGAATGGAAGTTCAATGCCATCGGCAGTGGATATCAAGGTGGTTTGGCTGCACTGTGTGCGAACTATGGTGTGGATGTAGAATAAGTGAGGTGTCCCATGGCTATTAGTCTGAAAAAAGGTCAGAAAGTCAACCTACATAAAAGTGAGAAAGTCAGCTTAGGTGAAATTTTAATCAATCTAAATTGGAACTCCAAACCTGTAAAACAGGGGTTGTTTTCAGGTCTGTTAGGCGGTAGCAAAGGAATCGATCTTGATCTTGGGTGCTTGTATGAGTTAAAAAATGGGCAAAAAGGGGCTGTTCAGGCTCTGGGAAACGCATTTGGCTCACTCAAAAGCCCTCCCTATGTGTCTCTGGATGGGGATGACAGAACAGGTGCTGTTAAAACGGGTGAAAACCTCAGAATCAATGGGGATAAAATTTCAGAAATCAAGCGAATTTTGGTATATACCTTCATCTATGAGGGTGTTGCTAACTGGCAACAGGCAGATGCCATTGTCACCATTCGCTATCCTGGTGCTGAAGATTTGATTGTCAAAATGGACTCATATCATTCCAACGATGGTATGTGCGGTCTGGTTTTATTTGAGAATGTCAATGATGAAACATTCAGTGTTGAGAAAATTGTTCAGTTCTATCCTGGTCATCAAGCCCTTGACAGGGCATTCCACTGGGGCATGAATTGGCGAGCAGGTAGAAAATGAACAAGAAGGAGTATTGAATATGTCGGTTAGTTTACAAAAAGGTCAAAAAGTGAGCCTTACAAAGGACAACGCAGGGCTCAATAAAGTGGTCGTTGGTCTTGGATGGGATAGTGCCAAAAGGGGCGGTGGTCTGCTTGGTGGTCTGTTTGGTGGCGGCTCTCAGCCTTCCATTGACTGTGATGCCTCTGCATTGATGCTCCAAAATGGGAAATTAGTAGACCAAAAAGATATCATCTACTTTGGAAACCTGAAGCATGTCTCCGGGTCTGTCATCCATCTGGGGGACAACCTGACTGGTGATGGCGATGGGGATGATGAGCAGATTGTCATTGAATTGGCACGTGTGCCCGCTGAATATGACCGCATTGTTGTTGTCGTCAATATTTATCAGGCAGTCCAGCGTCGTCAGAGTTTCGGTATGATTCAGAATGCCTTCATCCGTATTGTTGACTCACGTACCAATCAGGAGCTCTGCAAATATAATCTGTCTGATAATTACGATGGCATGACAGCTATGATTTTCGGTGAAATCTATCGCCACAACGGTGAATGGAAGTTCAATGCTGTTGGTCAGGGCACTACAGATCCTGGACTTGGCGAATTGATTCGGCATTTTCTGTAATATACATAGATAAAAACCTGGGGAAAGAAATGGAACGCATCAATACTTCCTTTCTTTCCCTCGTTTTAAGGAGAAGAAAACAATGCATTTTAATGGACTTTCTGATAAAGAGGTTTTGGAATCACGGGAAAAATATGGCAGTAACGTCATACCCGATTCAGAACCCACCACATTTTGGGCTGAATTTAAGGAGACATTCGGCGACCCAATGATTCGCATCCTTCTCATCATTGCGGCTCTGATGATTGTGATGTTTTTATTTGGCTATGCAGATATTTATGAGCCAGCAGGTACCATTGTTGCGGTTTTGATTGTTGCCTTTGTAACAGCCAAAACCGGTGTTGCAAGCGATACCAAATATCGCCAGTTAAAAGACAGTGCAAAAAAGGACCAGTGTAAGGTCTATCGAAATGGTGTAGTAACTGTGATTCCTGTGGATGAAGTGGTAACCGGTGACAAGGTACTGCTTCAGGCTGGCGATAAGATTCCAGCAGATGGTGTACTGGTCTATGGTACACTCAAAGTGGACAATTCCGCTCTCAATGGTGAGGCAGAAGAATGCCATAAGACAGCAGCAGATGCCTCATTCCGATTGGCAGATGAGATTACTGGTGATACCTTTGTGGACAAGCATTCCCTGTTCCGTGGTGCTGTTCTGTTTGATGGTGAGGGTGTCCTTGATGTACAAAAAGTAGGTCTGGCCACCATGATGGGAAAAATGGCAGAAGAAATGCAGGAAGATGAGCCTGATTCCCCACTGAAAGTAAAACTTGCAAAACTTGCTGGCATGATCTCCAAGTTTGGCTATATTGGTGCCATTGTCATTGCCATTATGTACTTTGGATACTTTATTCTTTCTGCTGGCGGTTTCCAGTCCTATTTCTCATTGGGAGCAGCTACCATTATTCAGGATATTGTAGAGGCTGTCTCCCTTGCTGTTGTCATTATTGTCTGTGCTGTTCCAGAAGGGCTTCCCTTGATGATTTCTCTGGTTTTGATGCAAAATACAAGTAAAATGCTGGACCACAATGTTCTGGTCCGTAAAGCAGAAGGAATTGAAACAGCCGGTTCCCTCAATATTCTATTCAGCGACAAGACAGGAACCATCACAAAGGGCAGTTTAGAGGTAGTTGAATTTTTTACTGCCGATGGAGTGACGATTCCATTGAATGAACTTTCAGAATATGGGAAAGTAAAAAGTCTTGTTGACCTTGCTATTGGAAAAAATACACAGTCTATGTTTGATACAGAGGGACGGGTGATTGGTGGAAACGCCACAGACCAAGCTCTGATGAAGTTTATTGGACCAGAAGTCTTTCAAAAATTGGAATCTTCTTGTTCTATCACCAGTTCTCAGGGTTTTAATTCCTCTAACAAGTTCAGTCAGGCATACTTGGAAGAATTGGGAAAAACTTTCTACAAGGGTGCTCCTGAACGGTTGTTGGCAGTTTCCACAAAATATCTCAGTCTAAATGGAGATACACATCCCATTGACTTTGATGCATTAAACGCAAAGATTGATGAACTTGCCAACAAGTCCATGCGTGTTCTGGCTTTTGGCTATTCTGAGCAAACCCTTTCCGAAAATAAAATCAACTCGGATACTGTCATCATTGGGCTTGTGGGTATTCGTGATGATGTGCGTCCAGAGGCAAGGGAAGCCATTGCTGAAGTGCAGCGCGCTGGAATTCAGGTTGTTATGATCACTGGTGACCGCTTGGAAACTGCTGTTGCCATTGCACGGGATGCCAATTTACTCCATTCTGAAGATGATGTTGCCCTTACCTCTGCCCAACTGAATGAACTTTCTGACGAAGAAGTAAAGAAAATCATTCCTCGTATCCGTGTCATTGCCCGTGCACTGCCAACAGATAAATCCCGCATGGTGCGGCTCTGTCAGGAAATGAATTTGGTTGTCGGCATGACAGGAGATGGTGTCAACGACTCCCCTGCTCTAAAGCGTGCCGATGTTGGCTTTGCTATGGGCAGCGGTACAGAAGCCGCAAAAGAGGCTGGTAAAATTGTGATATTGGATGATAACTTTAGATCCATCAAAGATGCAATCTGGTATGGACGTACCATCTATCACAACATTCTGAAATTCTGTAAATTCCAGCTTGTCATCAATGTAGCAGCTGTTGTTGTCAGTGCCATTGCTCCTTTCTTTGGTGTAGAGGAACCTCTCAAAGTCACACACCTCCTCTTTGTAAACTTGGTTATGGATGGTTTGGGGGCAATCATGCTCGGCAATGAACCTGCTCAAGAGCGTTATATGAGAGAACAACCTCGCAGGAGAGATGAGAGCATTGTAAGTAAACCGATGATGGTACAAATTTTTGTGATGGGAATTTGGCTCACCATTTTGAGTTTTATCTTCCTGAAACTTCCCTTCTTTGATCAATTCTTCCATACAACAGAGGAAAAACTATCTGCCTACTTTGTACTATTTATTTGGAGTGCACTCTTTAACGGCTTTAATGTACGCCACGATAAATACGCGATTTTCAAAGGTCTCAATGAAAACACAGGCTTTATGAAGGTTTTTGTTACCATTGTACTGGTACAGGCATTTATTGTCACCGCAGGATTGATTCCAATTCCTGTATTTGGGTGGATTAGCAGTATGTTTAGCTGTGTACCATTTGGCATTACAGGATGGATTGTTGTCATTCTTTTGGCTATGACTATGATTCCTGTGGACCTGATTCGCAAAGCGGTAACAAAAACAACCTAACTACTGGAAAGGATTCCTCAACCTATTTATTGAGGAATCCTTTTTATTCGATATAAGGAAGCGTGATGAAATGCCTATCTATACCCAAGAAACTACTTTACGTGTTGCGAAACGCTACAATAACACCAAAAGACCCTATCTGCTGGTGAATCCTCTGCAAGCCAAACATCTGCCAGTCAGCCCTTCAGAAGCCCTTTCTATGATGAAAACCTTGGGACATTTACTCTGTCAAAAATATCCCAACACAAAATTGGTCATTGGATTTGCAGAAACCGCAACGGCAATAGGTGCCGCTGTGGCAACCTGTTTTCCTGACCCATGTATTTACATCCACACCACCAGAGAATCCATGCCAGATGTCCAAAACTGGGTTCTTTTTTCTGAGGAACACAGCCACGCAGTGGAACAAAAGTTGTGTGCTGAAACATTGGGGGTTTGGTTCCATCTCAGTGATACCATCTTATTTGTGGAAGATGAAATTTCAACTGGAAAAACACTCATCAATATGGTTCAAAAATTGAAGCAACAATTTCCTGTCCTATCTGAAAAGAAACTGGTAGCAGCCTCCATATTAAATCGTGTTTCCCCTGAAAATATCACAAAAATGGAGGATGCTGGCATTCAATGTGAATATTTGGTAAAACTTCCCCAAGTTGATTACTCAGAAATGGTCTCCCACATTCAGGTCTCTGAAGCCAACCCCACAGAGTATATAGAACCACATCTGATTTGTGAAACGCTGTCAGAACTGGAGTTATATGACCCACGAAAAGGGGTAAATACCAAAACTTATACGCAGAACTGCCTTCAAATTGCACAGGAATTTTGTTCTCACTATACCACTTCCCTCCCCTATGGTGCTTCTGTTCTTGTTCTTGGAACGGAAGAATGTATGTATCCTGCATTGATTCTAGGGGACTATCTGGAACAATCTGACAATCATTTGTCGGTTCGCTGTCATGCCACAACCAGAAGTCCCATTGGCATTTCACAGATGGAAGGATATCCCATTACCTCTGGGCACAAAATTATGAGTTTTTATGAGACAGAACGAAATACCTATCTCTATAATTTGCAACACTATGATGCTGTTATTGTTGTGACAGATTCTCTAGGCACTCATATTCAGGCAATGGGCAGTTTCCTGTCTGCTATCAAACCATATCATATACCTACCCTATTTTGGCTACAAGGAGGGCGCCATGTTTGGTACATATAAAAAAGATGATGTAACCCTTTTATTAAAAGACATCACAGGTTGTGTGGAACCACTGGGGACAAAGGAGCGTGAAGCACGTATCCAAAGCGGTACACACTATTCAGAAATGTTACCATTAGAGTATGAGCCATCCACAGCTTACTTAAATACATACCATGACGCACTCAAACGCTATGCACAACTGACTGCCGATGCTGTTGCATCCGTATCAGAAAAGATATGGATGGAAAAGGGGAAAGACGCTGTACTTGTTTCACTGGCACGGGCGGGAACCCCTATTGGTATTTTAATCAAGCATTACCTTGCCCAAAAATATCATACTGATGTAACGCATTACAGTATTTCCATCATTCGTGGGCGTGGTATTGACCAAAATGCAATGAATTTCATCTTAGCACATCACCCCCCTGCTTCCATTCAATTTGTAGACGGCTGGACTGGGAAAGGGGCAATTCAAAGAGAACTGGAACAGGCTATGTTATGTTATCCAGGTGTCAGTTCTGGTCTGGCTGTCCTGTCAGACCCTGCCCATCTCTCTGAAAAATGTGGCACCTATGAGGATTTTCTCATTGCCAGTTCCTGTTTGAATGCAACAGTATCTGGTCTGCTTAGCCGCACTTTTTACCGCCCTGATCTGATTGGTCCCAATGATTTTCATGGTGCAGTATTTTATCAGGAACTGATAGAAAAGGACCTGACCTACCAGTTTATTGAGACAGTAGAACATTATTTTTCTTTTCACTCTCATTTTGAGTCTGAACCAATCACAGTATCGAAAAGTTCCAAGGAAGAAGTTCATGAGATAGGACAACAATTTCATATTAACAATATCAATTTCATTAAACCAAGCATTGGCGAGACCACCCGAGTTCTTTTGCGGCGAGTGCCATGGAAAATCCTAGTACATAGTAATCACGACGAAGAACATCTGGGACACATCTATCAACTGGCAAAGGAAAAAGGGGTTGAAGTGATAGAATATCCACTGGTCAATTATAGAGCCTGTGGTTTGATTCAATCTATGGCAGACCAGTAAAGTATATGGAGATAGAAATGGTGGATAGGAGGAACGATATGAGCCAGTTTTTCAACCAATTTCAAGTTGTCCCTTTTAAAACAACAGAGCAGCATCCTGTGGAGCTCTTTTTTCAAAAAGAGGGTCGCTATTCCAATTTTCAAAAAGAAACCTTTTTTCTTCGTTTGATTGTGGATACTGATTTTGCTTTGTGGTCGGAAAAATGTAAATCCTGGCAAAAGAAACACTCTGGTCATCTCTATGTTGCGCAATTTTCCAGTCAACTGACCCCATCTCAGGCAACACATTATCGAGACTTGTACCATCAAAAAGGACTTCAGCCATCGTTTCAATTTCAAAATATGATTTGGAATGAAACATTCCACCACACCTTGCAAAATATACTGCAACTGTTCCAAAAAATCCGCAACTGCAAAGAAGAATCTATTTTATGTAATTTTGCAGTGAAACTGTTCTATTGGATTGACCTCTACTTCCCCCAATTATTTATAGAAACTACCAAGATGAACCAATTTCCAAAATTTATATGCAGTGGTAAAATTGGCATTTCTGAATATCTTTTTTTGTACCTCCTCTATCGATTGGGTTGTGATGTACTATATCTGGGGCATGGTCAAGATGTTTCTGTTTCATCCACAGAACTATTGTCTCTTTCTCAGCGTGTAGAGCAACCACCTGTTTTGCAGCAAACAGCAGGGCAGTCTAACCCCCTCTTCCCCATTCCTGCTCAACAACGCCCTACCATTTCCAGAGCCTCTCTACAGCGAGCAGATAGAGTCAACCAGCGACCTGCAATACAACCCACCGCTCCAAAACAGGAGCGAAACATTCTGTCCAGAGCCAGTCTGCAACACCCCAATCGAACCCCACCTGCAAAACCACAGCCCTCTCCCACAGCTCCATCTGTGCAAAACCAACCTATGGAATTTGAACAACTGGCTGGTTTTGCTTCTTCCGTGGTTATGCTAAAAATTTTTGATGAAAATAATGAATGTGTAAAGACAGGTTCTGGGATTGTAATCAGCAACCAGGGCTACATCTTAACAAACTTTCATGTGGTATGTGGTGGCTCCTACTATGGCATTCTTTTAGAAGAAGAAACCGATGTCTTTTATACTGATACGCTTGTCAAGTACCACCCAGAATGGGATTTAGCTATCTTACGATTTGATAAATACAGAACCCCAATTCCCATTTTAGACGCATCTGAACGTTTGGTGCGTGGGCAAAAGGTAGTTGCCATTGGCAGTCCATTGGGGCTGTTCAACACCATTTCAGACGGGATTGTCTCTGGTTTTCGAGACCTAAGAGGGATGTCTATGGTACAGTTTACTGCACCTGTCTCTCATGGAAGCAGTGGTGGTGCCCTGTTAGACCTGTATGGGAGGCTGATTGGGGTGATTACTGCTGGGTTCGATGATGGGCAAAATCTAAATTTGGCAGTGGACCACAATACCATCCTACAATTCGTTGGAAACCTGCTGTAGCAAAGCCAACTGTGGAAAGAAACCACCATATTACAAAGGAGAATTGAGGACAGGGAATCAAAAGAGCCTATAAGACAAACTAGGGCTTTCCCACTTCATCATAAAAATATGAAACAAAATATCTTATTTGCCAGTGACTTAGACAATACACTTCTATTTTCTTACAAATATAAAAAAGAGACTGACCAATGTGTTGAATATTTGAATGGTCAGGAACAGGGGTTTTTTACTCAAAAATCCATTGCATTGTTAGGAAAAATCAACCAAAGTATTTCTTTTGTTCCTGTGACAAGCCGCTCCATAGAGCAATATAAGCGGATTCAATTTCCAAAAGAATGTACCCCAAACTATGCAGTCACAACCAATGGTGCCATTCTACTTGTCAATGGGGAAATTGATTCTACATGGTATCAAACTTCCATCCAATCTGTAAAGCCATGGTACCCTGAATTACATAAAATTCATGATATGCTGTCATCCATACCAGAAGCATTGAGATACCGCATAATTGATGAAATGTATCTCTTTGCTGCCTGTGAATGTGCCGAAGATGCCCAACGCACTGCATCCCACTTTATTGGAAAAACAAAATTAGAAGTGGCTGTATCTGGACGAAAGGTATATTTCTTTCCTCCTTCTATTAACAAAGGTCATGCCATAGAACGATTGAAAACCCGATTCAAGCCAACCTATACCATCGCTGCTGGTGATACCATCATAGATGTTCCTATGCTCTTGCAGTCTGATTTGGCAATCATTCCAGATGCCAATCTCCTCTCCAATTCAATGGTTCCTCATCTGGTTGCACCCAATCACATTCCTTTTTCTGATTTCATACTGACTCAGGTACTCCATAAATTATCATAGGCTATCCTTTTCTGATTTCTATAAAAAGCCAGCTCTTTGAAAAAGAGCTGGCTTTGACAATCTCATGATATTTCTTTGATTCCATAAATTTGCGCTAATTGCATCATTTTAACAGCCCATCTGTGATGGGTGTTATACTCATTCATCCGCATGGATTCTGTATTTGCAGAAACCAGATTGGCTGCTCCCCTATCCCAATTCAAAATTTGGCAGGCATCCTCATAATCAGACTTTTTTACCTTTAACGCCTCATTCACAATCGCAATCTGTTTTGGATGGATCACTGTTTTCCCAATAAATCCACTGAGTAAATCCAGCTCCAGTTCTCTTTTTAACCCAGTGTCCCAACCCTCACCTGCATAGTATTCCCATACAGGTCCAGAAATAACATAAGTAGTGCCGTATGTTGTCACAATATCAATTAAAATATCTGCAACCGGTTTCACATCATATATGGTATGATTCACAGGTCTGCGAATGGAAAATGCGTGTGATAAATCATTTCCCCCTACTCGAATATTCAAAACAGACTCCTGCACTGCCTCCAGTTTGTGTTTTACCATTGACAGGTTTTTATGTCTTGTACTTAAATCAATCATGGAAGCGGATTCAAAAATTGGCATGTAATAGTAGTGATAGCCTGAATTTTTCAGTTTTGCAATGACTTCAATATAGGCATCACAGTTTTCTATAAAGAATTTTGGAATAATAAATCCTGTTAATATATCAGAAAAGACACTGTAAACAGATGCAAGCTTTTCTAATTGCTTTACAGAACGAATACGAATAAAAATCAGTGGCATATAAAAATCTCTAGCCGCTTTTGCTTTTTGTATGGACTCCAGTGTCCTATATAAATACTGTTCTGCTTCTTCTACTGCACTTTCATGAACGGTATCCTCTAAACAAAATGCCAAAGAAAATGGTTTTCCAAATTGTTCTTTCTCCAAAGATTCCACAATCGTTCCATGCATGTTTGCAGGGCAGTACATCAACGCTCCAACCGCATAACCACTTATGACTCTATTCATATCTATCCGCCTCATTGTATTTTTAAAGTATATTCCATTCATCCTATACAAGGAATATGATAGCATAAATAGAACGCTTTTTCAAGTATTCAGAAATCTTGTAGAACAATAGGATTTTTGCTATCATACATATAACTATATTAGAGGTGATCCCTATGTTAGATATAGAGAGAATTCTTACTGTCATAAAACAGTATCAAAACAAAACAATTTCTCTGGAATTCTCCCCAAAGTAGAATCTATATTGACCTATATTCAGGAACACAACCGTCATCATTGATAGAGTATCCCTCTAACACTTTCCATTTTCTTCTGGAGAATTTCAAGTGTTTTTTATGTTAAAAAAAGATATACACAAGCAAAAAATTTGTAACGATTTTGCTTTTCGTTTGTCTTATGGATAAAGGAAGTGAGGTGTTTATGTGAAAGAGTTTGAGACGATATATTCGGAATATTATGACAGTATCTTCCAATATGTTCGTTTGCTATGCAAAGATGAAACATGGGCAGAAGAAATCACACAGGAGACTTTCTTTAAAGCATTAAACAGGATAGATACCTTTCGTGGAGAGTGTAAACTGAGTGTGTGGCTCTGCCAAATTGCAAAAAACATTTTCTACACACAGGTAAAACGACAACAAAAACAGACAGATTACCCATTTGAACAAATTCCAGATACCGAAAGTATAGAGCAACGCCTTTTCAACCAAGAAACTGCGTTTGCACTCCACAAATTACTTCATCAATTAGAAAATCCGTATAAAGAGGTCTTTTGGATGCGTACCTTTGGGGAACTTTCCTTTGCTGAAATCGGAAGTCTTTGGGGTAAATCTGAAAGCTGGGCAAGAGTAACCTATCATAGAGCAAAATTAAAAATTAGGGAGGGAATTTCATGAAATATCCATGTAATCTCATTCAAGATTTGTTGCCACTGTATCACGATGGAGTTTGTAGTGAAGAAAGTAAACAGGCTGTTGAACAACATCTATCGGAATGTTCTGTCTGCAAAGATACTTATACTTCTCTTTCTGAACCAAGTGAACTCCTTCCTTCCCCTCAAGATTCGGAGCGGGAAAGAAAAAAAGCAGCTTCTTTCCGTGCAGTCAAGAAAAGGATTCTAAAAATTCAAATATTTGTAGGAGTCTCCGTCTTTGTTATTGTTGCCGTTTTATCCATGTTTCTAGTTGGTTTCATGAAAACCTCTGAACAAGTCATATCTTATGAGGACAATATATCTGTCTTGATGACAGATGATGGCTTGATTGGTCGATTGCAGGGCAATCAGGCAAATTACCTGAAACTGAAGCGAGTGGACGTTGAAAACGGAGATGTAACAAATGCCTATTTATTTTTCTATTTATCTGGTACAAAGTGGGATAGCCTGGTGACAAGTGATGCTGTATTTTCTGAATACACCCTATGCCCTACTGATAAGGGTGCAACTCAAATTGACTGTGTATTTTACTATACAGGGGACTATACAGGAATGGAAACAATGAATGAATCTGAGTTGCAAACCATAATTGATACTTCCATTTTACTGTGGGAACCATAAAATTTTTATCCGAAAAAAGTGGCGCACAAAACGTGCGCCCTTTTTGTATGATGCAATCAATGGAAAACCCATCCATGTGATGTCGCTTTTTAGAATAGAAAACACCATTGAGCATACACACCAACATTCATAAAACAAAATGATATAAGTTCTTTGCTATACATCTTAAGTTTTTCCATAATATGACGATAGTATGGTGAGGATGATTTTTGCCTCAACCATACTGAAATTCAAGGACAAACTGTTGGTAGTAGCAAAGTAGTTATCCTTTCCTTTATATGGCAGGAAAATTCTGATGTTGTTTATATGATTATACTGAAATCAATCATACAAGGAGTGGAGTTGACATGGGACTGATCATTGATTACTTGCCCAAATTACCAGATGAACTTGTGGAGCATAGCTGGGTAAAGGAAGTGGATGTATCCAATCAGGATGGCACTCAGCAGGACAACTTCTATGGTATAAAGTTGGAACATCTAAAACCAGGGCATGTTCTCGACCACATTGACATCAAAAGTACGATACCACTGGATACACAGTTCGGAACAAACATTGAGTATAATCAGAACAGTTCTTTTGTAGTAAAAGGGCGGCAGGATTTTGTTTCATTTTCATGGGGCAATGTCTCTGAAAAAGCACAGGAACTAGCTGCACAGATTACAGAATATCCTGTAGGTGTCGCATTCTCCATAGATGGGTTAAGCATGGATCAGCTGGCTAACCTTGTGGGTGGGATCGGGAAAGAAGTTGACCGTGCCTTTGCAGCAGGTGAGATTTCAGAACAGGAATATGCTGATTTGAATAAGGGGCTGGACACCTATACCGATTTTATGGCTGAAAAGAACGAAAAGCAAAATGCTGCCTTTGCAGTTATGAAGCAGACAGCAGCAGCCACAAGAGCAATGGTTCAATATGGTGCATCAGAGGAAGAGATGACTGACTATTCAGAACTGGTACGTGAAAAGTGGCAGGAGAAGGTTAGTGCGTATCTTGAAGAAAATGCATATGATCGAACCACATTAAACCAAATGATCCTTGCCATTCGCACTGGGAAAACGTCATCTTTTTGTACGATGGTATGAAAAGATGAGTGTACCTTACAATCAAAGTGGATAAACAAATCAATTTTTTACTAAGGACAGATGGGAAACCGTCTGTCCTTTCCCTATCCTTACAGGAAAGAAAACCATAGGGCGTTATCAATTCAATGTGAATACAGCCAAAACCCCTTTCATTTCTACTATCCAGACAAGGAGAGATGGGACAAACAAAGCAGGTATTTTGTATCCAACATATCCCATTTTTATTCTGTTTCATCACTTTCATTGGTACAGACAATGGATAGTTCCATAGAATTGCCCTTTCCAGCTAGGATTTCTTTCAATTCTTCCTGTGTAACTCCTGTAATGGTTCCCAATTTTGTATAAGACCATGTATTTGAGCCATAAAAAAATACAATGGAATTTCCTTGGTATAACATCACATCTCCAGGAACGGCAGTGATTTGTACATCATCTTTTGGAATGCTTTGGGGCAACATTCCAACTTTTTCAAAATTACCATAGTTCTGGACATCAATCGTAATCTGACCATCGGACAACAATTTCTTGAGGGCTTCCACAGATGGATTATTTTCTAAAATAGCCATCAAAGCTATATCTCCAATTTGAATCTTCAACATTTCTTCTTCCTCACTCGCATCTGCACCTAAGTTAGGTTCTGTTTGAGTTTCCTCTGACTCTGCATCCTGTCCCAATGGAAAATCTAGTGGTTCCGCTTGTGAAATTTGAGATGGTTCAAGTTCATCTTTGGTATTTGATGCAGTTCCACAAGCTGATAACAAAAGTATAACCACTAACCAGATACAGATCTGTTTCATACAATTCCCTTCCCCATTTCAAATGCTTTTTCCATAGCGAGGCTACCCTGAATCCCATTGACACCTGTGACATTTCCACCAAAAACTACACCAGATAGATGTGCCTTTGGAAAACAGGCAATCCATCCCTCCAGACCACTGGCTGCACGACTCCACACCTCATCACTACCCTCTGCAGCGGTAGCAATCAAATAGACTTCGCGAAAAGCATAATCACATGAATATAAAGGGTTTGCCCGATCCAACAATGTTTTCATCTGCCCACACATCTCATAATAGTAAATTGGAGTGGCAAATACTAAAACATCAGCATACAACATCTTTTCCTGCACAAGTTTGTCAGCATCATCATGAATCACACAGCGTTTTGTTTCCTGACACACCAAACAGCCATGACAAAATTGGATATTCTTTCCAATCAGAGAAACCTTTTCAACCTCATGCCCAGCTTGCTTGGCACCTTTGGCAAATTCCTCAGCCAATGCATCAGAATTGCTTCCTTTGCGGAGGCTGGTAGAAACAATCAAAATTTTCTTACCCATAGAAACTTCCTCTTTCTCATAAAGATTTTCCAAAGTGATACAGCTCATCCCATTTTTCTTTGGATTTGTTCATAGTACCATTGGAGGTGAAAATTCCAGCGTTTTGTACCTTCCAGTATTCTATAATTGACTGATAATACTGGCTAATCGCAGGACCATACACATATGCACTGCCAGAACTCATAATAAGTGCTGTCTTTTTGACGTTCTTTGGAATCCCAATGGCGTAAGTACGGTGAATTGTGCTCTGAAGCTGAGCAGACAGTGTGAAATAGTAAATTGGGGATGCAAACACTAACATATCTGTGTCAAGAATTGCCTGATAAATGTTGTCCATATCATCTTTTTGTGCACAAATTCCCATTTCTTTGGTGTGGCAGGATTCACAAGCCATACAGCCATGGATCTCCCTATGCGCCACATGTTCAACCTGTACCTTGTGCCCTGCCTCCTCTGCACCAGCTTTGAATCCACTGACCATATACATTGTGTTCCCATTCAATCTGGGGCTTCCATTCAAAACCAATATTTTCATTGCAACTCCCCTTTTCGAACTGCTTAAAATTACCCTTAGCACTTTTCCTTGTATCCATTATAAAGTTCAAAAAGAAAAATAGCAAATTATTATAAATTATATTTAGCTATTCCTAAAAAGAATACCTAAAAACTTCTCATACATCTCTTTCTAGGATTTAAGCCACAACACAGCAACTGGCAGCTTTTGTTAATCTGCTTCCACAATTCTATGGCACAATAGTTCTTCATTTAGCAAGCACCATATTGATAATACATATAGGCTTCCCAAAGATTGATAAAGTTGACCTTTTCTCCATTTGGAAATCTGAAATCGCTTCTTACCGCAAGTTTAGATTTACTCGATACCCAAATTTCTCCACGCAATCCTCCATTTAATATTAAAAACAATTGTGTTTGATCTTGGGAAACCTCTGAGGAAAAAATAGGGATACATCCTTTTAAATTTTTTTGAACAGGAAATAGCCAAGGCTCTGTCTTTTCATTGTCTCCATAATATTTCAAATTGCAAAGACGCACGACTTGTTCCCATGGAAGATGTGGATCTTCATAAGATAAATTTAGTTTCTTTGCTACTGCCTCCACTTGTTCATGGTTCTGGAAGAAAAACGTCTCATCTAGTCCGGTCATATGCTCCAAGTCAGATAATGAATAAATTTTGGGATAGTTTAATTTATAATGTCGCCCTCCATTTCCAAATTCCGTTAAAAACTGCACATACTCTTCTGGAAGTTTAACATTGTGTTTTTCTTCAAACGTTTTAATTTCTTCCATAGATGCCAGAGGGTTTAGCCGAATATGATTTTGTTTGATACCTTTTAAACATCGTGCCCTTGGTTCTTCCATTTGTTTTCTTCGTTCCCTCACTTCTTGATCTTTTTGCATACAATTTGCTGCATATTCCTCCCAACTACCATCTAAATGTTTCAACAACCACTCTGTAAATGTGCAGTCAGGGTAACGAATCACCCCAAATCCACTTTCTAGCCATACTTCACCTGTGCATGGACCATTTACAATTAAATGCCATCTTTGAAAATCATCTGTTTTATTTTCCAATAATATAATAGAGCCATATATTTGAATCATCGCCCAATGCTTCTGTAATATTTTTTCTTCTCTTGCATCACTGAGCACTACCCCTTCTTCCAGTGGGTCCCCTAAATCTGGAACCCAGCTCTCTGTTAGGGTAAAAGCCTTTTTTATATGGGAAAAAGAGTATCCTTTCTCTTCATATTTGGAAAATTGGATCAGTTCTCCACCAGCCCAGGTTTTGGAAGATAGCATACCACCATCGCCAACCTGTGTAATAAAACGAACATAATCCAATGGAAGATCCAGTTTCCGTTTTGTTTCCCAGGCATTTATGGTATCAAGTGAAATAGCTGGGTTTAATACAACCTCTTTTGCCCCACCTAAAATTTGAAATAGTTCTGTAAAACGATCTGTGTTCACCCATAAGCCCCCTTTTCAGTTCTGATTGTCCAATCCATATGACCTTCCAACATACAATTGAACAGCTTTTTTATCCCCCTGTTTTCCTCAAAAAAGGACACATGTAGCACGCTTTATCCTAGAAAACATGGTATTGTTTCTTTCCAGCCATATCCTGCCCTTTTTTTCGCATCACACCTTGGGGATACCCAGTTGCTGAAGCCAGGACACCAGTTTTTTAGTTTTGAAGCCGGAAAACCTAAAAGTTTCTGCATTTTTGTCGCAGATTGTCACAGCAGGGACAAAAAAGTGTTTTGATGTCCAGAACCTGTTGAGCCCCGCTAATGGAAGCTCCAGTGTGAAAAGACTGGATATGAGCGGATGGAAAAGGACCCTATGATTGGTAACATAAATATACCCACTCCAGGTGCTATAATTGAACAATCCATACGGCTCCCAATACACCACCATCCCACTGCCAATCAGTGTTTCACCCCTGTTCAGCTGTAAGTTTGCCATTCCTCTTTTCCCTCCCTCGTTTGATGCTTGCCCGATCCCCCATCCTTTGCCCTTACCGATAAATGGGGTATATGGGAAACAGTCTTTCAATTG